>NZ_VFQC01000001.1:1287500-1610056 GCF_006717075.1 Haloactinospora alba
CGCGTGTCAAGGCGGCAGCTGTTGCGTGTGTGGGGTTGTGGGATGTGCCTGTGGGAGTCTGCCGGCTTCCGCTGGGGCCAGTGTGGTGAGTCGAATCCGGTGGGATCCGGAACCAAAGAGGGTGAGAGTCCCGTAGGTGGAGTTGCGCTGGTTGCGGTGGGCATGGTCCCGAGTAGCGCGGAGCCCGTGAAATTCCGTGTGAATCTGGCAGGACCACCTGTCAAGCCTAAATACGTCCTGGTGACCGATAGTGGACGAGTACCGTGAGGGAAAGGTGAAAAGTGCCCCGGTGAGGGGTGGTGAAAGAGGTCTTGAAACCGTGTGCTGTCAAGCCGTCAGAGCTGCCTTGTTGGGGTGGTGATGGCGTGCCTATTGAAGAATGAGCCTGCGAGTTGTGGTGTGTGGCGAGGTTAACCCGTGTGGGGGAGCCGTAGCGAAAGCGAGTTCTAATGGGGCGTGAGTCGCATGCTGCAGACCCGAAGCGGAGTGAGCTACCCATGGCCAGGGTGAAGCGTCGGTAAGACGTCGTGGAGGCCCGCACCCACCAGGGTTGAAAACCTGGGGGATGAGCTGTGGGTAGGGGTGAAAGGCCAATCAAACTCTGTGATAGCTGGTTCTCCCCGAAATGCATTTAGGTGCAGCGTTGCATGGTGCGTGGCGGAGGTAGAGCGACTGGTTGGTCGATGGGCCGTATTGGTTACTGAGATCAGCTAAACTCCGAATGCCGTCACGTGGGAGTGCAGCAGTGAGACTGCGGGGGACAAGCTCCGTGGTCGAGAGGGAAACAGCCCAGATCGCCAGCTAAGGCCCCTAAGCGTGTGCTGAGTGGGAAAGGTTGTGTAGTTGCTGAGACAACCAGGAGGTTGGCTTAGAAGCAGCCATCCTTGAAAGAGTGCGTAATAGCTCACTGGTCAAGTGATTATGCGCCGATAATGTAGCGGGGCTGAAGCACACCGCCGAAGCTGTGGAGCCCCACCGTTGGTGGGGTTGGTAGGGGAGCGTCGCTGCCTGCGGTGAAGTCTTCGGGTGACCGGGGGTGGAGCGGTAGCGAGTGCGAATGCAGGCATGAGTAGCGAGACCAGGGTGAGAAACCCTGGCGCCGAGTGACTCAGGGTTCCTGGGGCAGGTTAATCCGCCCAGGGTGAGTCGGGACCTAAGGCGAGGCCGACAGGCGTAGTCGATGGATAACGGGTTGATATTCCCGTACCCGTGCGTATGCGTCCGGACCGGCATGTGGGTATGCTAACCACCACCATGATGCTGTCGCACCTGCGGGTGTGGTGGTGTTGTGGCGTGGGATCCGACCATGTGTGGGTCAGCGATGGGGTGACGCAGAGGGGGAGCTCTACCGGGCGGTGGTTGTCCCGGGATAAGCGTGTAGCCCGCAGTATAGGCAAATCCGTGCTGCAGTGGGGTGAGGCGTGATGTCGAGCCGGTGTGGCGAAGTGAGTGGCCCCGTGCTGTCGAGAAAAGCCTCTAGTGAGTGTGCGTGCGGCCCGTACCCGAAACCGACGCAGGTGGTCAGGTAGAGAATACCGAGGCGGTCGGGTGAACCATGGTTAAGGAACTCGGCAAATTGTCCCCGTAACTTTGGGAGAAGGGGAGCCCGGTGTGGTGAACACCCGTGCGGTGGGAGCTGCGCTGGGTCGCAGATACCAGGGGGAAGCGACTGTTTATTAAAAACACAGGTCCGTGCGAAGTCGTAAGACGCGGTATACGGACTGACGCCTGCCCGGTGCCGGAACGTTAAGAGGACTGGTGAGCCCTGCGGGGTGAGGCTGGGAATCTAAGCGCCGGTAAACGGCGGTGGTAACTATAACCATCCTAAGGTAGCGAAATTCCTTGTCGGGTAAGTTCCGACCTGCACGAATGGCGTAACGACTTCCCCGCTGTCTCAACCATGGGCCCGGTGAAATTGCACTACGAGTAAAGATGCTCGTTTCGCGCAGCAGGACGGAAAGACCCCGGGACCTTCACTACAGCTTGACATTGGTGTGTGGGATGGTTTGTGTAGGATAGGTGGGAGCCTGGGAAGCTGACACGCCAGTGTTGGTGGAGGCGTTGGTGAAATACCACTCTGATCATGTCGTACACCTCAACCCGCGCCCGTGATCCGGGTGGGGGACCGTGTCTGGTGGGTAGTTTAACTGGGGCGGTTGCCTCCTAAAAGGTAACGGAGGCGCCCAATGGTTCCCTCGGCCTGGTTGGTAATCAGGTGGTGAGTGTAAGTGCACAAGGGAGCTTGACTGCGAGACGGACGTGTCGAGCAGGTGCGAAAGCAGGGACTAGTGATCCGGCACCACCGTGTGGAAGGGGTGTCGCTCAACGGCTAAAAGGTACCCCGGGGATAACAGGCTCATCTTCCCCGAGAGTTCGTATCGACGGGATGGTTTGGCACCTCGATGTCGGCTCGTCGCATCCTGGGGCTGGAGTTGGTCCCAAGGGTTGGGCTGTTCGCCCATTAAAGCGGCACGCGAGCTGGGTTTAGAACGTCGTGAGACAGTTCGGTCCCTATCCGCTGCGCGCGTTGGAGACTTGGCAAGGGCTGTCCCTAGTACGAGAGGACCGGGACGGACGAACCTCTGGTGTGCCAGTTGTTCCGCCAGGAGCATGGCTGGTTGGCTACGTTCGGGAGAGATAACCGCTGAAAGCATCTAAGTGGGAAGCTTGCTTGGAGATGAGGTCTCCCGCCCCTGTGTGGGGGTAAGGCCGCCCAGAGATGATGGGGTTGATAGGCCGGAGGTGGAAGCTCTGTGAGGGGTGGAGCTGACCGGTACTAATGGGCCGAGGGCTTGTCCACCATGGATACATGGTTGTTCGCGCACACTATTTCACGGATTGCTGCTGCCTGTGGGTGGTGGTTGGTCCCTCATGAGTGTCCCCCCACGCGCGCGTGTGCGTGTGTGGGTGTGGGTTACGGCGGTGAGAGCGGAAGGGAAACACCCGGTGCCATTCCGAACCCGGTCGTTAAGCTTTCTTGCGCCGATGGTACTGCCCCTATGGTGCGGGGTGGGAGAGTAGGTCACCGCCGGACATTCGTTGTGGGGTGTGGGTGTGGGGTGGAGACCCGGGTGGGTTTCCCTCACATCCACACCCCACTTTTTATGCTGTCAAAGAGATTGTGTCGACAACAGGGCTGGTTCGTGAGGAACCAAACAGCCGTGTGCCCTCTCGCCAGGGAAGACATACAATCGTATTCGTAACGGATGTAACCGAGCCACCAGGGTACAGGCGCGCGTTTGAGCACAGCCTGACGCGCCCGTACCAGGAAACACCTCGTCCGGACCCTAGATGTTGGGTAGGAGAATGCTCTAACGTCGCGTTCCGCTCCTGGACGCTCCTGGCTCTCCGCGTGCCACGGAACCCTGTCGGATGGCTTGCTCCGCAAAGCTCCGGGCGGGAAGAGCGTCCCTCGCGTTGCCGGAAACGGGGCGGGTGTGTGTCCGCTTGTCGTGACATGTTGGTGAGCCGCCTATCTTCCCGGAAAGGAGGAGGGGCGTTCCATCCCTTTGGATGGCTCAGAGACGGAGGCCCGGAAAACGATGACTGATGAAAGCCGGCCGAAGGGACCACAGGGTTCTGGCAACCGTGGGCAAGGCGGCAGCGGTAAGAATGACCGTGCGAGGTCGGGCCAGAGCCGAGACGGGGGCAAACGCGGTGACCGAAAAAGTTCCGGTCAAAACGGACGCTCATCCGGCTCTGGCGACCGGCGTTCGGACAGCAAAGCCGGTGGCTCCGACAAGCGAAACCGTGATCCCCGCCAGGGGGACAAGGGGAAACCCGCCCAGCGGGGAGGGAAAACTGCTGGCAGCCGTCCCGCCGCACAGACGGGGGAGTCCGCCCCGAAACTGCCGGACAGGATCACCGCGGATCAGCTCGATCGTGAGGTGCGCCGAGAGCTGGAAACCCTGCCACGTTCGCTGGCCGAAACCGTCGCTCGCCATCTTGTGATGGCCGGTGAACTTCTCGATGAGGATCCCGAAACCGCCTACGAGCACGCTACTTACGCGCGCCGTAAAGCATCCCGGGTCAGTGCCGTACGGGAAGCCTCAGGAGTAGCCGCTTACCGGGCCGGAAAATGGCAGGAGGCTCTGTCGGACCTGCGTGCCGCGCGAAGGATGAGCGGCCAGAACAGTTTCCTGGCTCTTCTGGCTGACTGTGAACGCGGACTCGGGCGCCCGGAGCGTGCCCTCGAGTTCTGCGCCGACCCCCAGGCGCAACAGCTTGATGTAGCGGACAGGGTTGAGCTGCGGATCGTTGCTGCTGGAGCACGTACTGACCTCGGACAGTCGGAGGCAGCGCTCATAGAACTCCAGATCCCGGAACTCAAGGAGAGAAGAGCTCGCCCCTGGGTCGCGCGGTTGTTCTATGCTTACGCGGACGCTCTCCTGGCCGTCGGGCGGAATAAGGACGCTCGTGATTATTTCGCGCACGCTTCTGCTGTCGATCGTGAAGGCGTAACGGACGCCGACGAACGCTTGGCGGCGTTGGAAGGCCTCGAACTCGTTGACTCGGGAGACGGCTTGCTGTGGAGCGACGCGGAAGAGGACCCCGAAACCGGTGATTCGGATTCCGGGGAGGACGAAGCGTCGCCAGATGAGCGTTCCTGACGCTGCGCACGAAAAAAGGGGCGGCTTCCCGGTTCAAGGGGAAGCCGCCCCTTTCTATGTGTGTAACCTAGCTGTTTTCTGTCTCGTGTTCTGCCGTGGGCACACCGTGCCGCCGATAGTGTGCGCTTCGTTGCAGCAGGATGATGGTCGCCAGAATGGTTGCGGTGAACGACGCCAGAAGCACTCCGCCTTTCGCGTGCTCCAGCGTGGTGACCGCGTCACTGTAAGCCAACTCGGTGATCAGCAGAGATACGGTGAATCCGATTCCGGCGAGCATCGACATTCCACCGATGTCGACCCAACTGAGAGTCGGGTTGAGTTCCGCGCGGGTAAGTTTGGTGGTGAGCCACGCCCCGCCGAGGATTCCCACGAGTTTACCGACGACCAAGCCCACCATCACGCCCAGGGCGACGCTATCCGCGAACATCGAACCGATACCGGAGAACACGACACCGGCCGACATCAGGGCGAAGATCGGCAGAGCGAGCGCGGAGGACCAGGGGCGCAGCATGTGTTCCGCGTGGTGGAGGGGGGACTCGTACTCGCCCTCGTTGATGTTGCTTCGCATGAGCATGCCCATGGCAACCCCCGCGATGGTGGCGTGAACCCCGCTCTCGTGCACAAGGACCCAGATAGCAACCGCGAGCGGTACGTAAACGACCCAGTTGGGGAGGGGAGAACGGTCCAGCGCCGCAGCGATCCCTCGTCCCTGTTGCAGGTAACCGAACACTCCCAACAGAACCAGGGCGATGAACAGCGGAAGGAACGACAGGTCCGCGGTGTAGAAGACCGCGATCACCAGAATCGCACCGAGATCATCCACGATCGCCAGGGTCAGCAGGAAAGTGCGGAGGGCCGGCGGGAGGTGCCGGCCGACAAGAGCGAGAATGGCCAACGCGAAGGCGATGTCGGTGGCCATGGGAATGCCCCACCCGCTGAGTGCCTCGGGGCGGGCGGTGTTCAGACTGACGAAGAGTAGGGCAGGTACCACCATTCCACCGATCGCGGCGACGATCGGAAGCATGGCACGCCGGGGATTACGTAGTTCCCCGTGTACGAACTCCTGTTTGAGCTCCGCACCGATGATGAAGAAGAAAACGGCGAGAAGTCCGTCGGCGGCCCACGTTTCGAGCGAGAGATCGAGGTGGAGGGAGGAAGGACCCACGGTGAAGTCACGGAGACTCTCGTAGATTCCGGACAGTGGTGAGTTCGCCCAGAGGAGCGCGACAACGGCCGCCCCGATGAGGAGGAAACCGCTAACAGCGTCCTTGCGTAGCGTGTCGGCGATCGCATGCACACCAGTTTTTTTGACCATGCACCAGCTCCCGAGTCGTCCTTGGGGTTGTGTCACATCGCCGACCAGACTTCCCGGCACACCTAGCGGATTGTCGCAACACCGCCCCACCTACCCTGCCCGACACCACGCACACTGTCCAAATTGTTCCGGGCCGTCCGGTGTGGCGGAGCTCCGCCCAACAGCGGACTCCCTGATCGTAGGAGACGCTAATCACACCTCGGAGGGCAGGGGGTGGGGTTATCACCTGAGCGTTCGTGGCGATCCGGGGAAGGCCTTCCGGTGTGTCCCCGACGGGGTAGGTGCGGCACTCTGCCGGGTCCCTCGGGAGCGTCGGGGCACGAGGGGTCACCATCCTTGCCGGGGAACTCCCCGAAGCGAGCGGGCGGGGATAGTGGCGCGGCCTCTCACTATCCACCGAAGACAACCTTCCCCGGGGTGGTGGTAGCAGGTGACGAAACAGCTGCCGGAGAGCGAGGACCGGGGCCGTAGGGCCGAAAACAGGGTTTCTGTTTCCATTCCGTTCCCCCGGAAGTCCGGAGTTCCGCGTGTCAGTGTTTCTGGCTGCGGGAAACAGGTTGCTGCGATCTACGTTTCGCCCTGTTCTTTCCTCTGTTCCGCGGCCACCTGGTCCAGCCAGTGCCCGATTCCCGCCACATTGCTTTCCACCCCGCTGAGAACCTCCATGACCTCTGCTGCTTCGGTCGAAGCTTCTGGTGGGAGAGGACGGTAACGGGTGAGTACCTGGTCGCGGACCATTGCTATCGCATGGTCCAGGTCACCGGTGCTCGCGTGCGCGCTTTGTACTGTTTCAACCCAAAGGCGCAGTTCCTCTTCGGCGCGGTCAATGGTGTCATCCACAGTGGGAACAGCGCCGAAATGCGAGAACATGAGGCGTTGTGGTCCGATGTCGCGGAACAGTTGCAGGGAGGACAGAGCCGCGTCCAGATTGAAATCCGGGGGAGGGGTCGCGGGCCGGACGTCTTCCGTATGAGGGTTGTAGACACCCAGGGCATCACCCACATAGAGGTCGCCTGTACCGGAGTCCAGCAGTCCGACATGGTGTTTCGCGTGTCCCGGCGTGTAGTGGGACACGAGCTCGCGGCCGTTGCCCAGCTCGATCCGGCCCGTTTGGGAGACGGAACGGATCCGGGTGCTGTCGGTGGGCCGCATCTCACCGAACAGGACATCCAACCGGTCCCCCCAAACCTGGCGTGCACTGTGCATCAACCGTGTCGGATCGGCCAGGTGCCGGGCCCCGCGTTCGTGCACCACGACCTCGGCGTTGGGGAACATCCGCGCCACTTCTCCGACACCGCCAGCGTGGTCGAGATGAATGTGTGTGACGACGATGGTGGCGAGGTCACGCGCGTCCACGCCGAGAGCAGCCAGCCTGTCCCGGAGCACCGGTGCTGAACCCGCGGTGCCGACCTCGACCACGCAGGGGTGTTCGGTCCGGATCAGGTAGCTGGAAGTGATCCCGGGATAGCCGGCCATCCGGGTATCGATAGCGAAGACCTCGGCCCCCAACGGGACCACTCCTTCGGGGAACCCAGCCGAATCTGCCACGTCTTGCACGGTGTTCTCTCCTTTGCCTGCGGCTCCCGGCCGGTGCCAAATCTAGTGCACGGCGCTGGTTCCGGCCATGGGCCGGGCTGACGGCGTGCCCGAGAAGAACGAAAGGCCGCCTACGGGCCCCCGACGACTACGGTCAGTACCCCAGTCGGTGTAGCGCGGCGATAGTCTTGGGGCTGCCCACCCCTTCGCGCGCGGCCTCCCATACTGCCCCGCACAGAGCGCGGAGGGCATCCAGCCGTTCTCCGTTGCCGGTGAGTTCCACCTCGCCGCCCCGTACCGCGGCTGTCCAGCCACCACAGCGCATCCCGCCATCACCGTCGGGATACGTCGGGGGATGGGGCGTGTTGAGGCCGGTGAGGTCCGAAGCGAGGTAGGACGGCCGCGCGTGTTGTGGAGCATGGACCACGTCGGAGGGAGAGGTCACCCCGGAAAGCACGAGCAGACTCGCGGCTCCTCGCGCGTGTGCTCCCTCGATATCGGTGTCGAGGCGGTCTCCGACAACGATGGGGGAGACCGCTCCGGTCCGTTGCACCCCTTCCTCGTGGAGGGGAGGTTCCGGTTTTCCGGCGACGATGGGTTCCTTTCCCGTGGCGTGGGCGATGACTCGCGCCAATGAGCCGTTACCGGGCATGGCGCCCTCCGCGCCCGGAGCCGTCGCGTCGTTGTTGCTCGTCACGAAGAGAGCGCCGCGCGAGACGGCCCGCATCCCCTCACCGAGCAGGTCCGTACTCATGCGCGGGGAGTAGCCCTGTACGACTGCCACAGGGTGTTCGGCCGCGGCGGAGACCGGACGCAGCCCCTGGACGCGCAACGCGACCCGCACTCCGGTATCGCCGACGACCAGGACGGGAGAGCCGGCGGGGAACCGCTTGGCTACCAGCCGGGACGCGGCTTCGGCTGACGTCACCACCTCGTCGGCGACAGCTTCGATCCCCATGGCTGTGAGACGTTCGGCCGTCGCGGCGGGGGTCCGGGACGCGTTGTTCGTCACGAAAGCTATACGCATCCCGGCCCCACGCGCCGTGCGGACGGCTTCCGGCGCTTCGGGAACCGGCCGGGAACCGAGGTAAACCACCCCGTCGAGGTCGAGTAGAGCAGCGTCGTACGTGCTGTTGAGGGGGCGGTCGGAAGAGAGAAGAGCCATGACTGTTCAGTAACGGTAGGCGGGAGTGAGAGGGTCGGGACCGGAACGGCACCGGAGCGTGGCTGTGGGTGGCGGAAGCCGAGATCCGGGAGACGGGTGTCTCGTTCGGCAGTGGTCCCTCGGGTACTCGGCGGCTCGGTGTTCTCAGATTAGCTTGCGCATCCGCATCAGGTCGGTGAAGCTGGCGTCGAGTCTCACACGCCCGGTGAGGACCGCCTTACGCGGGTCCAGCCTCTCCTCGGAAAGAGCGACCAGATCGGTACTGGAGACAGTGATGCGGACCTGTGCGGGCGGGGAGGAAACCTCTGCGTCACGCGTGGTTGCCTCTGATATCCCTTGGCTGGTGAGCCGCATGTCGAAAACAACCTCCAGGTCGGGGACCGCGACGCTGATACTGCGTTCCACCAGATGTTTGCGGCGGCTGTGTTCGTCGAGTTCCGCCACTCTGCTGGAGAGGTTGCGGATCGCCGCCTCACACTCTTCGATGCTGGTCATAATGCCTATCATGCCTGATTCTGGTTCTCGTGGCAGGGCAAGGGCGACGTACCAGCCCGGTGGCTGACCGGTTTCCGCCGCAGGACCGTCCCGACACCGGTAGCGTTGGCACCGCTACCTGACTCGCAGTGACAGTGGTTGTTCGGCAAGGAGAATATAACGATGGTCGTTGACGCGGTGCGCGCCTATGTTGATGCTGCCAGTGGTCTCACGGAGCTGACCCGCAAGCGCGCTGTGGCGGCGGCCAAAACACTGTTGAAGGAGAGGGAGAGCCACGGCACCGGTGGGACGGACGCCGCTGCCTCCGAGGGGGAGCATCCGCCTTCTCCCCCCGGTGTGGGGCAGAGTATCCAGACCCTGGCCAACGATCTGCTCGAGACCAGCAAAGCCAACCGGGACGCCCTGCTCCGTGTGGTGGAAGCCGAGGTCAACCGGGCTCTGTCCCGGGCTGACCTTGTGCGTCGCAGCGATTACGACCGTTTGGCACGCAGGGTGGCCGAGCTGGAGCGTCGGATGGCTACCCAGCGGTTCCACCAACGGAGCGGTGAGGCTCCCGGAGCCGAACCCGGTGCTGACCCGAACACCGCCTCTGTCGAACAGCCGGAGCAGACGTCACCAGAAACACCCGTTCCCGAGCTGGGAAGCTCCTCGGAAACGGCCCGGCAAACCTCGGAGCCGCGGGAGGACGTTTCCGAAGAAGAAACGACGACAGAGCACGCACAGGGAACCCCCGAGGCAGGAACGGACGGAGAGCGCCGTGCGCCGGAGGAAACACTGGAGGAGAAACCCAGTGAGAACGGTGATCCGGCCTCCTCGGGGATAACGGACGCCGATACCGGGAAGAAGCCTTCCAACAGCCAAGCGGGAAACAAGGCCAAAACCGGCGGAGCCGCAGGGTCGCGGTCTGCGTCCAAAGCGGGAAACAAGCGGTCCGGAGGACGCGGAAAGAACGCTGGCTCGGTCTCGACCGCTGCCAACACCCCCGCGGGGAACGTCACGGAGCCGGAGACGGCGCGGGGCAATGGTGCGCGGAGCGAGGGAAGGTCCGGTACGAACAAGCGGAAGTAGGCACCGTCGTTCCGGAAAGGTGCGTGCAGAGGTGACGAACGCGGAAAACGGCGACGCGGATGCGCCCGGATTGGCCGAGCGGACGTTGCGCAGTGCGCGGGAACGGTTGGCGGCACTTGACGAGCTGCCGACAAGCGACCACGTTGCCGTATTCGACGAACTCCATCGTGAACTCTCCGGCGTTCTCGGGGTGCTGGACCGAGACGCCGACACCGGTACGGCACCTCCCGCTGGCTCCGGTGGTGTGAGCGGAAACGACAACGGCGGTTGAGAGCGCGTCCCGCACGAACCTCCGCTGCTGGGAGACGCGCCCGTCGTGGTGCGGGAAGGACCCCCGGAGGGAAGGGGAGCAGCCGGAAGGCCCCGGCAGTGTGACAAGGCGGGCCAGGAGTGTCTCCTCCGCGCGTTCACACCATCCGAACCACAGCCGACGCTGTGCACGCGTGCGCGCCGCGCTGTCGTGGCGATGGAACCGGACACGGCCCGGACAACACCCGATGGCCGGGGCCAACCGTACGGAGCTGGTACTCAGCGGGCAGAGGGACGAACCGGCTCCGTCATCCGTCGCTCCCTCCCCGAGGCAGGAACCGGGCGCGCTCCTTCCGGGGAGGGTTGCTGACGCCGTCGGGGCCACGAGGCCGTACCGTGGTCCAGGACGGATGGTGTCACGCACCCGGACGGGACCGTGCTAACCGGCCGTAGGGGGAACGCACCGTTCACGCCGAGGGTGCGGAAGAGCCGTGCTGACGGCCGGTGGTCCCAGTGGCTCGTTGGCGACTCCTGCGTCCGGTGGGCAGTACACCAGGGATCCAACCCCCTCAGAGCGAAGACCAACGTCAGATAGGCGCATTCAGTCGACCATGGCCAAACGAAGCCGGCTCGATGCCGAACTCGTCCGTCGGGGGTACGCCCGATCCCGCGCGCACGCCGCTGAACTGATCGACAGCGGTCAGGTTCAGGTGGGAGCGATGCTGGCGGTGAAACCTGCCACCCAGGTGGGCACCGACCAGCCGATCGTGGTGCGCGTTCCGGACGAGGAACCGCCCTACGTGTCGCGCGGTGCGCACAAACTCCTCGGAGCGCTCGGGGCTTTCGGGATCGACCCGGAGGGAAGGCCGTGCCTCGACGCGGGAGCCTCCACCGGCGGATTCACCGACGTCCTGCTTCGGAGAGGCGCGGCGCACGTCATCGCGGTCGACGTCGGTTACGGACAGCTGGCATGGCAGCTGCGCAATGATGACCGCGTTGCGGTGGTGGAACGGTGCAACATACGTGAACTCACCCCGGAACGGGTCGGGACCGTGGTCCCTGACCTGGTGGTGGCGGACCTGTCCTTCATCTCGTTGACCCTGGTGCTTCCGCCGCTGGTGGAGTGCGCCACCGCGGACGCCGATTTCGTGCTGATGGTGAAGCCGCAGTTCGAGGTAGGCAAGGACCGGGTCGGTGCCGGGGGTGTGGTCCGTAGTACGGAGCTTCGCGGTCAAGCTGTTCGTTCGGTCGCGGGGAAAGCAGGGACCCTGGGGCTGGGGGTGGCCGACGCTGCGGCCAGCCCGCTTCCGGGTCCGTCGGGCAACGTCGAGTACTTCCTGTGGCTGCGTCGCGGGGCCGGTCCACTGGACGAGTCGCGTCTGCGGTCCACTCTCGGCGAGGGGCCCCAGTGACACGGCGGCGGCCGGGGGCCGCCAGTTCCCGAAGAACCCCCCGGAAGCCCGGCACACTGTATGTGAACGAGGCGAGGGGCTTCGGGAGGGCGGCGGCGGCGATAACGTCGAAACGAGGCACCGTGTGCGCGGGTGGGTGGCCCGGACCGCAGAACAACGGTGCCTTCGGGACCGCCACGAGCGCGAGGAGTTTACTGCCATGACCAGCGCGGGTCGGGATGACGGAACAACCACGTTCAGCAGCCCCAGTGACAGGAGCGTGCTGTTGCTGGTGCACACCGGTCGGCCCGCGGCCATGCGCAGTGCTGAGCTGGTTCACCACAGTCTGACCGAGGCCGGGCTGGTGGTGCGGATGCTGGCCAGCGAGGCGGACGAGCTCAAACGTGCCGGGTGCGCGTTGGAGCCGGTGGAGCTGGTGCGGGACCACGAGGCCGCGGACGGCGCTGAGGTGGTCATGGTGTTGGGGGGCGACGGTACGCTGCTGCGGGCGGCGGAGATCGCTCGGCCCGCAGGCGCCCCGCTTCTGGGAGTCAACCTGGGGCACGTCGGTTTTCTCGCCGAAGCCGAACGCGAGGATCTTTCCGCGACCGTGCACAGTGTCGTCGCGCGCGAGTACGAGGTCGAGGAGCGGATGACACTGGATATCGCCGTCTACAACGGCGGGCGTGACAGTGGTGTCCCCCCAGTGCGGACCTGGGCTCTGAACGAGGCCACGCTGGAGAAGGCGAGCGCACGCCGCATGCTGGACGCGGTGCTGGAAATCGACGGGCGCCCCCTGTCCCGGTGGGGATGCGACGGAGTGGTGTGTGCCACCCCCACCGGTTCCACCGCGCACGCCTTCTCCGCTGGCGGCCCCATCGTGTGGCCGGAGGTGGAGGCGCTCATGGTCGTACCGATCAGTGCGCACTCGTTGTTCGCCAGGCCCATTGTCGTTTCTCCCGAGGCGAGTATCGCGCTTGAGGTGGTCCCGGAGACCACGGAGGGTGTGCTCTGGTGCGACGGGCGTCGTATGGTCGAGTTGCCCGCGGGAGCACGCGTCGAGGTGAAGCGCGCGGAGACACCGGTGCGTCTGGCTCGCCTGCAGCAGGCACCGTTCACTGACCGGCTTGTCGCCAAGTTCGGTCTTCCCGTTCTGGGATGGCGCGGACGCGCCGAACGTGACCAGGAGTGAGCCGGGACGGATTTCCGGTCCGCGGGCGGCCGGCCCCACGCGGGAGAGGCCGGTACCGGTGTGTGACACGCGCTGCGGAGAGGGAGGCGCTCCGTGGTGCGGCCGCGGTACGGCTCCCCTACCGGAGCGCCCGTGAGAGCCCTCCGGTGTTTCGGAGGGCATCGGATCCGGTTCGTGCGCGGCTGGCGACAAGGGTCCACGACGCTTCCTGGGAAACGTTCCGCCGGTTACTGTCGGAAAAGTGCGGTTGGTGGGGGCACGCCCCCGTGGCCACACGGCCCGTGGGTTCCACCAGCCAGAGGTGGCGCACGCGCGGCTACGGCGACGGGACCGCACCGTGGCCCGCAGGTACCTGGCGGTGCCCACGCGACGTGGCCCACGGCAGGGGTGCGAATGCCGCTGCTAATATCCTCGCCGCTGGGCGGGCGGAGAGGCGAAACGCTTGCGGATGCGGTGCGGGCCGCGGGGCGGCCGCCGCAGAAGCAGGAAGCAGCGGGAACCCGAAAGGAAGTACCGTCCTCCCGGCGGCAGGAACCGTGGGAAGGATCTTCGCCGTTCGCGGCGGAGAGCACGTCGACTGTAAGTGAACAGTGGCGTTCACTGCCGACAGGCACACGCCGAGGACGAAGCGGCAATCACCGGTGGAAGCGGGAGAGAGTTCGGTGCTCGAAGAAGTCCGTATCAAGGGTCTCGGGGTCATCGACGACGCCATGCTGGAGCTGTCGCCGGGGCTGACGGTTGTTACCGGTGAAACCGGTGCGGGGAAGACCATGGTGGTGACAGGGCTGGGACTGCTGTTCGGCGGCCGTGCTGATCCGCAACGAGTGCGCCCCGGTGCGGAACGCGCCCTCGTCGAGGGGCGTATCACACTCCCGGAGGAGAGCCGGGTCACGGAGCGCGTTTCCGAGGCCGGGGGGGAGCTCGACGAGGGAGCACTGATCCTCACCCGTTCGGTGTCGGCGGAGGGCCGTTCCCGGGCCTCCGCGGGCGGGCGCTCCGCCCCCGTGAGCCTGCTCGCCAGCCTCGCGGACGACCTCGTCGCCACACACGGCCAGTCCGACCAGCACCGTCTGCTGCGCACGGAGCGGCAGCGCGCTGCTCTCGACCGCTACGCCGGAGAGGCGCTCACCAGGACACTCAACTCCTACGCCGCTGCCTACCGTCGGCACCGTGAGGTCTCCGAGGAACTGGAGGAGCTGACCAGCCGCGCGCGCGACCGCGAGCAGGAGGCCGACATGCTGCGGTTCGGTGTCGAGGAGATCGCTGACGCCGAGATCACCCCGGGCGAGGACGCGGAGCTGCTCGCGGAGGAGAACAGGCTCGCCCATGCCGACTCCCTGCGTGTCGCCGCTACCACCGCCAACCGGGCACTCACCGGGGACCCGGACGCCGATATGCAGGCCGACGCTGTGGGGCTGCTCGCTTCGGCACGCCATGCGTTGGCGGCGGTACGGGACCATGACACGTCATTGGCATCGGTGACCGACCGGCTGGACGAGGCCAGCCACGTCCTCGGTGACATCGCCACCGAGCTGGCCTCCTACGCCGACTCGATCGAGGCCGACCCCGCTCGGTTGGCTGCCGTCCAGGAGCGCAGGGCCCACCTTGCCCAACTGTCCCGTAAATACGGGGAGAGCAGTGACGATGTCCTCGCCTGGGCCGAGGACGCCGCCAAACGGCTCGCGGAGCTCGAGGGGGACGACGAGCGCATCGACGAGCTGCGCGATGAAGAGGAGGAGCTGCGTTCCAAACTGCTCGAGTTGGCTGACGAGCTGACCCGGATCCGCACCGAGACCGCCGAGACGTTCTCCGCCGCTGTCACCGAGGAACTCACCGCGTTGGCCATGCCCCACGCCCAGGTCAGTGTTCGGGTGACAGCCGGGGATGATTTCGGTCCCCACGGCCGGGACGAGGTCGAGATCCTGCTTGTCGCCCATCCCGGAGCTCCGCCGCTCCCGTTGCACAAAGGGGCCTCGGGGGGCGAGCTTTCCCGGGTGATGCTCGCGATCGAGGTCGTGTTCGCCGGTGCCGACCCCGTGCCCACCTTCGTCTTCGATGAGGTGGATGCCGGAGTCGGGGGGAAGGCGGCGGTCGAGGTCGGTCGTAGGCTCGCCCGTCTCGCCAGAGCGGCACAGGTGGTGGTCGTGACCCACCTTCCCCAGGTGGCCGCGTTCGCCGACGCTCACCTGGTCGTGGAGAAATCCGGGGCGGGAACCGTGACGGAGAGCGGCGTCACGCGTCTGGACCGGGCCGGCCGTACTCGGGAACTGTCCCGGATGCTGGCCGGGTTGGAGGACTCGGAGCTCGGCCAGGCCCACGCTGAGGAACTCCTGACGATCGCCGACACCGCTCGGGCGTCCTGACGGCGGTCCCCGTCGGGACGTGTCTCGCATGTGTGGTTCCATGGCATGATAGAAGAGTGTCACGAAGCTGCGACTGCGTGGACGCTGCGTGGCTCGTGAACGCATGGTGAGGGGAGTATCCCTTACACGGCGGTGTCGTCATCACGGATCGCGATAAGGCGAACCCGGTGCCGCCGGTCCATGGACGGTGCCGTGGCTGAGCCGTGGTGCTTCCGGGACGGGAGAGACCTCCGGTGCGAGACATGTCCGTTTGCGCATTACGGGCACGGCAACCGGAGGAGTGTATCCATGAACGTCCCGATGTGGGTGTGGCTTGTCACGGTCGGCGGGATGCTCGCCGTACTGATCGCCGATCTCGCCATCGTCGACCATCCGTGGAGCAAGAAGAGCGGGCCGCGTGAGTTCGGCATGCGTCAGGCCGCATGGTGGGCGGCCTTCTACATGGGGATAGCCCTGCTCTTCGGAGTCGGCCTGTGGTACGTGGGCGGCGGGACAGTGGCAGGGGAGTACTTCGCCGGCTTCATCACGGAGAAGAGCCTCAGCGTCGACAACCTCTTCGTGTTCTACCTGATCATGGGTAGTTTCGCCGTCCCGAAGAAGTACCAGCACGAGGTGCTGCTGGTGGGGATCGTGATCGCCCTGGTCATGCGCGGTGCCTTCATCGCCGTGGGAGCGCAGGCGATCAACGCCTGGAGCGAGATCTTCTACCTGTTCGGCGCGTTCCTCATATACACGGCGGTCAAGATCGTCCGCGACCACGTCTCGCGTGACTCCGACGAGGACTACTCGGACAGCTTCGCCGTGCGCATGGTACGGAAGGTCTGGCCGGTCACCGAGGAGTACCACGGCCCGCGCCTCACGGTGCGCCAGGGGGGGCGGCGCTACGTGACCCCGATGCTCATGGTCATCGTGGCGATCGGTGTCACCGACCTCGTCTTCGCCATCGACTCCATCCCGGCCATCTTCGGACTGACGCAGAACGCCTACATCGTCTTCACCGCCAACGCGTTCGCCCTGCTGGGGCTGCGCCAGCTGTACTTCCTGCTGGCAGGGCTGATGGACCGGCTGGCCTACATCAGTTGGGGCCTGGCCGCCATCATGGTCTTCATCGGGATCAAGATGATCCTGCACGCCCTGCACGAGAACGGTGTCGAGGTCGTGGAGGTCACGACCTCCCTCTCCCTCTCGGTCATCATCGGCGTGATGACTGTCACCGTGGTGGCCAGTCTGCTGACCTCCCGTCCGACACCGCGCGCGGAAGCTGTTCCCCAGGAGCGGGAAGAGTCCGGAGAGTAGCCCGGTATCGAACGAGTGTTCGTATATAGTGGTGGCATCCGCGGGGGTCTCGCGGATGGGCGCGCGCTGGAAGATTCCGCGTCCGTGAGTGGTTATCGTCAGAGGGTTGACGCCGCGCGACGACCGGTGTCCGAACAGTGTTTCGATCCGCCCTGGGTGCGGCGGCCGTATTTCCGCGCGGCAAGCAGATAAGAGTCCTGGTGCGTCTGTTGCGCGCCGGTGCCGAAGGGGCTGATGGCACGTATGGCCGAGGAACTGGTGATCCGGGGGGCCCGGGAACACAACCTCAAGGACGTTTCGTTGGACCTGCCGCGCAACGCGATGATCGTGTTCACGGGGTTGTCCGGGTCGGGGAAGTCCTCCCTGGCGTTCGACACCATCTTCGCCGAGGGGCAGCGGCGTTATGTCGAGTCGCTCTCCGCCTACGCCCGACAGTTCCTCGGTCAGATGGACAAACCGGACGTGGACTTCATCGAAGGGCTGTCCCCCGCGGTCTCCATCGACCAGAAGTCGACCAGCCGCAACCCCCGGTCGACGGTCGGCACCATCACCGAGGTGTACGACTACCTGCGCCTGCTGTGGTCGCGTATCGGAGTGCCGCACTGCCCCGACTGCGGACGGGAGATCGCTCGACAGACACCCCAGCAGATCGTCGACCGTGTACTGGAGTTCGCCGAGGGGACCCGCTTCCAGGTGCTCGCCCCGGTCGTACGGGGGCGTAAGGGCGAGTACGCCGAACTGTTCAAGGACCTGCAGACCAAGGGCTACACCCGAGCCGTCGTTGACGGTTCCCAGGTGCGGTTGGAGGAGGCCCCCGTTCTCAGGAAGTACGAGAAGCACGACATCTCCGTGGTCGTGGACCGGCTCACGGTCAAGGAGTCGGCGCAGAAACGCCTCACCGACTCCGTGGAGACGGCACTGGGCCTGTCCTCCGGAACCATCGTGCTGGACTTCGTCGACCTTCCCGAGGAGGATCCGGGCAGGCAGAAGGTCTTCTCCGAACACCTGTACTGCCCCTACGACGACCTCTCCTTCGAGGAGCTCGAACCGCGGTCGTTCTCGTTCAACTCGCCCTACGGCGCCTGTCCCGACTGCGCCGGCCTGGGCACCCGGATGGAGGTCGACCCCGAACTCGTCGTTCCGGACCCGGAGAAGACGCTGGCGGACGGCGCGATCGCGCCGTGGTCCTCGGGGCACGGCAGGGAGTACTTCGGCCGGCTGATGCAGGCGGTCGGGGACGCCATCGGGTTCGACCTGGACACGCCGTGGGAGCGTCTCCCCAAAGCGGGACGGAAGGCGATCCTCGACGGTCACGACACGCAGGTGCACGTGCGCTACCGGAACCGTTTCGGGCGCACCCGCGCCTACTACACGAGCTTCGAAGGCGTGATCCCCTGGGTCAAACGGCGCTACGCCGAGAGTGAGAGCGACACCAGCAGGGAGCGGTTGGAAGGGTACATGCGTACCGTGCCGTGCCCCGGCTGCGCGGGACGCCGCCTCAAGCCGGTCGTGCTCGCCGTCACGGTGGGAGGCGCCTCGATCGCCGACGTCTGCTCGCTGCCGCTGGACGAGTGCGCCCAGTTCCTGCGCGACCTGCAACTCAGCGATCGGGACCGGATGATCGCCTCCCAGGTGCTCAAGGAGATCAACGCCCGTCTGGGATTCCTCCTGGACGTGGGGTTGCACTATCTCAACCTGGAGCGGCCGGCCGGGTCGCTCTCCGGCGGAGAGGCGCAACGTATCCGGTTGGCGACCCAGATCGGTTCGGGACTGGTCGGAGTCCTCTACGTGTTGGACGAACCGTCGATCGGACTGCACCAGCGGGACAACATCCGCCTGCTCGACACGCTGCGCCGGTTGCGTGACCTCGGGAACACGCTGATCGTGGTGGAACACGACGAGGAGACCATCCGGTCCTCCGACTGGGCGGTGGACATCGGTCCCGGAGCGGGGGAACACGGTGGAGACGTCGTCGTGTCCGGGCCGGTGGACGAGCTGCTCTCCGACAGCACCTCCCTCACCGGCCAGTACCTCACAGGCAAGCGGGAGATCGAGGTTCCCTCCTCCCGGCGTCCCACGGCCAAGGGCAAGGAACTCGTCGTGAAGGGCGCGCGGGAGAACAACCTGCACGACATCGACGTCGCGTTCCCCCTCGGAGTCCTGACCGCCATCACCGGTGTCTCCGGTTCCGGCAAGTCCACTCTCGTCAACGAGATCCTGTACAAGGCCCTCGCGAAGGAGCTACAGGGGGCGGGCTCGGTCCCGGGGCGGCACACCAGGGTGAACGGGGTGAACCAGATCGACAAGATCGTGCATGTCGACCAGAGCCCGATCGGCCGTACCCCGCGGTCCAACCCGGCCACGTACTGCGGTGTCTTCGACCACATCCGCAAGCTGTTCGCGCAGACCAACGAAGCGAAGGTACGCGGTTACCAGCCCGGCCGGTTCTCCTTCAACATCAAGGGAGGACGGTGCGAGGCGTGCGCGGGCGACGGCACGATCCGGATCGAGATGCAGTTCCTACCGGACGTCCACGTTCCCTGTGAGGTCTGCAACGGTGCCCGGTACAACCGAGAGACCCTCGACGTGCACTACAAGGGCAAGAACATCGCGGATGTGCTGAACATGCCCGTCGAGGAGGCACTGGAGTTCTTCGAGCCCATATCGGCGGTGCGTAGGCACCTGCAGACCCTCTATGACGTCGGTCTGGGATACGTACGGCTCGGCCAGCCGGCGACCACCCTCTCCGGCGGTGAGGCGCAGCGGGTGAAACTCGCCTCGGAGCTGCAGCGCCGCTCCACCGGACGTACCGTCTACGTGCTGGACGAACCGACCACGGGACTGCACTTCGAGGACATACGCAAGTTGCTCGGGGTGCTGGACCGGTTGGCGGACGGTGGCAACACAGTGATGGTCATCGAGCACAACCTCGACGTCATCAAGACCGCCGACCACATCATAGACATGGGACCCGAGGGCGGGAAGGCCGGCGGTTCCGTCGTGGCCTCCGGAACCCCGGAAGAGGTGGCCAGGGTCGCCGAGTCCTACACGGGGCAGTTCCTGGCCCCGATGCTGTGAGGCGGCTGCTGGTCCGCCGCGTGGCAGGGAGGGGAGCACCGTGGGGTCCCCGGCACGGGCGCCAGCGGGTACCCCACGGGAAACAGGACGGAATACCCTCGTGTCAGAACCGTCGCGGGATCGCGCGGGGTCCCCGGTTCCGACAACGGCGACGTCCCAAGGACGGGGTGGTATGAACGCAGCAGACCAGCGGGGTGGCAGTCCTCCGCAGCCGCAGACCGCTCTGCTCCGGCGCGTCCTGGCGCGTTTCGTCGATCTGGTGATCTTCGCCGGCCTGGCCGCGCTGGTCAACGCGGTCATCGCACGCACGGTCCCCGGCGGGGACAGCGTCGACGCGACGGGGATGATGGAGCTCCCGGCGAGCCTCGTCCAGTCGTTGGTGGTGTTCACGCTCTACGTGGCCTACGAGGCCCTGTTCACCAGCGTGTACGGTGCGACCGTGGGCAAGCTCCTGGCCGGGGTGCGCGTTGTCGGCGCCACTGGCGGCCACCCCTCCCCACCGCCCATGCTCTCCCTGGTGAAACGGTCAGCCGTGCTGTTCCTCTCGGTACTACTGAACTTTGTCAGTGTCCTCAGCCTCCTGGGAGCGGGAGTGTCGATCTACGCTGTGGTCTCCGCGCTCATAGACCAGCCGCGGCACCGGGGGTTGCACGACAAGCTCGCGGACACCGCTGTGATCCGTTGGGAGAGGAACGCGGTACCGTCGTAGCCCGCTTCGGCCCGTGACATCCGTACAGCACCGCCGAACGGGTCTTCCCACGAGTTTCCCGACGCGCCAGGAGCACAGGAACGTGTCCTTCGAGAACCCCGATCCCAGGTCCGGTACCGCGGAAGGAGCGGCCGCTTCCCCCGGGACCCCTCACACCGGCGCGGACGCCGCCTGGCAGCCCGCCGCCGGCGCTGAGCAGTGGCAGGCCTCCGGCCAGCGGCAGCGGTTGGCATCGTGGCCGCAACGGGTGGCGGCGCGGTTGATCGACGGCGTGGTATTGGCCCTGCCGACGGTCCTGGTGGTCCTGCTCACGATGTTCCTGGTCTCCACGGCGCGGTGGATCGCGGGAGACGGTTTCTCATCGGGCGAGGGAGCCTCGATCCTGACCGGTGTCGTACTCTTCCTCGTTCTGACCGTCTACGACACGGTGTGTGTCCGCAAGTGGCGCCGGACCCTGGGGAAGCACCTGCTGGGGATCGAGGTGGCGCCGCTCGCCGGGGCGGGATGGCAGGGGCCGATCCCGGTCGCGTCGATGCTGGCTCGGGCGGCGCTGCTGCACCTCTGGGCGCTGCTCTGCTACAGCCTTCCCTTCGCCCTCGCCGTCCTGGTCGCGGCCGCGGCTGCGGTGTTCCTCGCACTGTGGCCGACGTGGGACCGTCCCAACCGTCAGGGGTGGCACGACAAGCTCGGCGGCACTGTCGTCGTACGTACGAGCTGATCGTTCCCCGGCCCCGCGTGTCGGGGGCGGTGGAGCAGGGCCTGACACGCACCGCGGCGGGCGCCACCGCAGCGGCCCGACAGGGCGCCGCCCGCCCCCGGGCGGACTACAGGCGGACGGTGGTGCTTCGCACGATCTCGAAGACCGGGTGGGCCGCGGCCTCGTCCTCGAACCGGTCGACGGGTGCGTCCGGGGAGGCGGAGAAATAGGGGCCGACGACCGCGGACCGCGGATGGTCCAGGTATTCCCTGAGAACCGGGGCTGCCCGGCCCGGCCCCACCTCGACCACGCTGATCAGCTCGATCCAGCCACCGTGACGCAGCGTGGCGAATCCGTCCTGGCGTATGTTGTGTACCCAGCCCACCGGGCCGTAGGGAGCGACGAGGAAACGTCCCCGGTCGTTCTCGAGCAGACTGATCGGAGTTGTGTGGAGAAAACCCGACCTGCTGCCGCGCGTGGTGAGCAGCCGTAGGTCCGGGGTGCCGATGCCGTACTTGACGAACCCCGCAATGATGGCGTTCGTGGTACGCCAGAACTTCGTCGTGGGGAAACGCGACGTGTCGTTGGCCATCGGGTATCTCCTCAGGGTCGCCCCGCGGTCGCGGAGTTCTCAGGATCGAGCCTACCCACTCTGCCGGGAACGTGGAGCAGGCTGCGCACCGGGGACTCAGCGGAAGGCGGAGACGCCTGTCACAGCCTGTCCCAGGCTGAGCGCATGGATCTCCTCAGTGCCCTCGTACGTGGCGACCGTTTCCAGGTTCGCCATATGCCGCATGACCGGGTACTCCAGGGTGATGCCGTTCGCGCCGTGCACGGAGCGCGCGAGGCGCGCCACCCGCTGCGCCGCGGCGACACAGGAGAACTTGCCGAAGCTCACATGGTTGTGGTGGCACGCACCCTGGTCCTTGAGCCGCCCGATCTGCAGGGCGGTGAGTCCGGCCTGGTTGACGTCGACGAGCATGTCGGCGAGCTTGCGTTGGGTGAGCTGGAACCCGGCGATCGGCCCGCCGAACTGCTCCCGCGTCGTGGCGTAGTCCAGAGCGGCCCGGTAGCACGCACGCGCGGCGCCCGCGGCTCCCCACACGATCCCGTAGCGCGCCTCGTTGAGGCAGGAGAGCGGAGCCCCCAGCCCCGACGCCCCGGGCAGTAGCGCCTCCTCGGGCAGCCGCACGTCCTCCAGCACCAGTTCCGACGTGATCGACGCCCGCAGGGAGAGTTTCCGGTGCACCGTGTTGGCGGTGAAACCAGGAGTGTCGGTGGGAACGAGGAAACCACGTATGCCGTCCTCGGTGCCGGCCCACACGATGGCGACGTCGGCTATGGAGCCGTTCGTGATCCACATCTTCGTGCCGTTGAGCACCCAGCCGTCACCGTCGCGGCGGGCGCTGGTACGCATCGACCCCGGGTCACTGCCGGAATCCGGTTCGGTCAGGCCGAAGCAGCCGATCACGTCCCCCGCCGCCATACGCGGCAGCCACGTCTCCTTCTGCTCCTCCGAACCGAACTTGTGGATCGCTGTCATGGCCAGGGACCCCTGGACGGAGACGAAGCTCCGCAACCCGGAGTCGACCGCCTCCAGCTCACGGCACGCCAGCCCGTAGGCCACGGCACTCGCCCCCGCACAACCGTAACCGTGCAGGTGCATGCCGAAGACGCCGAGTTCTCCGAGCGATTTCGCTAGGGCGCGCGGTTCCGGGATGGTCCCGGCGTCGAACCACTGCGCGACGTGGGGAAGCAACTCCCGCGACCCGAACCCGCGGACGGTGTCGCGGATGTCGCGTTCCTCACCGGACAGCGACCCGTCGACCGCGAGGAAGTCGTCCGGGTCCGGCGGTGAGGCTTTGCGCTGGTCAGTCATGACAGTCCTATCTACTCGCCGTTACTCGCCACCCGTACCGCACCGCGTTCGATCATCTCCGAGATGCGGTCGGCGCTCAGCCCCACCTCGGTGAGGATCTGTCTGGAGTGCTGCCCGAGCAGGGGAGGCGGATCCGACCCTCCATCCCTCCTCCCCTCGGCGGTTCCCAACCGGAACCCCGCGCGCAGGAGCTCCAAGCTCCCCGCTGTGGGGTGGTGCACGGTGCGGGTCACGTCGTCGCCGGCCGCGTCGGCGGTACGGATCGCGTCCAGCACGCCGCGCACCTTGCCGACCGGCACCCCGGCCTCCAACAGCGACTCCGTCCACTCGTGCGCTGGCCGGGTGCGCAGCTCGGCCTGGATCTCCTCCACAAGCTCCGCGCGGTGAGCGACCCGGTCGGGATTGGTGGTGTATCGGGGGTCACTGCTGAGGTCGTCCCGCCCGAGTACGGCGCACAGCTTGCGGAAGAGCGCGTCGTTGCCGGCGGCGACCATGATGTCGGCGTCGGCGGTGCCGAACACCTGGTAGGGCACGATCGCCGGGTGGGCGTTCCCGTACCGCTGAGGCTCCGTTTCCGTAGCCAGCGCCCCCTGCGCGACGTTCACGAGGCCGGACAGCGCGGAGTTCACCAACGACGCCGAGATGTGCTCACCCTGACCCGTGACGCGCGCGCGCAACAGGGCCCCGAGGATGGCGACCGCGGCGTTGAGGCCGGTAAGCACATCGGTGATAGCCACTCCCACTTTGCTGGCCTGGTCACCAGCCCCGGTCACGGCCATGAGCCCGCTCTCGGCCTGCATGACGGCGTCGAAACCGGGACGGTCGGCGGGATCGTGCTCGGGGCCGAACCCGCTGATGGAGCAGTAGACCACAGCGGGGTTCCGTTCCCGGACCGAGGCGTAGTCGAGCCCGAGCCTGTCGATGACGCCGGGGCGGAAGTTCTGGATCAGCACGTCGCAACCGGCGCAGATCTCACGCACAGCGGCCGCCCCGTCCGGGTCCTTGAGGTCGACGGCCAGACTGCGCTTTCCCCGGTTCACGGAGAGGAAGTAAGCGGATTCGCCCGATTCCCACGGCGGCCCCCAGGCACGGGTGTCGTCGCCCTCGCCTGGGTGTTCGACCTTGACGACCTCGGCACCCATGTCCGAGAGGAGCATGGTCGCGTAGGGACCCGCAAGCACACGTGAGAGGTCAGCAACCCTGACACCCGCCAGGGGCTGGTCCGAACCGGAATCGCTGTTGGGCATGTACGCACCACTCCTCATCGTCCTCGATGGGCGCGCCCCGATGTCATCACCATGCCATGGCGCCGGGGCGTCGTCGTCGAGCGGGGGGCGATTGCGCACAATCCGCCATGGTGCGCTAAAGTTCCCAAACAGGTCATGAGTGCCAGTGTTAAGCCCCGGCTAACTGGCCGGCAACCCTCCTTCCGCGGTGGGGTGCCCCGGGTGAGGACCAGGTCGAGACACGACCGAACGCAACCGTGTCAGGCAAGCGCGGACCCCGCGGGAAGCAGGCGACGACGGCGCCGCCGCATCTCCAGGGGTCCCTAACGGCCCCGTGGAGGTGCCTTGATGACGACTGTCGCCACTGACCCGCTGTCCTCCTGTGCCGCAGGGAACGAACCCGCGGACACGAGCCTCGTCGGATCCGAGGTTCCCGTCCCGCTGGTGACGGGAGAACGGGTCGACTACGCCAACTTCGACTACGCCGCGAGCGCCCCGTGCCTCAGCACGGTGCAGGAGGCGTTGCACGCCGCACTGCCCTACTACGCGAGCGTGCACCGCGGCGCCGGTTTCCACTCCCAACTCAGTACCAGGGCCTACGAGCGTGCGCGGCTTTCGGCGGCGGAGTTCGTCGACGCGCGCGACAACGACACCGTGCTGTTCGTCCGGGGAACCACCGACGCGCTCAACCTGCTGGCCCGTGCCGTTCCCGACGGTTGTTCGGTGGTGGTCTTCTCCACGGAACACCACGCGAACCTGTTGCCGTGGCAACACCGCGGCAGCCGCGTCGGCCACCTGAGCCAGCTCCCGCTGCCCTCCGACCCCCAGGAGGCGGTGGCGGCGGCCCGGGCGGCGCTTCGCGCCGCTCCCGAGGGGCCGCGCCTGCTCTGTGTCACGGCCGCGTCCAACGTCACCGGGGAGGTGTGGCCGGTGGAGGAGCTGGCGGACGTGGCCCACGCGGAAGGCGCGCGTATCGTCGTCGACGCCGCCCAACTCGTCCCGCACTGCGCCTTCAGCCTGGCCGAGACCGGAGCCGACTACGTGGCCTTCTCCGGACACAAGCTCTACGCGCCCTTCGGCTCGGGTGTGCTGGCGGGCCGCACCGACTGGTTGCGGGCCGCGGACCCCTACCTTGCCGGCGGAGGCGCCACCCGTCTCGTGTCCGAGGACGGCGTACGGTGGAACGACCTGCCCGCCCGCCACGAGGCGGGCACCCCCAACCTGTTGGGCGCCGTGGCGCTCGGAACCGCCTGTGACACGCTCCGGGCCGCTGGTCAGGACCGGCTGCACGAACGGGAGCAGGAGTTGCTGACCCGGTTGCGGGAGGGGATAGCAACCGTCGGAAAGGTGCACGACCTCGGTCTGTGGCACAGGAACCATCCCCGTGTGGGAATCGTGTCGTTCGTGGTCGACGGTCTGCCCAGCGATCTGGTGGGAGCGGCCCTGGCAGCGGAGTACGGGATCGGAGTGCGGGACGGACTGTTCTGCGCCCACCCCCTCACCCGCGGGCTGCTTCCGGACGGTCACGGGCAGGCCGTACGCGCCAGTCTGGGCCTGGGAACGACCCCCGAGCACGTCGACAGGCTGGTCGCGGCGCTGTCCGAACTCGCCGACCACGGTCCGCGCTGGGAGTACCGGGACGACGGGGGGCACCTCGTGCCCGTGCCCGACCCGCGCTGGTGACAGCAACCTGTCGCACAGGAGTGTTGCGTATGGGTGAATAACGTCACCGGCACCGGGTAACATCGAACCCCAACGAAGGGGTGGGTGCGGCAGGCGGACACAATCCGTTCTGGTCCGGCCCCGGAACCGGCCGACGGCGCTGGGAGTGCGATCGTGACTGACGAGCGGCGGGCACTGCACACGGATCCGGAGAGGCCCGCCGCTGAGATTCCCAGCCCGCGCGTGATCGACATGGAGACCCACCGTCCCCGGCCCGGCGCCGGCGCGGAGCCGGTCGGGAACGCGGAAGAGAAGCGGGGTTTCCTCCGGCGGGTCGTGGCCTACCTCGCCGCTGACGCTGGGGTGCGGCAGTTCATCGACATGGGCTCGCGGCTTCCGGTCCGGGAGGTGGTCCAACAGGTCGCTGACGCCCACGTCGCGACGGCGCGGATCGTCTATGTGGATCCGGAGGGAACGGTCCCGCTGCGTGGCAGGGCGCACGCGCGCGGTGAGGCCGTGTCCGTGGTGGCTGCGGGGTCGGGCCCCCACGAGCTCGCCGAGCGGCTCCAACAACGGGGACTGGTGGACTTCCGGCTTCCGGCCGCGGCCCTGTTGGTGGACAGCGGGTGTTTCCCGGAGAGCGTGATGAGGGGTGGCGACCTGGTGCCGGCACTGTACGAGGTGATGCCCTCCGGCAGCTACCTGGCGATGGCACGGGAGCCGGACAGCGCTGACACGGCCCGGACCACTCTGACAGCCGCCGTGTTCTCCCCCTTCACACTGCTCGCCCCCGGCGTGGCCGACCTCGCGTGGTGGCCGTACCCGGACCATGAGGTGGCCAGCGCCGGAACGGGGATACCGGCGGGAGTGGGGCGCAAGGAGTGAACGGTCCCTTTCCGCTCCCATAGCCCTAGACGACTTCCAGCGGATCCATCCGTACACGCGCCAGATGCTCGTCCTTGCGGGCGCTACGGGCAGCCGTCGCCGTTTTGAGAGCCCTGGCCAGCTCCAGAACGTCCCCGCGTGGCACCCGCAACAGTGCGCGTTCGGTGCTGTCGCTGTCCTCGTTGGAAACAGGGACCGGTCCCAGTACCTCGGCGGACTCCGGGAGGGTGACGTCGGCGAGAAGTTCGCGCACGTGTTCCGGTTCTCCCGTTACCGACGCCATGGCCACCGCGGGCGGAAACCCGAGCTCCCGGCGTTCGGCGAGTTCCCGTTCGGCGAAGCCGGCCGGGTCCCACCGGACGAGCGCCTGGGTCGCGGACAGCCCGGCTTCGGCCACGACGGCGACCCGTCCACCGTCGTCGGCGGGGCGTACCAGGCTCGCAGCGTTGTACCACCGCCGAAGCGCCTCCTCCGCCGCTCGCAGGTCGGCACGGTCGAGCAGAGCCCACCCGTCCAGCAACAGCGCGGCCGTGTAACCGGACGGGGCGCTCGGTTCGGCCCCGGGGGTGGCCACCACGAGAGCGGGACGGTCCGACACGGCGGTGAGGACCTCGTCCCGTCCGGAGGTGTGCACGGGCAGGGAGGGAAACGCCCGTCCCAGCTCCTCGGCGGTCCTCCGCGTTCCCACGACGCCGGCGCGGAGGCGCGAACCGCCGCAGGTGGGACAGCTCCAGGCTCCGGCGAGGTGTCCGCACCACCGGCAGTAGGGCATGGCGTGAGCGCTGCGGACCGCCAACGGCCCCTGGCAGGAGGCGCACCGGGCTGATCCCCGGCACCCCTGGCACAGCAGGGACGCGAGGTAGCCCCGTCGCGGTACCTGGATGAGTACCGGGCCCGTCTGGGAGGACTCGCGTGCCATCCGCAGCGCCCGGAGCGGAAGGCGGGCGCTGCGCGCGGCGTCGTCGCGGGCGAGTTCGCTGTCGTCGCCGGAGGCGTGCACCCGTGGGGCATGGGAACGCAGGGTGGTGCGGTCGGCGGTCAACGGATGCGCCCACCCGGACTCGATGAGCTGCGCGGCGTCGGCGGTGCGCGCGAATCCCCCGACAAGCGCGGCGGTTCCCAGGTGGTGGGCGCGCATGGTCAGCACGGTACGCGCGTGGGGATAGGGGGCGTGCGGATCGCAGTGGACGTCGTCACCGTCGTCCCACAGGACCACCAACCCCAGCTCGTGGACGGGAGCGAACATGGCGGCACGCGTTCCCACGACCACGCGCACGTGTCCCCGCAGCACAGAGAGCCAGCGACGGTAGCGTTCGGCGGGACCGAGGTCGGCGGTGAGCGCCACGTGGCGCCCGCTTCCCAGCCGCTCGCGCATCGCGGTGTCGAGAGCCTCCACATCCCGACCGTCCGGGAGGACCGCGACCGTCCCCTGGCCGGACCAGAGCGCGGTGGCCGCCGCGATGGCGACCGTGTCGGCCCAGTCGGACCCGGGTAGCGCGTTCCAGACCGCGCGGGGGCAACGTTGCGAACGCAGCGCGGCCAGGAAGGACGGCCCGTGCGGGTAGTTCTCCCACGGTCCGTGGGGAGGAAGCTCCGCGGGAGCGGGTTGGGGCGGTTCCGGTTGTTCCCGCTCCACCCGCGCGTGTCGCGGCGGTATCGCCAGCCGCAGCACGTCACTGAGCGTTCCGGCGTAGCGGTCGGCGACGGCACGGGAGAGCCGGCGCACCTCCGGGGTGAGGACGGGTTCCGAGGAGACGACCTGGTGCAGGTAGGACAGCTGGCCGTCGAAGTCGGAGGAGGACGCCCGTTCAAGGAGGAACCCGCTGCGGACCTGGCCACCGAACCGCACCCGCACCCGGCACCCCGGTACGGCGGTGGTGTGCATGCTCTCGGGCACGCGGTAGTCGAACGGTCGGTCGAGGTGCGGGAGCGGAGTGTCCACCGCGACACGGGCGATCGGTTCCTCGGGGGCGGGAGCGCGCTTTTTCGGACCGGACGCCGCGGCGGTGGCGGCTCGTGGCGTGTCGAAGAGAGTCCCTTCCCCGGGGGTGGGCTGCGCAGTCATCGAGTTCCGGTTTACCAGAGCGCTACGACGTATTCCGGGAGCCGGTCGCGTTGGCGGCGGTTCCGGCATCCGGAGCGGTGCCGTGTCCGTTGTCCGCCGGCCGTCTCCCGCCACGGCGGGCTCGTGTGTCCGCTGACCGCTGGTTCCCCTGGTAAACAAGGACACGATCGCCCGACGGTGAGTGAGGAGAGACGCCTTGAAGCTGGTCTTCGCTGGAACGCCCCAGGTAGCGGTGCCGTCGTTGCACGCGCTGCTGTCGTCCGGGCACGAGGTGGCAGCGGTCGTCACCAGGCCGGACGCCGCCGCGGGGCGCGGCCGCAAGGTAACGGCCAGTCCGGTGGCCGAGACCGCCGTAGCCGCTGGTGTGGAAGTACTCAAACCGGAGAAGGCGGACGATCCGGATTTCCTGCAGCGGTTGCGGGAGATCGCGCCGGACTGCTGCCCCACCGTGGCCTACGGTGCGATGCTGCGTCGTGAGACGTTGGACGTCCCCGAGCACGGTTGGGTCAACCTGCACTTCTCGCTGTTGCCGGCGTGGCGCGGCGCCGCGCCCGTACAACACGCGGTGCTGCACGGGGACGACGTCACGGGAGCCGCCACCTTCCAGATCGAGCCCGACCTCGACTCCGGACCGGTCTACGGCGTGGTCACCGAACCGGTCGGTCCACGCGACACCAGCGGAGAGCTCCTCACACGCCTCGCGTACGCCGGCGCCGGCCTGTTGGTGCGAACGGTGGACGGCATCGAGTCGGGTGACGTCGTGGCCCGCCCGCAGGACGGCGACGCGTCCTACGCGCCGAAGCTCACCCCGGCCGACGCGGAGGTGGACTTCGGGACCCCCGCGATGCGGGTGGACCGCCTCGTGCGCGCCTGTACACCCGCGCCTGGGGCGTGGACCACGTTCCGCGGCAGTCGGTTGAAGCTCGGGCCGGTCCGTCCCCGCACCGACGCGGAACGGTTGGAAGCCGGACGTGTCTCGGCGGACAAGCACCGTGTGCTCGTGGGAACAGCCACTCACCCCGTTGAACTGGGCGACGTGCAACCCCAGGGGAAACGCTCCATGACAGCGGTGGACTGGGCACGGGGGGTGCGGCCCTCGGAGACGGAACGCCTCGGTGCCTCCCAGGACGGGTAAGGCGCCGTTCTCGGGTGGCGTACCCTCGGTTTGTGCCAACCGCGTTCCCGGTCGACACTGAGACGGATTCCAGAAGTGACACAGCGTTCCGGTTCCCCGAAGCGTTCCCCTCGTAGCGGGACCCACGGAGGTGCGTCCGGGGGTGCCGCACCCACCTCAGCCGGTGGTGGCGACCCCGCTCGTCGGGCCGCCTACGACGTCCTGTGCGCGGTGCTCCGACGGGACGCCTACGCGAACCTGCTGTTGCCCTCCGTGCTGCGTGACCGAGGCGTGTCGGGAAGGGACGCCGCTCTGGCGACCGAACTCACCTACGGTACGTTGCGCGGCCAGGGGAGCTATGACGCGGTGCTGGACGTGTGCATCGACCGCTCGTTGGCGTCGGTGGACGCCGAGGTCGTACCGCTGCTGCGACTGGGCGCCCACCAGCTGCTGGCGACGAAGATCCCGCCGCACGCTGCCGTGAGCGCGACGGTCCAACTGTCGCGGACCGTCGTGGGACGCCACCGCTCCCGGTTCGTCAACGCGGTGCTGCGCAAGGTCGCCGCCCGCGATCTGGAACAGTGGCTCGCGGTCGTTTCCCCACCGCGGTCGGAGGACCCGCTGGGCAGTCTCGCGGTGCGCCACAGCCACCCGCGTTGGATCGTCGCGGCCCTGGCCGAAGCGCTGGGAGAGGCGCCTGACGGCGAGCTGCGGGAGACCGAGCAGCTGCTGACGACACACAACGAACGCCCTCTGGTCCCTCTGGTGGCGAAGCCGGGGCGGGCCACGGTGGAAGAGCTGTCGCACAGTGGCGCGGTACCCGCGGCCTATTCCCCCTACGCCGCTTACCTGCCGGAGGGCGACCCGGCAGCGCTGCCCGAGGTTCACCAGCGTCGTGCCGCCGTGCAGGACGAGGCCAGCCAGTTGGCGGCGCTGGCCGTGCTCCGTACCCCGATCGAGGGAAGGGACGCCCACTGGCTGGACGCGTGCGCGGGACCGGGCGGGAAGGCCGGCCTGCTCGCCGGCATCGCTGGCGAGCGCGGGGCGCGGTTGCTCGCTGCCGAGATGCGTCCCGCCCGGGCGGGACTGCTCGCCGGCGCGGTCGAGGGTTCCGCCGGTGAGGCGCAGGTGGTCGTCGCCGATTCCACCCGTCCGGCGTGGCGGAACGACACGTTCGACCGGGTGCTCGTGGACGTTCCGTGCAGCGGGTTGGGCGCGTTGCGCAGACGCCCGGAGTCGCGGTGGCGGCGCACGGAGGCGACCGTGACCGAGCTGGTGCCGCTGCAGCGTGAGCTGCTCGAACGCGCGCTGGACGCGGTTCGCCCCGGCGGGGTGGTGGGGTACGCCACGTGCTCGCCGCATCTGGGGGAGACCCGGGGCGTCGTCGACGCGGTCCGCGGCGAACGCGACGACGTCACCGCCGTGCGCGCCGCTGACCAGCTCACCGGTGTCGCGGACGTGGCGGCGGGCGAGTACGCGCAGTTCTGGCCGCACCGGCACGGTACCGACGCGATCTTCGTGGCGCTGCTGCGCAAACACTGAGGTGGTGGTCCGGGAACGGAAGCGGCCGGTGCCGTTCCCGCCTCCCACGAGGGGACTCGTTAGACTGCCGGATGTGGCAATCCAGATCTCTCCCAGCATCCTGTCCGCTGACTTCACTCATCTCGCGGACGAGGCGGCGGCGGTGGCGAACTCGGCCGACTGGCTGCACGTCGACGTCATGGACAACCATTTCGTACCCAACCTGACGTTGGGGCTTCCCGTTGTGGAGTCGTTACACCGCGTGGCGGACCTTCCGCTGGACTGTCATCTGATGATCGAGGACCCGGACCGGTGGGCTCCGTCCTACGCCGAGGCCGGAGCCGGCGGGGTGACCATCCACGCCGAGGCCGCCAAGGCGCCCGTGCGGACCCTGCGCACCATCCGTGCTGAGCACGCGCGTGCGGGACTGGCGATCAACCCCGCCACACCGGTCGAGCACTACGCCGAGCTGTTGCCGGAACTGGACATGGTTCTGCTGATGACCGTTGAACCGGGGTTCGGCGGGCAGAGTTTCCTCGAGATGGTCGTACCGAAGATCCGGCGCGCCCGGGAACTGATCGACGGTGGTGGGGGAACGGTCCGACTCCAGGTCGACGGTGGCGTCAGCGCCGACACGATCGAGCAGGCCGCCGCGGCGGGAGCGGACGTCTTCGTGGCCGGATCGGCGGTGTACGGGAAGGAGGACCCCGCCGCCGCTGTTGACGCGCTACGTGCCCAGGCACAACGGGAAGCACACTAAAGGCTCTGGAGCGAAGGAGCCCCACCACCGAGGGAGAGGTGAGCTCGCGGCTCTGGGCTTGTACGGATTTCACCTTTACCATCCGGTAGCAATTGCTTGCTCCGGACGGGTGCGAGCGCTGGTCGAAACAGCGAGGTGTGTCCATTGAACGCGGTCTGGGACGTCGAGGTCAGCATCATCCGGGGCATCCAGGCTCTGGGGCGATGGCTGGAACAGCCGATGCTCGCGGTGAGCGCCCTCGGTTCGGAGATGCTGTTCCTCGCGCTGCTGCCGCTGCTGTTCTGGTGCGTGCACGCGGGCTTCGGCGCGCGGATCGGTGTAGCCCTGCTCGGAACATCGGTGATTAACGGGTTACTCAAGAGCCTCGCCTACGGTGCGCGACCGTACTGGTTCGACTCGTCCGTGACGCCGATGTCCACGGAGAACACGTTCGGCGTTCCCTCGGGCCACACACAGACGGCGACGGTCGGGTGGGGGTACGCGGCCGCCAGGATATCCTGGCGGTGGTCGTGGCCGGTGGCCGGAGCGGCGATCGGTCTGACCGCGTTCTCCCGTGTCTACCTCGGGGTGCACTTCCTGAGCGACGTACTGGTCGGCCTGGCGGTAGGGCTGGGACTGTTGTGGGGGATGCTGCGCTACGAGGGCACCGTGCTGCGTTGGTGGCGCCAGCGCAGCCTGACGGTCCAGCTCGGCATGGCAGGAGGCGTCTCGCTTCTCCCCCTGGCACTGGCGGCGTCGTGGCAGGCAGTCCGCGGCGGGTGGGAGCCCCCGGAGGGGTGGGGCGGATCGGTCCCGGGGACGGTGCCCGGTGCGTCCGTGGAACACCTGGTCACCACGGGTGGTGCGTTTTTCGGCGTGCTGGCGGGACTGTCCGTGCTCGCGGTGCGGGGCTGGTACAGCGCGTCGGGTCCGGTCGTTTCCCGCGTGACACGGTACGTGTTCGGTGTTACCGGGCTGGTCCTCATCATGGTGGTACTGCGCCTCGCGCTGCCTGGTGGGAACGGTGCTGTGGGAGCGGTGGGCGACTACGTCGGTTACGCGCTCATCGGGGCCTGGACCGCGCTGGGAGCCCCCGAACTGTTCGTGCGTATGGGGCTGGCGCAACGCCCCGGCACCCAGGAAGCCCAGGAAGCGGGAGTGTGAGAACAGGAACGCTGCGGGTTCCCCGCTCCCCAGGGAATGCTCCGTCATGGCACACTTGTTTCAACAAACGTAAATCCAACGCGTGCTCCGGGGTCGGTGAAAGTCCGAACCGGCGGTGACAGTCCGCGACCCGACCGACATGCTCGGCCGGTGGAACCGGTGGAATTCCGGTGCCGACGGTGAAAGTCCGGATGGGAGGAAGTACGCGTGCGTTCGGATGGCGCCGGTGATGTGTGCCGCCGTATCCGAACGTCGAGACGGTCGCCGCACCAGTCCATCCCCGGAGCCGAGCAGGTGAAGGGGATAATTCGGACGTGTTTACCGGAATCGTGGAGGAACTGGGTGAGGTTCGCTCCATTGCGCCTGTCAGCGACGCGCCGGGGGAGAACCACCGTCTGGAGCTATACGGGCCAACCGTCGTCTCGGACGCGCGGCCCGGTGACTCCATAGCCGTCAATGGCGTCTGCCTGACCGTGACCGAAGCGTCGACGGACAGCTTCACCGTCGACGTCATGCAGGAGACACTGCACAGCTCCGGCCTCGGCAACCTGTTCCCGGGGGCCCCGGTCAACCTGGAGCGCGCCGCAGCGGTCTCGGACCGGATCGGCGGACACATCGTCCAGGGCCATGTCGACGGGACCGGGGAGATCCTGGAACGCCGTGACGACGAACACGGCGAGACCGTCCGTGTCTCACTCCCGGAGGAACTCGCCCGATACACGGTGCGGAAGGGTTCCGTCACCGTGGACGGAGTCAGCCTCACCATCGCGTCGCTGACCGAGACCTCCTTCAGTGTCGCTCTGATCCCGACCACCCTCGCGTGGACCACTCTCGGCCACAAACAGGTCGGTGACCCGGTCAACCTGGAGGTCGACGTCCTCGCCAAGTACGTGGAACGCCTGCTCGGCGACCGGAGCGCGGCCGGATGAGAACGATCCGGGAACCGCGGCCGGTCCGGAACCGCGCCACCGTGTTCCGGTGCTCGGGTCCCGACCAGCGGATCCGGCTTCTCCATCCCCGGCTCCGGTACGCGGGGGGAGGGAGCACCCCACCGTGCCGTCGCCGTGGGAACCGGAAACAGGGGCCGACGGTTGCCCACGTACGCGAGACATGACCCCTACCGCAACGGGGAGGCGGTGAGCCGTGACAACCGGGCGCACCCACCTCTCCAGCAATGACCCACAGCAAGGAGCGAGGATGGCCAGTACCGTCAGCGAGACGCCCGAAACCCCGATCCACCTCGACGACATACCCGGTGCTCTCGCGGACCTTGCCGCGGGCCGTCCCGTGGTCGTGGTGGACGACGAGGACCGGGAGAACGAAGGTGACCTCATATTCGCTGCCGAGAAGGCCACCCCGGAGCTCCTGGCCTTCATGATCCGCTACACCTCGGGCGTCATCTGCGTACCGATGCTCGGGGACGACCTCGACCGGCTCGAGCTCCCCCTGATGACCACGGCCAACCAGGAGAGCATGCGTACCGCCTACACCGTCACGGTGGACGCGCGCTCGGGCATCACGACCGGAATCTCCGCCGCGGACCGTGCCCGTACGATCGGTTTGCTCGCCGACGGGGAAAGCACGGCGAAGGACTTCGTCCGCCCCGGCCACATCCTGCCGCTGCGGTACCGCTCCGGCGGCGTCCTCAACCGGCGTGGGCACACCGAGGCCTCGGTCGACCTGGCCCGTCTGGCGGGACTGCAGCCGGCGGGTGTGCTCGCCGAAGTGGTCAACGACGACGGGACGATGGCCCGGCTACCGCGGCTGCGCGAGTTCGCCGACGAACACGGCCTGCGTCTCGTCTCCATCGAACAACTCGTGCAGCACCTGGGAGCAGCGGAGACCACCCCCTCGGCCGTCCCCGCCCGGATCCGGCGCGTGGTCGAGACGCGGATACCCAACCGGCACGGGGAGTGGCGTGCCGTGGGTTACCGGGGATCGGCGGACGGGGCCGAGCACGTCGCTCTGATCCACGGTGACATCGGTAACGGCACCGATGTCCTCACCCGGCTCCACTCGGAGTGCCTCACCGGCGACGCCTTCGGTTCACGCCGCTGCGACTGCGGTACCCAGCTCGAGGTGGCCATGGCCAGCATCGCCGAACACGGGAGCGGGGTCATCGTGTACCTGCGCGGACACGAGGGGCGCGGCATCGGGCTGTTGCACAAACTCCGCGCGTACCACCTGCAGGACGACGGAGCGGACACCGTCGACGCCAACCTCGAACTGGGACTGCCCGCCGACGCGCGGGACTTCAGTGCCGGCGGCCGGATCCTCGACGATCTCGGTGTCCACTCGGTGCGTCTGCTCAGCAACAACCCCGGCAAGGTCGAAGGGCTGGCCCGGCACGGCATAGCCGTGACCGAACGGGTCACCATGCCCACCGCCGTCACGGACGACAACCTGCACTACCTGCGCACGAAACGGGACCGAATGGGCCACGACCTTCCGGACATCGCCGCCGCCACCTGACCGGAGCACGAGAGACCTCGTCCTGTCGGGCGGGAGAAAAGCAACCACCCCAGCCCCACCCACCACGAAACGAGGAAACCGACAATGACCGCTGCAGGACGTCCCCAGGACCTCGCCGTAGACGCCACCGGTCTGCGGTTGGGAATCGTCGCCACCCGGTGGAACACCGAGATCGTCGACACCATGCTGGACTGCGCGCTGGATGCCGCGCGCCGCTCCGGGGTGGAGGACCCCACTGTGCTGCGGGTTCCCGGCACCGTCGAGCTTCCGGTGGCGGCACAGGAACTCACCCGGGAGCACGACGCCGTCGTGGCTCTGGGGGTCGTCATACGGGGCGGAACCCCGCACTTCGACTATGTCTGCCAGTCGTTCACCCAGGGGATCACCGAGGTCGCGCTGCGGTCCGCAACCCCGGTCGCCCACGGGGTGCTGACCTGTGATAACCAGGAGCAGGCGTGGGATCGGGCCGGTTTCCTGGGAAGCCGTGAGGACAAGGGAACCGAGGCCGTGGTGGCAGCGCTGGACACCGCCCTGGTGCTACGCGGCGTACGCGCCGGGAGCCGAGCCGGTCAGTGAGACGGCGGGGCGGCAGCGCGCGAGATACGGAGGAAGAGGGCTTGTGCAGAAGGCGGCTGGGGACCCGATGGCGACGGTGACGTGGCGGCCACGCAACATTCGCCTCGTCGCCTACGGACTCGCTGCTCTCGTCCTGGCGACCATGGTGGTCCTCGCGCTGATCCTGCCGCCGGACTGGAGGCTGCAGGACCGCGCCGGCCTGGTCCTCTTCGGGGTGTTCGCGGTGTTCGCACTTCACCTGCTGGGGCGGCCACGGTTGGTGGCCGAACAGAACCAGGTCATCGTGGTGAACAGTATCCGGACCCACGTGCTGGAATGGGCGGAGATCATCGACATCCGGATGCCCACGGGTGAGCCGTGGCCGACGATCGACCTGGCCGACGGCTCGACCCTGGCCGTACTGGGTATCCAGAGCAGCGACGGTGAGACCGCCCGGAGGAACCTCTCCCGCTTCCGGAGCCTGCTGCACGACCGCGGCGAGGCACAGGAACCCTGAACACATCCCCACCCCGCGTCCGCCGCGGGGCGGCCAGCGGCTGCAGCCGCCGGTCCCTCCCGAAGGCTCGGAGGCTCCTCGGGAACGAGCGCGAAACCGTTCGGCGCTGCCGGGTGGGGGTGAGTGGCTCAGATCATCCGGAGGAGGGAACCGTGACGGTCTCCTCCCCGAGGAAACTGGGTTTGTGCACCTGGGCGGTGGTAACCAGGTGCTCGGCGAGCTCCTCGGCATCCAGCCGCTTCTCGATCCGGCGCAGGTCGCCGACGTTGGCCGCCGTCTCCGCCTGGCGGGGGGTGAGCAGGGTGCAGCAGTCCTCGTCAGGGAGCTCGGAGATGGACAACGTCCCGATCGCCCGTGCCTGGTCCATGATCTCGACCTTGTCCATACCGATGAGGGGGCGAAGGATCGGAAGATCCACCGAGTCGTCCAGCGCGGTGATGTTCGTCATCGTCTGACTGGAGACCTGCCCCAGCGCGTCACCGGTGATCAGGGTCTCGGCGCCGAGGTTGTCGGCCAGCGCCTCAGCGGTCTTGAGCATCAACCTCCGCTGGGCGAGGATCTGTAGCCGGTCGGTTCCCGACGTCGTGAGCTGCTGCTGAGCCTTGCCGAAAGGCACCACGAACAGCCGGGACCCCACCTGGAACCGGTCCAGCTGGCGCACCAGGCTGTAGGCCTTGTAGATCGAGTCCGGGCCGGTGAACGGCATACCGGAGAAGTGCAGGAAGTCGACCTTCAGACCTCGGCGCATCATCCGGTGCGCGGCGACGGGAGAGTCGATACCGCCGGACATCAGGGCGAGGCCACGCCCGCTCATCCCGACCGGGAGTCCTCCCTGGCCGGGGATGCCGTCGGTGAAGACGAACACCTCGTCCTTGTCGACCTCCAGGAAGACCGTGTTGTCCGGGTGTTTCAGGTTCACCGCGAGGCCGTGGTGCTCCTTGATCCGCGCTCCCACGTAGCCCGCGAGTTCGGAGGAGCTCATCGGGAACCGCTTGTTCCGCCGCCGGGCCCGCACCGCGAAGGTGCCGGTGCGGTCAGCCAGGGAACGCACGGCGACGTCGGTTACCGTGTCCACGTCCTTGGCGACGCGGCGCACCAGGTGTACCCACACGATCCCCATGACGTTGCGTACCCGCTCGGCGAGTTCGGCCACACGCTCGTCCGGGGCGTCCGGCAGCCGGATGATGATCACCCCCGAGCCGCGCTGCGAGAGCTTGATGTCGCCAAGCCCCCGTGCGGCCGAGCGGATGTTGCTGTGCAGCCTGCGCTCGAACAGCTTGCGGTTGCTGCCCTTGAGGACGATCTCGCCGAGTTTCATCAGCAGGCACAGCTCGCCAGCATCACGTCCGGCCGGGCCGGCAGCGTGTGCGGTCTGCGACCCTTCTGTGGTCTCGGACGTAGCGGTCACGTGCGTCTCCTATGCGTGCTCCGGAGGGTGCGGTGGGCGTAGCCCCGGCGTACGGGGCCCTACCTCCAGTATCGGCCATGCGGGCCACTGGTCGCACCGGTACAGAGACGCGCTCCGCCACAGCGGAGGCTGCGGCGGAGCGCGGAACGTGGCTGGGGAGGTCCGGGTCAGCCGAAGAACACCTCAGCCTCCTCGTACCGCTCCGAGGGAACGGTCTTGAGCTTGTCCGTCGCTGCGGAAAGCCCCACCCGGTTGATGTCGGTACCCTGCAGCGCCACCATCGTTCCGAACGCGCCGTCGTGCACCGACTCGATGGCGTTCACACCCAGGCGGGTCGCCAGCACCCGGTCGAACGCGGAGGGGGTGCCGCCGCGCTGCACGTGACCGAGCACGACCGAGCGGGCTTCCTTGCCGGTCCGGGACTCGATCTCCTCGGAGAGGCGCTGGCTGATTCCGCCCAGCCGGACATGGCCGAAGGCGTCCTTCTCCCCGGTCGCCAGCTCCATCTGGCCCTCCTGCGGGTGGGCCCCCTCCGCGACGACGATGATGGGAGCGTAGTTGGTCTTGAACCGGCTCTCCACGTGGGAGACGACCTCGTTGATGTCGAAGGGCTTCTCCGGGATCAGGATGACGTTCGCCCCCGCGGCCATACCGGAGTGCAGGGCGATCCACCCGGCATGCCGCCCCATGACCTCGACGACCAGAGCGCGGTGGTGGGACTCGGCGGTGGTGTGCAGCCGGTCGATGGCCTCGGTGGCAATGTTCACGGCCGTGTCGAAGCCGAACGTGTAGTCGGTCGCGTTGAGGTCGTTGTCGATGGTCTTGGGCACTCCGACGACCTTGACCCCGCTGTCGTGGAGCTGGGTCGCGACCCCGAGCGTGTCCTCGCCCCCGATGGCGACCAGGGCGTCGATACCGAGTCCGGCCATGTTGTCCTTGACCCGCTCGACCCCACCGTCGATCTTCAACAGATTGGTGCGTGAGGACCCGAGAATGGTGCCGCCACGCGGAAGGATTCCGCTGACCGCAGCGCGGTCCAACGGCATAGTGTCGCCCTCGAGGGGGCCGCGCCAACCATCGCGGAAACCTACGAACTCGTAGCCGTAGTCTTTGATGCCTTTGCGGACCACCGCGCGAATGACCGCGTTCAGTCCCGGGCAGTCGCCGCCACCGGTCAGCACCCCGACTCGCATGCGTGTACTCCTCGAACTCGTTGGAACATCTCGAATGCCATGCCGGGAGCAGAGCGCCCGCGCATGGACACTTGACCTCGCGGCCCGCCGCCGTCAGCCTAACGACAACGATGTGGCGGACGTCACGGTATCCGTCCTTCCTGTGTGACCAGCTGGTCCCTCCGCAACGATGCGCAGGACGACAGTCCACAGCGAGACGCGCGTGCCCGTCCGGTCCGCCCACATGGTCTAGACCATAGTCGTCCAACATGCTGGAGGCCAACCCGATGTCCGTGCTCACCATCGACGCCGGGACGACGGGCGTCACCGCGCTCATCGTCAGTGAGAACGGCACAGTTCTGGCCCGCGGTTACCACGAATTCGGTCAGCACTATCCGCAGACCGGCTGGGTGGAACACGTTCCCGAGGAGATCTGGCAGGCGACACTGGCAGCGTGCCAAGAGGCTCTGGACGCGACCGGAACCACCCCCACGTGCGTCGGCATCACCAACCAGCGTGAGACGGCCGTGCTGTGGAACCGCGCGCGCGGCAACTCGCCCCGCCGCGCGATCGTGTGGCAGGACCGACGCACCGCGGGGATCTGCACGGAACTGCGCGACGAGGGACACGAGAGCCGGGTGACGGACGTGACCGGGTTGCGGCTGGACCCGTACTTCACCGCCACCAAACTCACCTGGGTGAAACGCAACGACCGGCGCGCGTGGAGCGGTGTCGAGTCCGGCGACGTTGTCGTCGGAACCGTGGACTCCTACATCGTCTCCCGGCTGACCAACGGGGCCCGGCACGTCACCGACGCCAGCAACGCCTCACGGACCCTGCTCTACGACATCAGGACCCGACAGTGGTCCCCGGAGATGTGTGAGCTGTTCGGAGTGCCCGCGAGCGCCCTGCCGGAGGTGGTGCCCTCGTACGGCAGGGTGGGAGAGACCGACCCCGACGTGTTCCTGGGGCTGCGGATCCCGATCTCCGGGATCGCCGGAGACCAGCAGGCCGCGATGTTCGGCCAGACCTGCTACCAGCCGGGTTCGTCCAAGTGCACGTACGGAACGGGATCGTTCGTGCTGCTCAACACCGGCACGGAGGTGGTGGAGCCGAAGCACGGCCTGCTCAGTACGGTCCTGTGGCAGCATCCCGACGGTGCGACGGAGTACGCACTGGAAGGGTCGATCTTCGTCACGGGCGCGGCGGTGCAGTGGTTGCGCGACGGTCTGGGGCTGATCGACCGGGCTCCGCAGTCCGAGGCGCTGGCAGCCAGCGTGAGTGACTCCGCGGGGGTCGTGTTCGTTCCCGCACTGACCGGTCTGGGCGCCCCGGACTGGGATCCCCAGGCGCGTGGTGCGGTCTTCGGTATCACCCGCGGTACCGGCCGGGCGCACCTGGCACGCGCGACGCTGGAGGCGATCGCGTTCGAGGTGCGGGACGTCGCCGAAGCCATGGCGAACGCGTCGGGGAAACAGCTGCCCGAGCTACGGGTCGACGGCGGCGCGGCCGGTAACAACCTGCTGTGCCAGATCCAGTCCAACCAGCTCTCCGTGAGCGTCGCCCGTCCCGTGGTGCAGGAGACCACCGCTTTGGGAGCCGCCTTCCTCGCCGGCCTCGGCACGGGAGTCTGGGAGTCCACCGAGGAGCTGGCACGAACGTGGCAACTCGACCGGCGCTTCGAGCCCGGTCAGCGCGATGACACCGCGTACCGCCGGTGGCGCGCCGCTGTCGAACGTTCCAAGGGGTGGGCGGACCTGGGGTGAGTTCCCCTCCCCGCGTTCCTCACTCGTCCAAGCCTTGGTCGATGGCGTAGCGGGCCAGTTCCACGCGGTTGTGCAGCTGGAGTTTGCTCAGCGTGTTCTGCACGTGGTTCTGCACTGTGCGGTGGGAGACAGTGAGACGCTCGGCGATGCGTTTGTAGCTCAGCCCCTTGGCCACCAGGCGCAGAATCTCCGTCTCCCGAGGGGTCAGGTAAGGAGTGTCTCCCCGCTCGTTCTCACCCGTGGCTGCTGACTGCGGTCCGGAAGCCATCCTGCGGTACTCACCGAGGACGAGTCCGGCGAGACCGGGGGTGAAAACCGCTTCGCCCTCGTGGACGCTTCCCACCGCCGCGATGAGTTCCTCCCGGCTGGCTGACTTCACCACATAGCCAGTGGCTCCCGCTTTCACCGCGTCGAGCACGTCGGGTTGCTCACCGCTGGCCGAGAGCACCAGGACACGGGGTGGTTCGGCCATGGCGACGAGCCGCTGCGTCACCTCAACCCCGGAGATGTCGGGAAGCTGGAGGTCAACCACCGCGACGGTGGGTTGGGCGGCGGGCGCCACGCGGATCGCCTTGTCGCCCCTGCCGGCTGTCGCCACAACGTCCATCCCGGCTTCAGCGAGGTCACGCGCCACCGCGTCACACCACATCGGGTGGTCGTCGACCACCATGACCCGGACTCGGTTCGCATCGGCGGGTGTGTCCATGCCACGAGACCATAGCCTGTCCCCACCGCTGGCGACACACCTCTTGTCCCTCTCCGAGGCGCCCGGCGCCATCAACCCCGTTGCGGGGAACCTCGCCGGTTCCCGGAGCTACCCGTCATCGGGGCCGCCCCGTTGGGGCGGTGGGATGGGGGTGGTGAGCAGTTCCACGGTGTCGCCCTTCGTCACCGTTCCGGTGGGCGAGTAGTCATTGACCCGCTGGCCACCGCCGAGGATCTCGTTGACCTCCACGTTGAGACCGAGATCCTCCAACTCCTCGCGGGCGTCCTTGACCTTCCACCCCGTCACGTCGGGGACAGTGAACTCCTCCTCACCGGAGGAGACGGTGAGCGTGACCGTGTCGCCGGCGCTGACGTTGTCCCCCGAGGCCGGGTCCTGCTCCATGACCTCGCCCTCGGCGACGTCCTCGCTGGACTGTTCGGTGACCTCGACACCGAGTCCCTGGTCCTCCAGTTCCGAACGAGCCTCGTCCTCGTCCATGCCCGTGACCGAGGGAACCTCGACCCCGGAACTCACGGTCAGTGTCACGGACTCCTCCCGGTCGGCGTTGTCACCGGGAGCCGGGTCCGTTGCCAGAACCGTACCCACCGGCTGTTCCCGTGAGGCTTCGTCCTTCTCCTCGAACTCGGAGAAGCCGGCGTCCTCCAGCGTGGAACGGGCGTCCTCGGCCGAGGAGTTCGTGACGTCCGGCATATCCACGGTCCGCGGCCCCTTGGACACGACCACTGTCACGGCCTCGCCGGGAAGGACGCGGTCCCCGATGGCGGGCGCCGCGGAGGCGATCTCTCCTTCCCGCGCGTCGTCGCTGTAGACCGTGTTGTCGTCCACCTTGAGCCGCAGGCCGTCCTCGGCCAGCTGCTCCTCGGCGGCGGAGGGGGTAGCCCCGACGACGTCGGGGACCTGCTCGTAGCGGCCGAACAGGAACCACCACCCGAACGCGATCAGGACGAGAGCGAGCGCGCCGGCCACGACCAGCGCCGGCCACCGGGACCACCAGCGCCGGGAGCCGGGGCCGTCATCCTCGACGCTGTCCACGTCGACGACCAGGGTCTCGTTGCCTGACCCGGGGGTGGCTTTCCCCGCCGTGTGGGGCAGGGTGGGCTCCACCGGGGCGTTCGGCTGCGGGGAAGCGGCCTGTGCGGCTTCCAGTACTTCGGACAGGTACTGGTTCGCGTCCGCCGGGCGGTAGCGCGGGTCGCGCTCGGTCGCTTTGGTCACCAACCGGTCGACCCCGTCCGGAAGTCCGGGAACCGTGGCGGAGGGGCGGGGAACGTCGGCATTGACGTGCTGGTAGGCGACAGAGATCGCGTTCTCGCCGGTGTGCGGCTGCGCGCCGGTGAGGAGTTCGTACAGCATGATGCCAGCGGCGTAGACATCGCTGCGCGTGTCCGAACTGCCCTGTTCGATCTGTTCCGGGGCGAGGTAGGCGGCGGTACCCATCACCGTGCCGGTGCGGGTCATCTGCTGGTTGTTGGACTGCCCTGCCCGTGCCAGCCCGAAATCGGCCACCTTGACCCGGTTGTCCTCGGTGAGCAGAACGTTCTCGGGTTTCACGTCCCGGTGCACGATGCCGGCGTTGTGCGCGGCCCCCAGCGCCGCCAGCATCGATCCCATGATTCCCAGGGCCTCCGCGGCGGGGAGGTTCCCACGCTCGTCGAGGACCTCGCGCAGCGTACGACCGGGAACGTACTCCATGGCGAGGTAGACATGCCCCTGGTCGGTCCCCTGGTCGAACACCTGTACGACGTTGGGGTGGGAGAGTCTGGCCACCGAGTGCGCCTCGTTGATGAAACGGCGGACAGCCACCGGGTCCTGGGCGAGAGAGGCATGCATCACCTTGCACGCCAGCCGCCGGTCGAGGCGGGTGTCACGGGCCACGTAGACGGTGGCCATACCACCACCGGCGACGGTCGACTCTATGCGGTACCGGTGGTCGAGCGTCGAACCTATGAGGGGGTCCGCAGTTACCATCGAGATTTCCGGGGCGAAAGCCCTTGCCTACTCTCTGCTTCGGGGAAGTCTCCAGCCGCGTTCCTCGCGTCGCCGGACGGCCGGGCCCTGTTCGGTGGACGCCTGTCCCACCGTGCGGCGCTGGATGCGTCGCTCGTGACGAACGGCGTCCACCGAACACGGCCCCGGCACGAGGTCGCGCCACCCACGTGATTATAGGTGTGATCGCGCGTGCTCGATCTGGCCTGGACCAACCGCGACGCGTGCGCGGACCTCCGGGCGGCTCGTGCCGTCGGGGAGCCCACCCGTCCCGCGGGCTTTGCTTCCGCCCGTTCCTGTGACACATGCCGCCCCGGGGAGGAGGGGCCGCGTCCCGGCCGGGCACCGGGCGGAACAGCCCGGCCGCGCCACCCACGCGGAGGTGACCGCGCGCCTTCCCGGGACGTCTTGGCACGGCAACGGGATCGTGCCACTCGGACCTCAATCGGGGGCGGGGGAGGAGGCCTGGGCGTAACGGCGTACCGGTATCCGGCCGGCCTGGTAGGCACCCCGCCCCGCGCGGATCGCGTCCCGCATGGCCGCCGCCATCAGCGCGGGGTCGTGCGCACGGGTGATCGCGCTTGCCAACAGCACCGCGTCGCAGCCGAGCTCCATGGCCAGCGCCGCTTCGCTCGCGGTGCCGATTCCGGCGTCGACGATGACGGGCACCCCGGCCTGTTCCACGATGAGCTCGATGTTGTGCGGGTTACGGATGCCCATGCCCGAACCGATGGGGGCGCCCAGGGGCATGACCGCGGCGCAGCCGAGCTGCTCCAGCCGCCGGGCGAGAACGGGATCGTCGTTGGTGTAGGGCAGCACCGTGAACCCGTCGTCCACCAGCCTCTCCGCCGCCTCGAGGAGCTCTGCCGGATCCGGGAGCAGGGTTCGCTCGTCGGCCACCACCTCCAACTTGACCCAGTCCGTGCCCAGCGCCTCGCGGGAGAGGCGAGCGGTACGCAACGCGTCAGCGGCGGTGAAGCACCCCGCCGTGTTCGGCAACGGGCGTATCCCGTTGCGTTGCAGCACATCCCATACCGACCCCCGCGTCTCCGGGGAGACACGCCGCATCGCCACCGTGGTGAGTTCGGTCCCCGAAGCGCGGAGGGCCTCTTCCAGTACCTGTGGTGAGGGGGCGCCACCGGTTCCCGCGATGAGCCGGGAGGAAAAAGTGTGTCCGGCGAGAACGAGGGGGTCGCGGGGGAGTGCGGGGGCAGCCTGGCCGTTGTTCTCGGGCATGGTCAGCCTCCCTGCACGGGTGTCAGTACGTCCACGCGGTCGTTGTCGCTGAGTTCCGTGTGCTCCCACCGCGCTCGCGGGACCACCTCGTCGTTGACCGCCACAGCGACGCGGTGCGAAGTGTCGGTGACGGAGCGAACCGCCTCACCCACACTCGTGTGCGGTTGTACCTCGCGCTGCTCTCCGTTGATAACCACGTTCATCGTTCCTCCTCGCTCCCGGTGGGCAGACGGTCCGTGGCGAACGCGCGCGCATAATCGGGAAGTTCGCCACCGGCCAGGGCCTCGGCCATGGCATCCCCGGTAGCAGGAGTGAGGAGCACGCCGTGCCGATGGTGTCCGACTGCCAGATGCAGGCCGGGAGTGCGGGTCGGACCCAACAGGGGGGCATTGTCCGGGCTTCCCGGCCGCAAACCCACACATGTTTCGGTGATCTCCAGCTCACTGACGCCGGGGACGAGTTCGTGGGCATCCCGCAGGATCTCCCACACGCCGCCCACGGTCAGCCGGGTGTCATGGCCCATCTCCTCCTGGGTGGCGCCCAGCACGATCTCCCCGTTGGCGCGCGGAACGAGGTAGACGGGCGTTCCCTTGACGAGCCCTCGGACGGTACGGGTCACGACCGGTTCCTGGTCCTCGGGCGTCCGGAGCCGCAGAAGCTGGCCCTTGACCGGTCGCAGTTCCGGTAGGAGGCCGGGTGCCAGGCCGCTGATGGCGCCGGTCCACACACCGGCCGCCAGTACCACGTGGCGGCCGCGCACCTCGCCACCGGACTCCAGCCGCAGCCCCGCGGCCTGTCCCTGCGCGTACAGAACCTCGGTAACGCGGTCCCGCACGCCGACGGCACCATGCCGTTCCGCCGCTGTGCGCAGCGCTGCCATGAGCGCGCGTGGATCGACGGAATGGTCGTCCGGGGCGACGATCCCGCCCCGCACCGCCGGTGCCAGCATCGGCTCCAAGCGGCGGCACTCGCGAGCGGTGAGCCGTTCGGTCTTGATCCCCAGCCGGTTCTGCAACTCACCGAGGTCGGTGAGTTTTGCGAGGTCGTCAGTGTCGAATGCGACCTGCAGTGTGCCTTCGGTCCGGTACCCCGTCGGAGTGCCGCTCTCCTCCTCCAGCTCGGTGATGAACTCCGGGTAGCGGTTACGGGACAGGGTTCCGAAGCGCATCAGCGTTTCCTCGCCGAACGTGGCCTCTGACGCGGGAGTGAGCATTCCCGCCGCGACTGGGGAAGCGGCCTCGGAGATCTCAGGGGCGACGATGGTGACGTGCAAGCCGCGTTGTGCGGCCCGCCACGCGGTGACGAGGCCGATCACTCCCGCGCCGGCGATCACGACATCGGAGTCGTTCGTGTGCACAGCTGTTCCTCCCTCCCTTCGCCGGTATGACCCGGATCAGGTTTGCGGTCGGAGGCACGGCGCCTCCCTCTCAGCCGGTTCGGCTCCCGCGGGGTGTTCTCTCCCTGCGAGTCTAGGACCTCTGTCCGCAGCGCGGTGTTCCCCGCGGGAACCGGAGGTCGGGGCGGGGAACGGTTCGGACGCGTTACCCGGAGGTGTGTGCGATATTGGAGGGGTGACACGGAACGATCGCGATACGGACGCTCTTGTCGGGGAGTGGCTGCCCATCGGGGCGGCCGCGAAGAAGCTCAACGTCAGCCCCAACCGGATCAAGCAGTTCATCCGGGAGCACAAGCTTCTCGGGGTCCAGCGCGGAGGTGAGCTCGCGATCCCGGCGGCGTTCGTCGTGAACGGGAACATCCTCAAGGGGCTCCCCGGGACACTGACGCTCCTCTCCGACTGCGGCCTGACGACGGACGAGGCGCTGCGGTGGCTGTTCACCTCCGATGACTCGCTGCCCGGCTCTCCCATCGAGGCCCTCACCGAGGACCGCGGAACCGAGGTGCGCCGCCGGGCCCAGGCGCTGGTGTAAAGCCGGTCCGGATCCCGAACCCGGGGCCGCGCGGCCGTCGGCTCCGTCGACGTGGCGGGCGTGCGCCGGAAGTTATCCTGGCGGCGTGAATCACAGTCTTCTGAGACAGCGCCTGAACGACGCCCGACTTTACCTGTGCACCGACGCCAGAACGGAGCGGGGCGACCTCGCCGAGTTCCTCGACGCGGCGTTGTCCGGGGGCGTCGACATCGTCCAGTTGCGCGACAAGGGGCTGGAATCCCGTCAGGAACTGCGGTACCTGGAGACGGTGCGTGCCGCCTGCGAGCGCCACGGTGCTCTGATGGCCGTCAACGACCGCGCCGACATCGCCTGTGCCGCTGGAGCTGACGTCCTGCACCTGGGGCAGAACGACCTTCCGGTCCCCGAGGCCCGTTCGATCATAGGGGAGACTCCTCTGGTGGGCCGTTCCAACAATCGGGCCGACCTCGCCGCCGCCTCTGCCCAGCAGGAGGGCGTCGACTATTTCTGTGTCGGCCCCGCATGGGAGACGCCGACCAAGCCGGGCCGTCCCGCGGCTGGGCTGTCCCTCGTCGCCGAGGCCGCCGCTCTGGGAAGTTCCCGTCCGTGGTTCGCCATCGGTGGGATAGACCTGGAGAACCTCGGTGAGGTGCTGTCCGCCGGAGCCAACCGGGTGGTGGTCGTGCGTGCGATCACGAACGCCGAGGACCCGGCGGCGGCCGCTGCCGAGTTCCAACGGAGGCTGTCCCGGGACACGGCCCCATCAACAGCACCCGACAGCCGTTCCTAACACCGTTAGGTAACGATTGCCGGGAGGATTCTGTACGCGGCGCGCTTCCGCCTCTAGCGTCGGGTGATAGATGTCACGGACAACCCACGAGGGGCGAGGCTCATGCGTAGCACAATGCAGGATGCACCGTTGTTCATCGCTGATCTGGTTGATTACGGAACCACCGTGCACAGCGACGCTCAGGTCACGACATGGACCGGTGACGGGCCACGCCGGAGCAGCCTGGGCGAGGTGGGCCGCCGTACAGCCCAGCTCGCCCACGCGCTGCGCGGGCTGGGGGTCACGGGCGACCAGCGTGTGGCCACGTTCCAGTGGAACAACCAGGAACACCTGGAGGCCTACCTCGCCGTCCCCGCGATGGGCGCGGTGCTGCACACCCTGAACATCAGGCTGCACGGCGAGCAGATCACCTACATCGCGGACCACGCCGAGGACCACGTGGTCATCGTCGACGCCGCGCTGCTTCCGCTGTTCGCGCCGATCCTGCCGCGTATGGCCACGGTCCGGCACGTCATCGTTGCCGGGGGAGATCCCGGTGAACTCAACGTCGAGGGCGTGCAGGTACACCGTTACGAGGACCTGCTGGAAGGCCAGCCCGAAAGTTTCTCGTGGCCCGCCGTCGACGAACGCGACGCCGCTGCCATGTGCTATACATCCGGCACGACCGGTGCTCCCAAGGGTGTGGCGTACAGTCACCGTTCGATCTGGCTGCACTCGATGCAGGTCTGCATGACCGATGGGAAGGGGCTGAAGCAGTCGGACAACGCACTGGCCGTGGTCCCCATGTTCCACGCCATGTCCTGGGGGCTGCCCTACGCCGCGCTGATGGTGGGCGCCTCACTGCTGCTTCCGGACCGTTTCATGCAGCCGGCGACGCTGGTCGACATGATCGACGCGGAGCGTCCCACGATCGCGGCCGCGGTCCCCACGATCTGGCAGGGCGTGGCCCAGGAGCTGGAAGCCATGCCCCGCGACGTCTCCTCGTTGGAGAGCGTCCTGGTGGGCGGTTCCGCATGCCCACCCGCCCTGATGGAGATGTTCGAGGAACGCTACGGGATACCCATCCTGCACGCGTGGGGCATGACAGAGACCTCACCCCTGGGAAGCGTCGCCCATCCTCCGGCGGGGACCGCGGGCGAGCAGCGGTGGGGATACCGGCTCAGCCAGGGGCGCCTTCCGGCATCGGTCCGGGGCCGGCTCATCGACTCCGACGGGTCCCCCGTCCCACACGACGGGGAGAGCGTCGGCGAGCTCGAGGTGCGTGGTCCCTGGATCGCTGGCTCGTACTACGGGGACGAGGACCCGGACAAGTTCCACGACGGCTGGCTACGCACCGGTGACGTGGGAACCCTCACGCCGGACGGCTTCCTTTACCTCACCGACCGGTCCAAGGATGTCATCAAGTCCGGAGGCGAGTGGATCTCCTCGGTCGAGCTGGAGAACAAGGTGATGGCGCATCCGGCCGTGGCCGAGGCGGCGGTGATAGCCGTTCCCGACCCCAAGTGGGACGAGCGCCCACTGGTAGCGGTGGTGCTGAGGGAGGAGAACGACGCCACGGCAGAGGAGCTCCGCAACTTCCTGTCCGACCGGGTGGCACGCTGGCAGCTTCCCGAAAACTGGGTGTTCGTGGCCGAGGTGCCCAAGACCAGTGTCGGCAAGTTCGACAAGAAAGCGTTGCGGAGCCAGCACTCCTCCGGTGAGCTGACGGTGCTCGAGACACGAGGGTGAGCGCACCCGCCCGATGTCCGGAGGGCTGTTCCCGACGGGTGCCGGGGCCAGTGTCGGGACGCTCTCCCCGCGAGCGCACGGGTACGCGGCAGTGTGGGCTTGTCCCGCTGCGGGCGTTCCCGTGCGCCGGACACCCGCCCAGTCGGGTTCCGCGCGGGCGGGGTTCCGCGGTCAGCCGTGCACGTGCGCCAGAGCGCTGGGGTGTTTACGTAGGTACCCCTCGATGGACTGGGCCGGGTGGCCCGCTACGTCCGGCACGGTGGAGGAGACGGTACTGAGCTCGCCGGAGGCGATCGCCGCGTACGAACTGGCCCACCCCTCGACGGCCCACTCCGGAGCGCCCGAGGACCGGCGTGAGGCCAGGGCCTCCTGCCACGTCTCGGGAACGTAGCGCACCGCGCGGCCGGTGAGGGCGGAGAGTTTCTCCGTTGTCTGGCCCAGGGTTACGGCCTCCGGCCCAGTGACGTCGTAAACGCGCCCGTCGTGTGCCGGAGCCTCAGCGAGTACGGCGGCCGCCACGTCTGCGATGTCGTCCCGGGAGACCCAGGCGATACTCCCCTGGCCCGCTGGCCCACGGATCACTCCCCGCTCATCGGCCCAGTGCGGAACCAGGTCCAGATACAGGCTGGGGCGTAGGAACGTGTATGCCACACCGGTGGAACGGATGTGGGCCTCGGTGTAGAAGTGGTCCCGGGCGAAGGTGAACGTCGCCGCCGGTCCAGCGGCGAGGAAGGAGAGGTAGACGATCCTGGTCACTCCGGCGGCGACCGCGGCGTCCACCGCTCCGATGTGCTGGCGCACCCGTTCCGGGGATTCGGCGGCCGACACGAGGAACAGTGTGTCGGTTCCCTTCACCGCTCGGGTGAACGTGTCCGTGTCCTCGTAAGCGGCCATGGCCGCGGCAGCGCCGGGAAGCTCCGGTGCCCGGTTGATGTCACGAACGATGAGCCGCTGCGTGGCACCGCTGCGCGCCAGGCGCGCGGCCACGCGTCCGCCGAGAGCGCCAGTGGCACCGGTGACCCCGACAGTGTGCGATATTGCCTGATCCTCACCCATGTTTTCCTATTGTCCCGATGGAAGGCCGCGGGCGCACTTGTCCATGGCGACTGCGCGGGAATTCAGGGTGGGAACAGTCGCCACCCCCGCCACTTCCGGCGGGAGCATGGGGGGTGGAACCGCCCTGTGACCGGGGATGAGAAACGGACACGGGGCGGTTCGCGTTCCGACTCCGGTGGCGGCGGTCGCCTGCACCTCCCGGTCGTCAGGCAACCGCCCTCAGGGTGGAAAGAGGCACACTCGGGCCCGTGCCCGGCCGAGAGGGGCCACGCGACGTGGAGCCAGCGGACCCACAGCACGGGCCCCTGCCGGAAACACCACGCACAACGCGCTGGGACAGGGCTCCTGCCCGTGGGACCGTGCTGGAACCCGTGGACACCCCCGTCTCCGGCTCATCCGTCCGGCGGGTGAGCGACGGACACAGCACCACGGCCCGCGGGACACGTGGTGGCGGGGCGTACACACCTCCTCTACCCCGACCGGAGCCGCGAGCGGGCGGGCGCTAGTGTTTCCGTGCGGTAGCGGCCACGATCAGGTCCGAGAGTGCCCGACGGGCGTCATCGGTGATCCGGCTCCGGTCCAGCGCCCGGTTCGCGTTCTCCACGTACTCCTCGATGCGCCGCTCGCACGCTGCCAGCGCTCCGCTGCTTTCCACCAGGTCCCGCATCCACTCCACCGCGGGATCCGACAGTTCGGGTTCTCCCAGGAGCTGCTGGAACCGGTCCGAGGTCGTCGTGTCGACACGCTGCAGCGTCTCGGCGACGAGCAGGGTGCGTTTACCCTCCCGCAGGTCGTCCCCCGCCGGCTTCCCGGTCTGCTCGGGATCGCCGAACACGCCGAGGATGTCGTCACGCAGTTGGAAGGCCGTACCCAACGGGATCCCGTAGGAGCTGTACACGGGGGCGAGTTCCTCGTAGCGCCCCGCCAGTGCCGCACCGAGCTGGAGCGGGCGTTCCACCGTGTACTTGGCCGACTTGTAGTGCATTACCCGCTGGGGGGCCTCCGTGGAGCTGGTTTCGCGTACCTGTTCCACCATGTCCAGGAACTGTCCCGCCATAACCTCGGTGCGCATGTCCGCGAAGGGTTTGCGTCCCGCACGCAGCGCTTCGGCGGGAAGGGCGCTGCCCGCGTACATGTCCTCACACCAGCTCAGACACAGGTCGCCGAGGAGTACGGCCGCCCCCCGCCCGAACTCGGCGGCGTCACCGCGCCACCCGGCTTTCTCGTGGAGCTCCGCGAGTCGCCGGTGGGTTGAGGGAAGCCCCCGGCGCGTGTCGCTGTTGTCGATCACATCGTCGTGAATGAGGGCACACGCTTGCAGGAACTCCAGCGACGCCGCGGCGGTGTAGACGGCCGGGTCTTCCGTGCCGCCGGCTCCCCGCCATCCCCAGTAACAGAACGCCGGACGCATCCGTTTGCCGCCGGAGAGCAGGGCGTCCAAGGCCTGCAGGACCGGAGCGAGTTCGGTTCCGATCCGGTGTACCTCGGAGCTTCGCTGTTCTAGGAAGGCCGTCAGCTCGGCGTCCACGGCCGGACGGACCGAGGCGATGGGGGAGGAGTACGAGGAGTCCATGGCCGCAGATTATCCCTTGTCGGAAGGGGGAAACGCCGCTTAGGAGGGGGTGGGTTATCAGGTGGCGTAGGTGCGTGGCCTAGGGTATTAACCATGTTTGGCTCACCGACATCCAATGAGACAGGGCGCCCGGCCGAGACCCGGCCGCGTCACATTCCTGATCTGCTCTCCGCCGGCGAACCGACATTCTCCTTCGAATTCTTCCCGCCGAAGACTCCGGAAGGCGAGCAGAAGCTTTGGCGGTCCATCCGCGACATCGAGGCTCTGCAGCCCTCGTGGGTGTCCGTCACGTACGGGGCCGGTGGCGGAACCCGAGACCGGACAGTGGAGATGACCGAGCAGCTGGCGACGGACACGACGCTGCTCCCGCTCGCGCACATGACCGCTGTCAACCATTCGGTGAGCGAGCTGCGCCACCTTATCGGCAGGTTCGCCAGTGCGGGTGTGAACAACATGCTCGCGCTGCGCGGGGATCCGCCAGGAGACCCGCTGGGCGAATGGGTGAAGCATCCCGAGGGACTGGAGTACGCCTCGGAGCTGGTCCGGTTGGTCAAGGAGAGCGGCGACTTCAGCGTCGGTGTGGCGGCCTTCCCGTTCAAGCACCCGCGCTCGGCCAGTGTCGACGAGGACACGGACTTCCTCGTACGCAAGTTCCAGGCCGGAGCCGACTACGCGGTCACGCAGATGTTCTTCGATGCCGAGGACTATCTGCGGTTGCGGGACCGGGTCGCTGCTAAGGGGGGAGGCGACACCCCGATCATTCCCGAGATCATGCCGGTGCTGCAGCACTCCACGATCGAGAAGTCCGAGCAGCTGTCCGGCGCTCCGTTCCCCAAACACCTGGCCGAAGAGTTCGAGAGAGTGTCGGACGACCCGAAGGCAGTGCGTGAGCTGGGAATCGACCAGGCAACCCGGATGTGCGAGCGTCTCCTGGACGAAGGCGCACCCGGGATCCACTTCATCACGTTCAACCAGTCCACAGCCACCCGTGAGATCTATGAGCGGCTTTCCGGGAGCCGCGTTCCCGCAGCGGCAGGCGCGCGGACATGACGGTGAACGGTTGGTGCGGATTCCCGGGGAAGTAGAACTCCCGGAGCACGTCAGTGAACCCGCACGAACGGTACAGCCGGTGCGCAGCGGTTGCTCCGCTGTGTGTCGACAGGGCGGCGGTGCGCTCGGAGCGCACCGCCGCCAGCCGTTCCAACAGGGACCGTCCGACACCGTGTCCCTGCCAGGAGGGGTGGACGTGTAGCTCGGCGAGTTCGAACGGGTTACTGAACCACTGGTGCTCCTCGGATGGAGCGCGGGTCAGGAGTTCCTGAAGGACGCTGTCGTGCCACCACTGGCCGCGTTGGCCGCGGAAACCGTAGGCGAACCCGGCAGCTGTCCCGTTGCCGGTGGAGACGGCGACAACCGCGTGGAAACGCGGGTACTGCGCGTGGTGCTCCATGATGGCCCGACGCCCGGCGGCGTGGTCCGCGGGAGGTGCCATCGCGTTCATGTAGATATCCACGAGCGCGGGCAACGCGCGGAGGAATGCCGGGGCGGCCAGGTAGCGTAGTTCCACGCCGGTGCTCACACTGTCCAGAGTATCCGCAGCATCCGCCTCGGTGGCAGGGACGGGGCTCCACCGTGCCCGAACGCGTGCTCGACGCACGGGGAGCGGCGGCAACCGGGTGCCGCCTGGACGGGCTGGGCTCGTGAGCGCGGAAGCGGGTGAGGGTCCCGTACTCCGTTACTGACGGGACCGCCGGTCTTCTCTGCGGTACGGAGGACGGCGGCCCCGCACGCCGCTATTGCGCGGGGGCGCCGTCAGGGCCTCGTCAGAAGGCCTCCACTGCGCGGCGCGCTTCGGGGTCCAGAACGCCCCAGTTGATCAGCTCCTCGGTGAGCTCCCCTGGCGACCGGTCGTAGATCACGGCCAGCGACCTGAGGTCCTCCTGCCGGATGGAGAGCACCCGGCCGTTGTAGTCGCCGCGTTGGCTCTGGATCGTTGCCACGTAGCGAGCGAGAGGACCTGCTTTGTCCTGCGGAAGCTGCTGCATACGTTCCAGATCGATGACGAGCTTAGGGGTGGGGCCCAAGGGAGCGGGTGCGGAACCGCCCGGCAGCAGCTCGGACATGGGCACACCGTAAAAGTCGGCCAACTCGGAGAGTTTCTGTACGGTGACCGCCCGGTCGCCCCGTTCGTAGGAGCCGACGACGACGGCTTTCCAGCGCCCGTGGGACTTCTCCTCCACTCCATGCAGGGAGAGCCCCTGCTGAGTGCGGATGGCGCGCAGCCGCGCACCTAGGGACTTGGCGTATTCCGTTGGCATCTTCTTGTCGCTCCCCGGCCGTGAGGTGGTTTGGTGTGGGCTTGTTCATCCGGGTGGTGCGGTTGTGCCGTTATCCCGGGAATCAGCAGAGCGCGGTTACGCAGTGGTGCTCACCGAACTCCCTCCACCCAGACTAGTTACGGACAGTGACCATAAGACTGTCTGGGGGCCAGGTCAAGCTGTTGGGCGGAAACGGGTTCATTGTGTAACCAAACCGTGCGTAAGTGAAACTCCGCTGAAAATGGGGGTTATCCGGGCGATGTAGGAATCCCTTGCTACCCACAAGCCCGTATTCGTCGGGCTTGTGGCATTTCGAGGCCCGTGTTCGGAGGAAGGGCGTCGCTCTCCCCACTTGCTTAGTGTCGGTTATGTCAACGCATTTTACCGTGACGATGGTCACATTTTTTGTATGTTTCGTGCCGCTGTCTGGTGGGGTCCGTGGGCGGAAGTGCTGCCGAGGCGCTGGTAGCGTGATCAGTAATCGACGTCCTTTAACGGCCTGTTCAGCGAGACAGGGAAGGAGGTCATCACTGTGTGTGCGCAAAAACGCGCTGAGAGTGATGCTCACACGAATGCCGACGGGAGCCGGAACCAGGACAGGAGTCACGACGCACGTGCCGTCCTGGAAGGCCCCGAGATCCACCGTGCCCTGACACGGATAGCGCACGAGATCCTGGAGCGGACCAAGGGCGGCGGCGACATCACGCTGCTCGGAATCCCGACCCGGGGCGTTCCGCTCGCGAAGCGGCTGGCCGAACGCATCCACCGGGTGGAGGAGCGCTCCGTTCCCTGGGGAGCGCTGGACATCACCATGTACCGCGACGATCTGCACCTGGCGCCGGCGCGTGCCGTGGGTCGCACCGAGATCCCCAGTGACGGAATCGACGGCAGTATCGTCGTCCTCGTCGACGACGTACTGTTCTCCGGCCGCAGCGTACGGGCAGCCCTGGACGCGCTGAACGACCTGGGGCGCCCCCGCGCGGTACAGCTGGCCACCCTCGTCGACCGCGGCCACCGCCAGCTGCCGATCCGGGCCGACTACGTCGGGAAGAACCTGCCCACCTCGCTGCGCGAGACGGTGACGGTCACACTCGAGGAGACCGACGGCGAGGACGCGGTCCTTCTCGGTCCCACCAGATCCCGTTCCAGCCAGGGAGAGGACCAGTAATGCGGCACCTGCTCTCCGCCGGAGACCTCTCCCGGGACGAGGCCAACCACGTTCTGGACACCGCGCAGGAACTCGCCCGGATCAGCGGGCGCTCAGTGAAGAAGTTCCCCACCCTGCGGGGGCGAACCGTAGTCAACCTCTTCTACGAGGACTCCACCCGTACCCGGACCTCCTTCGAGCTCGCGGCGAAACGCATGTCCGCGGACGTGATCAACTTCTCCGCCAAAGGCTCCAGCGTCGCGAAGGGCGAGAGCCTCAAGGACACCGCGCTCACCCTGCAGGCGATGGGGGCGGACGGCATCGCGATCCGGCACGGTGCTTCCGGCGCGGCACACCGCCTGTCCACGTGGGTCGACGGTGCCGTGCTCAACGCGGGGGACGGTACGCACGAGCACCCCACCCAGGCGCTGCTGGACGTTTTCACCATGCGGGAACGGATGGGAAGCCTGGAAGGGCTGCGCGTCACCATCGTCGGCGACGTGCTGCACAGCCGGGTGGCGCGTTCCAACGTGCTGCTGTTGCACACGCTCGGTGCCGAGGTGACGCTTGTCGCCCCGCCGACGCTGCTTCCCGTTTCGGTGGGTACATGGCCGTGCTCCGTCTCCTACGAGCTGGACGGGGTCCTGCCACACAGCGACGTGGTGATCATGCTTCGCGTCCAGGCCGAACGCATGCAGGACGCCTTCTTCCCGAGCGCACGGGAGTACATCCGCCGCTACGGCATGGACGGGGAGCGCGTCGCCAAACTCCACGACGACGCCATAGTGATGCACCCCGGTCCCATGGTGCGCGGGATGGAGGTAACGGCCGAGGTCGCCGACTCCCCCCGCTCAACCGTTACCGAGCAGGTCACCAACGGCGTCAGCGTACGGATGGCCGTTCTGTACCTCCTGCTCGGCGGCTCAGAGTCGGCTATCGGAAACTAGCAGGGAAACATCCGTTGTCTGAGACATACCTGATCCGCGGCGTCCGGCCCGCCGGCGCCGCACCAACCGATGTCCTCGTGTCCGAGGGCACTGTCGTCGCGACGGGAACCGACCTCGAGTCCGCCGGAGCCACGGTTGTGGAGGCGGACGGCCTCATCGCCCTGCCCGGTCTCGTCGATCTGCACACCCATCTCCGCGAACCCGGACGCGAGGACGCGGAGACAGTGGCGAGCGGTTCCCGGGCCGCGGCCAAGGGCGGCTACGCGGCGGTTCACGCGATGGCCAACACGAACCCCGTGGCCGACACGGCCGGTGTCGTCGAACAGGTGTGGCGCCTCGGCCGGGACGCCGGCTACTGCGACGTCCAACCGGTCGGTGCTGTCACCCACGGCCTGGGGGGTAGCCACCTGGCCGAGCTGGGCGCGATGGCCGACTCCATGGCCACCGTCCGGATGTTCTCCGACGACGGGGTCTGCGTCTCCGACGCGTTGCTGATGCGCCGCGCGCTGGAGTACGTCAAGGCCTTCGACGGAGTGGTGGCACAACACGCCCAGGAACCCCGGCTGACCGAGAACGCGCAGATGAACGAGGGCGTCGTCTCCGACCAGCTCGGTCTGGCCGGGTGGCCGGCTGTGGCGGAGGAGGCCATCATCGCCCGCGACTGTCTGCTCACCGAGCACGTGGACTCACGGCTGCACGTGTGCCACGTTTCCACCAAGGGAGCGGTGCAGATCATCCGCTGGGCCAAGAGCCGCGGGTGCAACGTGACGGCGGAGGTGACACCGCACCACCTCCTCCTCACCGACGAGCTCGCCCACAGTTACGATCCCAGTTACAAGGTGAACCCGCCGCTGCGCACCGAAGACGACGTGCGGGCGCTGCGCGAGGGGCTGGCTGACGGGACGATCGACTGCGTGGCCACCGACCACGCCCCGCACCCCACGGAAGCGAAGGAAACCGAGTGGGCCACTGCCGCGATGGGAATGCTCGGTTTGGAGACGGCGCTGCCGGTGGTGCAACGCACCATGGTCGACACCGGCCTCCTCGACTGGGCCGGGGTGGCGGAACGGATGTCGAGGATTCCGGCCCGTATCGGCCGACTCGCCGGACACGGCCGTCCGATCGCCGCCGGGGAACCCGCCACCTTCACGCTGTACGACCCACAGGCGGGCGGGGAGGTAAGCCCCGACGCCCTGGTTTCCAAAAGCCGTAACACCCCCTACCGGGGTATGCGCATGTCCGGACGGGTGGTCGCCACGTTCCTGCGTGGCGTTCCCACGGTCCTCGAGGGAGAGATCCAGTGAGTCCACACACATCCGATTCCAGCGTCCCCGCTGTTCTCGTGCTGGAGGACGGCCGCGCGTTCCACGGGACCTCGTTCGGCGCCCGGGGTGAGACGTTCGGCGAGATCGTGTTCAACACCGGGATGACCGGGTACCAGGAAACGCTCACGGACCCCTCGTACCATCGCCAGATCGTCACGATGACCGCCCCGCACATCGGAAACACGGGGGTCAACGACGACGATCCGGAATCCGGTCGGATCTGGGTGTCCGGGTACGTCGTCCGCGAACCCTCGCGCACCTCCTCCAACTGGCGCGCCGAGCGCACCCTGGAGGCGGAACTGCAGCGTCAGGGGGTTGTCGGCATCGCGATTCCGGGGACCCGAGCGCTGACCCGGCACATACGCGACCACGGCGCCATGCGTGCCGCCATCAGCACCACCGAGACCGACACCAGCGTCCTGCACGAACGCGTGCTCGCCAGTCCGGAGATGTCGGGAGCGGAGCTCGCCAACGAGGTGAGTACGGAGAGTCCCTACACTGTTCATCCGCCCTCCGGCGTGGCCACCCGCTTCCGGGTCGCCGCTGTTGACCTGGGTATCAAGGCGATGACGCCGCAGCGGCTGGCGGAGCGGGGGTGTGAGGTGACCGTACTGCCGGCCAGCTCCACCGCCGAGGACATCCTCGCGGTCAACGCGGACGGGGTGTTCTTCAGCAACGGGCCGGGAGACCCCGCTACCGCTGACAGGGACGTCGCCGCGATGCGCGCCGTCCTGGACGCCGGGACGCCGATGTTCGGCATCTGCTTCGGCAACCAGATCCTGGGCCGCGCCCTCGGTCTGGGAACCTACAAGCTCCGGTTCGGCCACCGCGGCGTGAACCAACCGGTCCGTGAGGTGCACAGCGGTCGGGTCCACATCACGAGCCACAACCACGGCTTCGCTGTCGACGCCCCGGTCGACGGCCCCTTCGACACGCCCTACGGGCGTGCCGAGGTCAGCCACATCGACCTCAACGACAATGTCGTCGAAGGGCTCCGACTCCTGGACCGCCCCGCTTTCAGCGTCCAGTACCACCCTGAGGCCGCGGCCGGACCGCACGATGCCGCCGCCCTGTTCGACGCGTTCTGCGACCTGATGGCCGAGCACGCCGCATCCCCAGCACCGCCTGCCTGAACGTCCTGCTGAAACGTAGAGGAAGAAATGCCACGCCGTAGCGACCTTTCGTCTGTCCTCGTGATCGGCTCCGGGCCGATCGTCATCGGTCAGGCGTGCGAGTTCGACTATTCGGGAACGCAAGCCTGCCGGGTCCTCAAGTCCGAGGGGCTGCGCGTCATCCTGGTCAACTCCAACCCGGCCACGATCATGACCGATCCGGAGTTCGCCGACGCCACCTACGTCGAGCCGATCACCCCGGAGATGGTCGAGAGGATCATCGCCAAGGAGCGCCCGGACGCGCTGCTGCCCACCCTGGGCGGCCAGACGGCGCTGAACACCGCCGTCTCGCTGCACGACACCGGGGTGCTGTCGAAGTACGACGTCGAACTGATCGGCGCCAACATCGACGCGATCCAGTCCGGGGAGGACCGGGAGACGTTCAAGACCATCGTGGAGCGCATCGGCGGTGAGTCCGCCCGGTCGCGTATCTCCCACACCCTGGAGGAATGCCTGGAGGCCGCTGACGACCTGGGTTACCCGGTCGTCGTGCGGCCCTCGTTCACCATGGGCGGTGCCGGTTCCGGCCTCGCCCACAACGAGGACGAACTGCGCCGCATCGCCGGCCAGGGGCTCGAGCTCTCCCCGACCACCGAAGTGCTCATGGAAGAGTCCATCCTCGGGTGGAAAGAGTACGAGCTGGAGCTCATGCGCGACGCGAACGACAACGTCGTGGTCGTCTGCTCCATCGAGAACGTCGACCCGATCGGCGTGCACACCGGTGACTCCATCACGGTCGCGCCGTCCATGACCCTGACCGACCGTGAGTACCAGCGGATGCGCGACATCGGTATCGCGGTGATCCGCGAGGTGGGAGTGGACACCGGGGGCTGTAACATTCAGTTCTCCGTGCACCCCCGCACCGGTCGGATCGTCGTCATCGAGATGAACCCCCGGGTGTCGCGCTCCTCGGCCCTCGCGTCCAAAGCCACCGGTTTCCCGATCGCCAAGATCGCGGCGAAGCTCGCGGTCGGCTACACGCTGGACGAGATTCCCAACGACATCACCGCCGAGACCCCGGCCAGCTTCGAGCCGAGCCTGGACTACGTCGTGGTCAAGGTGCCGCGCTTCGCCTTCGAGAAGTTCCCCGGTGCCGATCCGAAGCTCACCACGACGATGAAGTCGGTGGGTGAGGCGATGGCGATCGGGCGGTCCTTCCCCGAGGCGCTGCAGAAGGCGATGCGTTCCGTGGAGAAGCCCGGGATCGGGCTGACCTGGGAAGGACCCGCTGGGGGAGAGTCCGAGAAGCGGGAGCTGCTGGAAGCCGTACGCACCCCGACCGAGCACCGGCCGCGCCAGCTCCAGCAGGCGCTGAGAGCCGGAGCGACAGTGGAGGAGCTGTACGAGTCCACCGGAATCGACCCCTGGTTCCTGGACCAGATGGCGCTGCTGGAGGAGCAGGCCCGGGAGATCGCGGCCGCTGGCAGGCTGGAGAGCGGACCGCTGTGCTCGGCCAAACGGCTGGGGTTCAGCGACGCGCAGCTCGGCGAGATCACCGGCAAGTCCGAGGAGGTGGTCCGGGAGCTCCGCTACGCGTTGGGGATCCACCCGGTCTACCTCACCGTCGACACGTGCGCCGCGGAGTTCGCGGCGCGTACCCCCTACCTGTACTCCAGTTACGACGAGGAGACCGAGGTCCCGGCAAGTAGCCGCCCCAAGGTGGTGATCCTGGGCTCCGGACCCAACCGGATCGGGCAGGGCGTGGAGTTCGACTACAGCTGTGTACACGCCTCCTTCGCCCTCTCACAGGCCGGGTACGAGACCGTCATGGTCAACTGCAACCCGGAGACGGTCTCCACCGACTACGACACCAGCGACCGGCTGTACTTCGAACCGCTCACCCTGGAGGACGTCCTGGAGGTGGTGCGCGCCGAGCGTGCCACCGGCGAGGTCGTGGGCGTGATCGTGCAGCTCGGCGGGCAGACGCCATTGGGCTTGGCCCGTGAGCTGACAGCCGCCGGTGTTCCCATCGTCGGTACCACTCCCGAGGCGATCGACCTCGCCGAGGACCGCGGGGAGTTCGGCAAGGTGCTGGCCGACGCCGGCCTTCCCGCTCCCAGGTACGGCACCGCCCACTCGTTCGAGGGGGCAAAGCAGGTCGCTGGGGACATCGGTTACCCCGTCATGGTCCGTCCCTCCTACGTACTGGGCGGACGCGGTATGGAGATCGTGTACAACGAGAACATGCTGCGTGACTACATCGGCCGTAACGCCGAGGTCAGTCCCGAGTACCCGGTGTTCATCGACCGGTTCCTGGACGACGCGGTCGAGATCGACGTCGACGCGCTCTACGACGGCCACGAGCTGTACCTCGGGGGCATCATGGAGCACATCGAGGAGGCGGGCATCCACTCCGGCGACTCCGGGTGCGCGCTGCCGGCCGTGACCCTGGGGAACGAGGACTACGAACGGATCCGCTACTCCACGGAGGCCATCGCGCGCGGTACGGGGGTGCGTGGTCTCCTCAACGTGCAGTACGCGTTGGCGTCCGGTGTGCTGTACGTGCTGGAGGCCAACCCGCGTGCCTCCCGTACCGTCCCGTTCGTGTCGAAGGCGACGGCGGCCTCCCTGTCGAAGGCGGCAGCCCGGATCATGCTCGGCTCCACCATCGCGGAGGTGCGCTCCGAGGGGATCCTGCCGGCGGAGGGCGACGGGGGAACGCTGCCGATGGACGCCCCGGTCGCGGTCAAGGAAGCGGTGCTGCCGTTCAACCGGTTCATGAACAAGCAGGGCGAGAGCGTGGACACCGTGCTCAGCCCGGAGATGCGTTCCACCGGTGAGGTGATGGGGCTGGACGCCAACTTCGGTCCGGCCTACGCCAAGTCCCAGTTGGCGGCCTCCGGTCCGCTGCCGACATCCGGATCGGTGTTTGTCTCGGTGGCGAACCGGGACAAACGCAGCATGATCTTTCCCCTCAAGCGTCTCGCCGACCTCGGGTTCGAGATCCTGGCGACGGAGGGGACCGCATGGGTGCTCCGGCGGAACGGGGTGAACGCCCGGGTGGTGCGCAAGCACAGTGCGGGCACCGGTCCGGATGGCGAACCGACTATCGTGCAACGTATCCACGATGGTGGGGTGGACCTCATCGTCAACACTCCGTTCGGCAGCGCTGGACAGTCCGGGCCGCGGTTGGATGGCTACGAGATCCGTACCGCCGCGATCATGCGCGGAGTGCCGAGCGTAACCACTGTCCAGGGACTGGCGGCAGCGGTGCAGGGGATCGAGGCACTGGTACGCGACGAGCTCGGTGTGCGTTCCCTCCAGCAGCACGCTGACGCGTTGCGCGCACGGTGAGAAGGCACGAACCCGTGGTCGTGGGAGGGCGGTGACCCGTGAGCGAGATGGGGCCGGTGCAGATGCGCAGCCCGGTGCTGAACGTGCGTCGGGTGGAGGCGTACCACTCCATCACGATCGTGGCTCCGGGTATCGCCGACCGGTTCCGCCCCGGGCAGTTCATCGCTGTCGCCGTGGGTGGGGAGCAGTCGAGCATGCTGCTTCGCCGACCGTTCGCGATCCATGACGTCAAACCCGACTACGGAGGGACCGTGGAGTTCCTCTTCCAGGCGCGCGGTCCCGGAACGGCGTGGTTGGCCGAACGCCGTTCCCGGGACCTGGTTGACGTGGTGGGGCCGCTGGGCCGCCCGTTCCCGCTGCCCCGGGACCCGGTGAACTGCACACTCGTCGGGGGCGGTTCCGGAGCGGCCCCCCTGTTCCCGCTGGCCCAGGCCCTGCGTCGCAGGGGATGTCGAGTGGACTTCGTGTTCGGTGCCGACTCGTCCGACCACCTCTTCGGCATCATCACCGCACGCCGGGCAGCGGCGACCGTTACCTGTACCACCGAGGACGGGACGTTCGGCGAGCACGGACGGGTCACCGACGTGTTCGAACGCGTGCTGCACGAGACCAGCGCCGATGCCGTGTACGCGTGCGGCCCCATGCCGATGCTGCGTGAGGTCAGTGCGAGTGCTGCCAGGCACGCGCTCCCGGTACAGGTGTCAGTGGAAGAGTCCATGGCCTGTGGCACCGGTATGTGTATGAGTTGTGTGATTCCGGTGGTGGGGGAGGACGGCATCACCCGGATGGTGCGCTCATGCGTCGACGGGCCGGTGTTCCGCGGGGAACAGGTGCGTTTCGACGATGCCGGAACGATACCGTTCGACGCCCTGGGCGCACCCGGGTGGAAATCCCCCGACGAGGAGACGGGCTACGGCGGCAGCACCCGCGAAGCCGGCTGAGTGGTTCTCGGGCGCGGCCTCCTGGCAGGAGGCGAGGAGTAGGGCAGCCAAGTAACGGGTTCCCCCGCCTGAAGGCGGGGGCTTTCACCCCGCGAGTGAAGGTCCGCCGTTACCAGCACTAGCCAACATGAAGGGAGGTGACCCCGTTGGCTACGTTCCACACAGGACCACAGACCCACCAGGCCGTGCCTCCTCAGCGGCCTGCTCTGGAACCCGACCCAGCAGACACCCCCGGGAACAGGGACGAAACGGGGGTCGGGCGCCACGACGCACCCGGTGTGGAACATGTGCGAGAGGAGACCCCCGGTGCTGCACCTGGCGCCGGGGGCGCCACCCCCGCCCCCTCCGGGGTCGGGGAGCAGCCGCGTGAGCGGCACCCCTGCGTCATGGTGCTCGACGCCCACCACCGGCCGTTGCAACCGTGCCACCCTGCTCGGGCGCGCACGCTGTTGGCCAAGGGCCGCGCGGTGGTGCACCGCCGTGTTCCGTTCACGATCCGGCTGAAGGACCGCACCGTCGCCGAATCCGACGTCGATGGGGTCGAGGTCGGCGTGGACCCGGGATCGAAGCACACCGGGCTGGCCGTGTTCACCGCCCAGGGTGGCCAGCGCCGCGGCCGGTTCGCCCTCCGGCTGGACCACCGGGGCGCACAGATCCGAAAGAAGATGGGGCAGCGCTCCGCCTACCGGAGTCGCCGCCGGACGGCCAATGTGCGCTACCGCGCCCCTCGGTTCAACAACCGAGCCCGAGCCGAGGAGTGGTTGCCCCCGTCGCTGCGTCATCGGGTTGATACGACCGTGTCGTGGGTGGTCCGGTTGTCCCGGTGGGCGCCGGTGCGGCAGGTACACGTGGAACGCGTCGCGTTCGACACCCACGCCCTGTCCGCCGGACACCCGTTGGAAGGCAGGGAGTACCAGCGCGGCACCCTGCACGGTTACGAGGTCCGCGAATACCTCCTGGCTAAGTTCGGCCGGGCCTGTGTCTACTGCTGGGCGGTGCACACCCCGCTGAACGTGGACCACGTCCACCCCAAATCGCGGGGTGGGTCCGACCGGGTGTCCAACCTGGTGCTGGCCTGCATCCGCTGCAACCAGACCAAGGGCGAGAAGCCGGTGGAAGAGTTCGCCCCCGCAGCCGCACCACACATCCTGGCCCGGGCCAAGACGCCCTTGCGCGACGCCGCCGCCGTGCAGTCCAGCCGGTGGGCGCTGTGGCGCGCCCTCGATGCCCGCCTGCCCGTGCGCACAGGTTCGGGGGGTCGCACCAAGTACAACCGCACCCGCAACCACCTGCCCAAGACCCACACCCTGGACGCGTTGTGCGTGGGTGAAACCGGCGCTGTTGCTGAGGTTGTGAACCGGATGTTGGTGGCCGCCTGCACCGGGCGCGGCACCCACGCCCGCACCCGGTGCGACAAGCACGGGTTCCCCCGGTTGCGCCTACCGCGCACCAAGACCTTCTTCGGATACCAGACCGGTGACCTTGTCCGTGCGGTTGTGCCCGCCGGGAAGAAGGCCGGAACCCACAGCGGCCGCGTTGCGGTGCGTGCCAAAGGGGTCTTCAACATCACCACCGTCCACGGAACCGCTAAAGACATCCACCACCGCTACGTCCGCCTGTTGCAACGGGCAGACGGATACGCCTACACCATGAGAAAGGAGGAAGCGGCTTCCTCCCCGGCCTGAAGGCCGGGGTACCCGCCGCAAAAATTTGATGGCAACCGGACCGTTCAGGGCGGAGCGGTAGTGAGTACTGATCTGCGAACACGGTTGGGGCGGCTGGAACTGGCCAACCCGATCATGACGGCGGCGGGGTGCGCCGGTACCGGAAGGGAACTGGCGCGGTTCGTCGACGTCGCCCAACTCGGAGCGGTCGTCACCAAGTCAGTGACGCTGGAACCCCGAGCCGGGCACCCCGCCCCCCGTATGGCGGAGACACCCAGTGGCATGCTCAGCGTCACCGGAATGCAGGGTCCCGGTATCGACGTGCTGCTCGAACGGGACGTGCCGTGGCTGCGGTCCCAGGGGAGCCGTGCGGCGGTCTCCATCGGAGGCGGAAGCGCCGCGGAGTACGCCGAACTGGCCAGACGGATCTCCGGCGCCTCCGGCGTGAGCATGATCGAGGTGAACCTGTCGTTCCCCAACCCCACCGGGCGGGGACAGGACTTCGCCGATGACCCCGAGGAAGCCGCGCGTGTCGTACACGGGGTGCGTTCGCACGCGCGTTCCGACATTCCGGTGTTCGCGAAACTGGCACCGGACGTTCGGAATGTGGTCGAGCTCGCTCGGGCGTGCGTGGACGCGCGTGCGGACGGATTCTCCCTGGTCAACACCGTGCGCGGTATGGTCATCGACCCGGGAAAACTGCGTCCTGCCGTCTCCGGTGGCGGCGGTGTCTCCGGTCCCGCCATCCGGCCGTTGGCGGTCGCGTGCGTCTACAACGTCCATGCCGCGCTGCCCCGGGTTCCGATCATCGGTATGGGGGGAGTACGTACCGGTTCGGATGTGGTGGAGTTCCTCGCGGCGGGAGCGTCAGCGGTCGCGGTGGGAACGGTGAACTTCGCCGACCCCTCCGCCTGTGCCCGGATCCTGCGTGAGCTGACCGAGGCTCTTGACGAACACGGAGTGTCGTCCCCAGCGTCACTGGTGGGGGCGGCGCACCGCTCGGCGCGAGTGGACGCCGAACAGTGACCGGGAGTGGGCCGGCACCGGATCCGCTCGCGGGGCGGAGCGTGGGCCGCTCGGACGGGAGACGCCGGTGGGCGGTGCCGTGGTCGCGCCGTACGAGGGGAGGCGCGGAAGAGGGCGGATGTGGTGCGGTCGCCTGTTGTGTCGCGCCCCGGAGCGCCGGGGTCCCCCGCCGCGATGGCGCCCGCCCTTTCCCCGCCGCTTCCCGCGCCCTCACGTGCGCGGGTGTTGCGCCCGGCACGGCGCGTGGGGGGACCGTGTCCGTGTTTCCGGTCGTACGTGGCCGGTTTCCCCACCTGCGCGATCGGGGCCCCGCTGACTCGCGCAAGCACGCGCCCCCGCGGCCGGGCGCCCTACTGCGGTTGCTGGCGGACGAGCGCCGTCCGCTGGTCCGGGTGTCCGGTGGCCTCCCGGCGCGGGGCCCGTTTCCGGCGCCCCGCTCCTCCGGAGGGGAGGGGCGCCGGACGCGTGTGCGCGGCGGTCCCGCTCGTGGGGAACGGCGCCCGTCCGGGACGCGAGCGCCGCCCGGGAGACTCCCCGTCGAACGGGTGCGGAGGCCCGACGCCGGGAGCGGCCCGGGCGCGGCTGTCCGCCCGCCTGTGGTCGGGACGCGGGGCGGCGCGCAGAGCCCCCGGCGGAACGGCTGCCGCGGGGGCGGAGAGCAGCGGGAGCCGCGGGGGAGTGCCGCTGGGCCACGGACCCGAGCCATGGAGAGACCCCTGCCGAGCGCGGCGAAGGCACGCCACGTGGTTTCTTCCGCCGCTGGGATGCATGAACGGGGCGAACGCGGGAATCGCACGGTGCAGTGCTGTCTCCGCGCCTCGCCGGGCCTCGGCGGGGTGGTTCTCGTCGCGTCGGCCCCAGAACCAATTCCGTACGCTTCAGTCACACGAAGGAGAAGGATCGTGACCGCGCCCATCGCCGTCGCCATTGACGCTCCCGAGATCGAGACCGCAGCCCGGTGGGCATCAGCGGTGGCTCCACACGTGAGCACGGTCAAGGTCGGTTTGGAGCTGTACCTGCGTTACGGCCCGGAAGTGGTGACCACTGTGCGTGGGGCCAACAAGGTTTCGGTTTTCCTGGATCTCAAGTTGCACGACATCCCGGCGACAGTAGCCGGAGCCGTTCGCAACGTGGCACGGCTGAAACCGTCCATACTGACGGTGCACGCTTCCGGAGGCCGGGAGATGATCCGGGCCGCGGCCGAGGCGGCGCCGGACACCGAGATCGCTGCTGTGACCGTGCTGACCTCCCTGGATGATGAGGAACTGGAGCGGGTGGGCGTGCGGGGGCCAGCCCTGGACGCGACGAGGCGATTGGCAACGCTGGCTGTGGAGTCGGGAGCCCGGGCTCTGGTGTGCTCTCCCCAGGAGGTCGCCTCGTTGCGACGCGAGGTCGGACCGGACGTGACGTTGATCACTCCCGGTGTGCGTCCCGGCGGCGCCGACCAGGGGGATCAGGCACGGACGGCGACGCCGCAGGAGGCCCTGGCAGCCGGAGCTGACCTGCTGGTAATGGGGCGCCCGATCACGAGGGCCGCGGATCCGGGGGCCGCCGCGGCGTCGGCTGCTTCCGCCATCCGGCGCTCGGAGGGAACGTCATCCTGAGCGTGCCGAGCACGGCCATCGCATTCCGCATCCCCTGGTTCCGGTCGAACTAAGTGACAGAAAGTGTGTGACCAAAATTGGTGACGCCGTTACGGAATGACCTGCGTCACTCTTCTGAGGAACGCCAGGACAGGGGAGTGGACGGGTGTGTGGCACGCTCCGAAACCCGTTATTTTATAGGCGCTGCGCAATCACCTTGTGACTCTGGGTGATTAGTGGAAGGAAATGCCCTCTGAAAGGCCACTTTGCGTTGCCGAAGTGGGTGGAAACCTACTAACTTGCGCAAGCGTCCGCCCTCTACAAACGAGAGAAAACCGAGGTGACCCGGCGTGGCCCTTCCTCCCCTTACACCAGAACAGCGCTCCGCGGCATTGGAGAAGGCCGCGAAGGCGAGAAAAGAGCGCGCGGAAGTCAAGAACCGACTGAAACACGGCGGCGTGTCGCTGTCCGAGGTTCTCACGGATGGGCAGACCGACGACGTCATCGGCAAGATGAAGGTCTCCGCTCTGCTGGAATCGCTTCCTGGCGTCGGCAAGGTCCGCGCCAAACAGATCATGGAGCGGTTGAACATCGCCGAATCCCGGCGTGTCCGTGGTCTCGGAGCCAACCAGCGCTCGGCGCTGGAGCGTGAGTTCGGCGGCGAATAGGTGAAGGCCGCCGTACGGTTTCCCCCCACAGGAACCGTGCGTAACCGGTCGGCCGTCCCCGACGGCTGACCCTCCTCGCGGACGTAGGCGTGCCGCGGTGCGACGACTTTCCGGGACGCTGGAAGGCGAAGCGGACGGTAGCACCGCGGCACGATGGTATAAAAGAGCAAACATCATCGAGCCGACCAGCGGCAGGACCGTCGCGGTGCCACATCCTGCCGCCCCACATCGGACTCGTCCGCAGAACCGCCCACGCGGGCCCGTTGCGAGAGTTTGATCTTTTCGTGCCTATCCAGTCCGGAACCGAGAACAGGTCTGCCGACACCTCGAAGCGACTCACCGTGCTTTCCGGCCCCTCCGGGGTGGGGAAAAGCACGATCGTTCAGGAGATCCGCCAGCACCATCCCGAGGTGTGGCTGTCCGTGTCGATGACGACCCGAGCGCCGCGGCCTTCCGAGACGGACGGTGTCGAGTACCATTTCACCACCGAGGACGACTTCGACCGCATGATCGCCGACGGTGAGCTCCTGGAGTGGGCCGGTTTCTCCGGCAACCGGTACGGCACTCCGCGCCGGCCCGTTGTGGAACGACTGACCGCCGGGATCCCGGTACTCCTCGAGATCGACCTGCAAGGGGCCCGGCAGGTCCGGAAGACCATGCCGGGAGCCTTCCACGTGTTCCTGGCCCCTCCCTCGTGGGAGGAACTGGAACGCAGGCTGACCGGACGTGGGACAGAGCCGGCGGAGGTCGTTCAGCGTCGCCTGGCGACAGCGCGGGAGGAACTCGCCGCGGAGAAGGAGTTCGATGCCACGTTGGTCAACACATCCGTACAGGATGTCCGCGATGAACTGCTAACGTTGATCCTGGCATCCAGAGTGTGATAGCGGGCTTTTCCGGCCCGTCGAGACTAGCCAACCCAGTGCCCTGTACCAGGGCCGCTGCGACCGTCCAGGGGGAAAGACCGTGGCAGGCACCGAGCCCGTTGCCGAAGGCATCACGAACCCGCCGATCGACGATCTTCTCGAGTGCGTCGACAGTAAGTACAGCCTGGTCACCATGGCGTCCAAACGCGCCCGGCAGATCAACGCCTACTACGCCCAGCTGGGCGAGGGGCTGTTGGAGTACGTCGGTCCGCTGGTCGAGACCCAGGTCCAGGAGAAGGCGCTGTCCATCGCGCTGCGTGAGGTCAAGAGCGGCATGCTGACGTCGGAGAACTACGAGGGAGCCTGACAGGCGGCTCGCCCGGGCACGACGATCGGGCTAGGCTTCTGGCGTGAGTACCGCATACGAGGCCGCCTCGGCCACACACGCACCTGAGGTTGTTCTCGGAGTCGGTGCGGGTATCGCCGCTTACAAGTCGTGCGAACTGCTCCGGCTCCTCACCGAGTCCGGTTACGGGGTCCGGGTGGTCCCGACTCCCGACGCGCTGCGGTTCGTGGGAGAGGCCACCTGGGCCGCTCTCTCCGGGCGCCCCGCTGCGCAGGAGGTATGGGACACGGTCCATCAGGTCGAACACGTTCGTGTCGGACAGAACGCGGACCTGATCGTCGTGGCGCCCGCTACCGCCGATCTGCTCGCCAGGGCCGCGCACGGTCGCGCTGATGACCTCCTCACCAACACTCTGCTGACCGCCCGGTGTCCGGTCCTCTTCGCACCGGCGATGCACACCGAGATGTGGGAGCATCCCGCAACACAAGCTAACGTGGCAACTCTGCGTGAGCGCGGTGCGGTGGTGCTGGATCCCGCCTCAGGGCGTCTGACAGGGACCGACACGGGACGTGGCCGCCTCCCGGAGCCGGAGGAGATCCACGCCGTATCCCAACGGTTGCTGAACCGGGGAAACCTGCCTGCGGACCTGAGAGGGTGCCGAGTGCTGATCACGGCCGGTGGGACCCGGGAGCCCATCGACCCGGTCCGCTATCTCGGGAACCATTCCTCGGGCCGGCAGGGGTACGCGTTCGCGGAGACCGCGTTGGCACGGGGAGCCGAGGTCACCGTGGTCTCGGCGAACGTCACACTCCCCGACCCCGCTGGCGCCACCGTCCGCCGGGTCGGATCCGCCGCAGAGCTACGGGAAGCCGTACTGCAGGAGCGGTCCGGAGCCGACGTGATCGTGATGGCCGCGGCGGTGGCGGACTTTCGCCCGGTGAACAGCGCTGAGGGCAAGCTCAAGAAGGACGGTGCGCAACCGCAACCGGTCGCGCTGGCCCAGAACCCGGACATCCTCGCCGAGATCTCCCAGGATCGTACGCACAGTAGTCAGGTCGTGGTGGGTTTCGCTGCGGAGACGGAGGACGTGCTTGGAAACGGCAGGTCCAAGCTCGCGGCGAAGGGCTGTGACCTGCTGGTTGTGAACCGTGTGGGGGAGGGCCGCGCTTTCGGGACCACGGACAACCAGGTGGCGGTCCTCAGCGCTGACGGTTCCGTCGCCGACATTCCGCTCTCCGAAAAAGCGGACATCGCAGACCGGGTGTGGGACTCCGTCGTCGAGCGTGTCACGAACGACGCGTCCTGACCTCCCCCGACCGGAAACTGTTGCGTGTTTGGCGACCCCGTTCCGCTGTGCGCTACGGAAAATCCCAGCACAGAACCTTTGTCAGGTTCCGTCTGGATTTTTTGCTGTGTTCTGCGTCACACTATGGTAAATGGGCTCTGAAGAGGGATTCCGTCGCCGAACATGATTCGGTTTGTCTTGTTGGGGCGGCCGAAAACGGCCGATTAACCCCCCCTGGGTCCAACGTGGACAGAGACCTCCCACTACAGTGGTCCGAGGTAATAACCCGCCGGCTCGGCGTTGGTCGAGGTGATACCGCCGTCAGACCAGCACCGAACCGGTGAGACAACTGTCAGCCAGCAGCCGCTGCAAGGAGTCACTTAACGTGTCCCGTCGTCTTTTCACCTCCGAGTCGGTCACTGAAGGCCACCCCGACAAGATGGCCGACCAGATCAGTGACGCGATCCTCGACGAGATGCTCAAGGAAGACCCCAAGAGTCGGGTCGCCGTCGAGACGATGATCACCACCGGCCAGGTACACATCGCCGGTGAGGTCACCACCCAGACCTACGTCGACATTCCCGCCGTCGTCCGGCAGAAGATCCTGGACATCGGCTACGACTCGTCGGCGAAGGGCTTCGACGGCAACTCGTGCGGCGTGTCGGTTTCCATCGATGCCCAGTCGCCCGACATCGCCCAGGGCGTGAACACCGCCCACGAAACCCGTGTCGAGCAGCACACGGACGAGCTGGACAAGCAGGGTGCCGGCGACCAGGGGCTGATGTTCGGCTACGCCTCCAATGAGACTCCCGAGCTCATGCCGCTGCCGATCAAGCTCGCCCACGCGCTCTCGGAGCAGCTCTCCGCCGTGCGCCGCAACGGCACCATCCCCTACCTCCGTCCCGACGGCAAGACCCAGGTCACCGTCGAGTACGAGGGCAACAAGCCGGTCCGTCTGGACACCGTGGTGCTGTCCACGCAGCACGCCCCCGACATCGACCTCGACGAACTGCTCCAGCCCGACATCAAGGAGCACGTCATCGAGCCGATCGTGTCGCAGTACGGGCTCGAGTCCGACAACTACCAGCTGCTCGTGAACCCCACCGGCCGGTTCGAGGTCGGGGGCCCGATGGGTGACTGCGGCCTGACCGGCCGCAAGATCATCGTCGACACCTACGGCGGTTACGCCCGCCACGGTGGTGGCGCGTTCTCCGGCAAGGACCCGTCCAAGGTCGACCGGTCCGCTGCCTACGCCACCCGCTGGGTCGCCAAGAACGTCGTCGCCGCCGGTCTCGCCGACCGCTGCGAGGTCCAGACGGCCTACGCGATCGGCAAGGCCGCCCCGGTCGGTGTCTTCATCGAGACCTTCGGCACCGAGAAGGTCGCCCCCGAGGTCATCGAGAAGGCCGTCAACGAGGTCTTCGACCTGCGTGCCGGCGCGATCGCCCGCGACCTCAACCTGTTGAAGTCGATCTACTCCAAGACCGCCTCCTACGGCCACTTCGGCCGTCAGGAAGCGGAGTTCAGCTGGGAGAAGACGGACCGCGCGGAGGCCCTGAAGGCCGCCGTGGGCGCCTAACTCCGGAGTTTTTCCGCCATACGCGGGTGGGCGTGCCTCTACCAGCACGGGGGTGCGCCCACCCGCGTTTGTGTCCGCTGTCGCCTGCGCTTCCCACGTGGATGGGCAGCACCACACACCCTCCTCGGCAGAGGAGGGAGACGAACAGTGCGGAAAAGCCGTTTCTGTCACAAGTCTCGCCGTACGTGGAGATCTGGATACGCTCGGTTAGCCCCAGAGTGGCACCGAACGCGCTCGGAACGGTGGTAACGCTGCACTTGGGGATCCCCTGCAGTCCGTTCACCCCGCTGACAGAGGGTCAGGGCAAGCCAACGGGGCGCGTCATAACTGGACAGAGGCGGAAAGCAAAGTAATACGGCCTTCCGGCGCCGGGCACCGTGAACCGCTACCCACAACACTATCGAAATAATCGGGTTGGAGCATCCAGATTCATTGGGATGCATCACCAATGAGGCGCTTCGTGGTAGCGATACCCGGTTCTCGTCACGTGCGGATGGACGACATTACGCACGACCGGAAGGCGGTGTGGCTGTCGACCAGGGCGTGCACCCGTCGTCGCGGCCGGTGTTGTGGCGTTGGTCACCTCCGGGGTGTTGGCGGGATCGGGGGTCGCCCGCAGGGTCGGTTTCGCTTCGGCTCACAAGAGTACTACAGTTCGTAGTAATCTATGGTGCACAGCCGAAGGGAGCGGTGTGATGGATCCGGAGAAGCCCCGGCCCTGCGGGATGACCCGGCGGCGGATGCTGGGGGCCACCGGAGCTGCCGGGGCTGTTGCGGCTGGCGCGGGTGCCTGCTCCTCGACGAACGAGCCGCAGCCACAGGATTCCCTGCGCGGGACGGTAGTCGCCCAGACATCGGACGTTCCTCAGGGGAGCGGGACGGTCCTGGTCGACGACAAGCTGGTGCTAACCCAACCGGAGCAGGGGGAGTTCCAGGCCTACAGCGCGGTGTGCACACACGCTGGATGCACGATCCAGGAGGTGACGGAGCGCATCCGCTGTCTCTGCCACGGCAGCGAGTTCGACATAGCCACCGGTGAGGTGGTGGCGGGCCCCGCCAACGACCCCCTGGAGAAGTTCACCGTCTCCGTGGACGGCACTGACATCACCCTGGAAGATTGACTCCCCGGCTGGTCGGCGATGACGGCTCAGGCGCCGTCCCCGTCACCGCTGTCCAGCGCTTCGGCTCCGCCCGTGCCATCATCGGACACTCCGTTCGTTCGGCTGGGCCGGCCTGTGGTGCGGAAGGCCGAGGCCGGCCACATCGCGGCGTAGGAGGAGCCCTCGCTGCTCTCGGTCAGCTCGGTGCGCATGCGTGGAAGCGACTCGGGGAAGGCCGTCTGCAGGAAACCGATCAGATGCTCTCGCAGGTCGCAGCACAGGTCCCAGCGTGCGTCCGAGTCGGCGGTTGTCACGACTATGCGCAGCTGGACCAGGCCGTTCTCCAGGATCTCGGTTGCTTGCATCGACCAACGGCGACCGTCCCACAGCGGATGCTGCGAGATGTAGGAACCGGCTTCCTCCCGTACCCGGTCGATCGGGGTCTTCCAGTCCACACGCAGCATCACGGTTCCCGTTATCGCTGTGCCCTCCTTGGTCCAGTTCTCGAAGGGCTTGGTGGTGAAGTCCGACACGGGGACCACGAGCCTGCGCTCGTCCCAGATCCGTAGCGTCACCGTGGTGAGGGTCAGCTGTTCGACCCTGGCCCATTCCCCCTCGAACACGATGACGTCGTTGATGCGCAGCGTGTCGTTGAACGCGAGCTGTAGTCCGGAGAAGAGGTTGCCGAGGGTGGACTGCGCGGCGATACCCACGACGACGCTGAGCAGGCCAGCGGAGGCCAACAGTCCCGCGCCCAGTGCCCGTACACCCTCGAAGGTGAACAGTACCGCCGTGACGGCCAGGAACCCGATGAGCGTAGCCACGACCCGGCGCAGCAGACGGACCTGGGTCTGCAACCGCCGCGCTTTGCGGTCGGCGTCCCCGTTGCGGTAGGAGAGCCTGCTCAGAACGGTGTCGGTGACGCCGTAGGCCGCGGTGAGGGCGAGCCAGGTCAGCGCGCCGATCATCGCGATCTCCATGCCGTGCTGGATCGGACCGTAGAGTGACGCGTCCTCCATCTCGGCGCGTGCGGGCAGGGCGAGATTGATCCCGATGACCACCGCCGCCGCGTACGCGGAGTACCGGCACCGGTGGACGAGCGGGCCGGCCAAGGGCTGGATCTTGGCCAACTGACGGCTGAGCACCCAGTGCGCCACAGTGACCAGGAGGACTGAGGCCGCCACTGAGACGCCGAGCCCGACCCAGTGCGTGATATTCACGGAAATCCCCTCGGGTAGGGACGAAAAGACCAGTAACACGTCTAAGGTAGACCATCACGATGCAAAATCGTGACGTCCGGTGCGTGACGACAAGCATGCCCACCGTCTGCCCGTTGCCCGTGTTCCTGCTGTGGGGAAGCGGTCGACCGGCTGCCCCGCGCCGGAAACGTGGTCTCCTGGGACTGTGTGGCCCAGGAACGGTTCCTGCGACCACAATGGGAGTATGAACCCCGACCTTCGGCCCACTCCCGGTTCGATACCGACCTCGCCCGGTGTCTACCGCTTCCGTGACGAACACCACCGGGTCATCTACGTCGGCAAGGCCAAGAACCTGCGCGCGCGGCTGTCCTCGTACTTCCAGGACCCCGCTGGGCTGCACCCGCGGACCCAGGCCATGGTCTCCGCCGCGGCCGACGTCGACTGGACACTGGTCGGGACCGAGGTGGAGGCACTGCAGCTGGAGTACTCCTGGATCAAGGAGTACGACCCACGGTTCAACGTGCGCTACCGCGACGACAAGAGCTATCCCTACCTCGCTGTGACCCTGGACGAGGAGGTGCCCCGTGTCCAGGTCATGCGCGGGGCGAAACGCAGCGGGACCCGCTATTTCGGACCGTACGGCCACGCGTGGGCCATCCGGGAAACCGTGGACCTGCTGCTGCGGGTCTTCCCGGTACGCACCTGTTCGGCGGGAGTCTACCGTAGCGCCCGCAGCAGCGGACGGCCCTGTCTCCTCGGTTACATCGGCAAGTGTTCGGCCCCGTGCGTCGGTCGGATCGACACCAGTGAGCACCGGGCGTTGGCGGAGGACTTCTGCTCCTTCATGGCCGGCGACGCGAACCGGTTCATCCGTCGCCTGGAGAAGGAGATGCGCGAGGCCGCGCAGGAGCAGGATTACGAGCGGGCCGCACGCCTCCGGGACGACATCCAGGCGCTGCGCACCGCTCTGGAGAAACAGGCCGTTGTACTCGGGGAGTCCACGGACTGCGACGTGATAGCGCTTTCCCAGGACGAGCTGCAGGCCGCCGCCCAGGTCTTCTACGTCCGTGGAGGGCGGATCCGAGGGCAGCGGGGATGGGTCGTGGACAAGGTCGAGGACGTCGACACCGGCCAGTTGGTCGAACGTTTCCTGGCCCAGACGTACGGCGGGGGTGAGAGTTCCGACAGTTCCCGAGACGTCCCGCGTGAGGTCCTCGTCTCCGACGCGCCCTCCGACCACGGGGCCGTCGCCGCCTGGCTCGGTGAGCTGCGGGGCGCGGCCGTCGAGGTTCGGGTGCCACAGCGCGGCGACAAGAAGACCCTGATGGAAACCGTCCACAAGAACGCCGAACAGACCCTTACCCGGCACAAGACACAGCGCGCCGGCGATCTGACGACCCGGAGCCGCGCCCTCGAGGAGATCCAGGAAGCGCTCGGCCTGGACGAAGCGCCGCTGCGGATCGAGTGCTACGACATCTCCAACCTGATGGGGGAACACGTCGTGGCGTCCATGGTGGTGTTCGAGGACGGCCTGGCGCGCAAGTCGGAGTACCGCCGGTTCAACGTGCGCGGTTCCGCGGGCGCGGATGACACGGGGTCGATGTACGAGGTCCTCACCCGCAGGTTCAGCCGTTACCTGGACAGCGCGAAGAAAGCGGGGGAGGCAGGCGGCGCCGTCAGTACCGGGGACGGTCCAGAAACCGTGAAGCCCTCCTCCGAAACCGGGGGCGGGACCGAGGGGGCGTTTGCCTATCCCCCTAACCTGGTGGTGGTGGACGGCGGACGTCCGCAGGTACAGGCGGCGCGACGCGCCCTGGACGAGCTCGGCATCTCCGATATCGCGGTGTGCGGTCTGGCCAAACGCTTGGAGGAGGTGTGGCTTCCGGAGGAAGAGGACCCCGTCATCCTGCCGCGAGCGGGGGAGGGGCTGTACCTGTTGCAGCGGGTGCGTGACGAGGCGCACCGGTTCGCTGTTACCTACCACCGGCAGAAACGCGCGAAGGCTCTGACGGGAAGCGCTCTGGACGATGTTCCCGGGTTGGGGCCCGCGCGGCGTAATGCTCTGTTGAAACACTTCGGATCGGTGAAGAAGCTGGCGGCGGCCAGTCAGGAGGAGATCGCGCAGGTCCAGGGGATCGGACCGGCTATCGCCGCGGCTATCCACGCGAAGCTAACCGGCGACACGGAGGACGATTCCTCCCGTTCGGCCGGCAAGAGGGAGTCAGAAAATGGGGGGTAACGACACGGTGCGCGGTCTCAGCGGGGCGCTCCCGCCGGAGATCGTCATCGTCACGGGGATGTCCGGAGCTGGCCGGAGCACGGCCGCGCGGGCTCTGGAGGATCTGGACTGGTTCGTTGTGGACAATCTCCCGCCAGGATTGCTGCCCACCATGATCGATCTGGCGGGACGTACCCAGGGAGCCGTTCCACGCGTCGCAGCGGTCGTCGACGTGCGGAGCATGGCGTTCAGCGAGGATCTGCTGTCCATAGTCGAGGAACTGCGCGGCCGGGGGATCGCAGCGCGTTCCGTGTTCCTCGAAGCCAGCGACGAGGCGCTGGTGCGCCGTTTCGAGAGTGTCCGGCGGCCACACCCGTTACAGGGTGACAACCGGCTGACCGACGGGATCTCCCGTGAGAGGGAAACGCTGCGGGCGATCCGCGGCGAGGCGGACCTGGTGATCGACACCTCACAGCTCAACGTCCACCAGCTCAAGGCCAAAGTGATCGCGTTCTTCGGTGAGGCCCAGGAAGAGCGGCCGCACGCCAACGTTGTCTCGTTCGGTTACAAGAACGGGCTCCCGGTGGACGCGGACCTCGTGGTGGACTGCCGTTTCCTGCCCAACCCCCACTGGGTTCCGGAACTGCGTCAGTTCAACGGGTGCGACGCTCCGGTGCGCGAGTACGTCCTGGCGCAGAACGGTGCCAAGGAGATGCTGGACGCCTATACGGAGGTGCTGCGTGTCCTCGTCCCCGGATACCAACGGGAGGGCAAGCACTACATGACCCTGGCCGTGGGGTGCACCGGCGGGCAGCACCGCAGCGTGGCCATGGCGGAGCAGTTCGGAGAACGGCTGCGTGAGCAGGGGGTGGACGTGAACGTTTCCCATCGCGACGTGGGTCAGGAATGACACGTGGCTCCGCGGTCTCCGCACCGGATAGCCCAGCAGCCCCAGCATCTCTAGGATTGTTCCATCTGCCGGTCGGCACGTCCGGTGCCGTGATCGGCTTCGGCGCACGTAGGTGAGGTTAGGCAGGCGCGGATGCCAGGGACGACGCACCAGCTGGACGGGGAAGACACAAGCGCCGGCTCGGACGGGACGGCCTCCCCGCGAGTGGTAGCGCTGGGTGGTGGACATGGGCTGCATGCCTCCTTATCGGCGCTGCGTCGGGTCACCGCGGATGTCACCGCTGTGGTGACCGTCGCCGACGACGGCGGCTCGAGTGGCCGGCTCCGCCGGGAGCTCGGCGTGCTGCCGCCCGGGGACCTGCGCATGGCACTGTCAGCGTTGTGCGGCGACGACGAGTGGGGGCACACGTGGAGCGAGGTCATCCAGCACCGCTTCCGTTCCACGGGTGAGCTGCACGGCCACACGGTCGGCAACCTGCTCATCGTGGCCCTGTGGGAACTCCTCGGCGACTCCGTCGCCGGACTGGACTGGGTGGGCCAGCTCCTGGGCGCCCACGGCCGTGTGCTCCCGATGTCCTCCATCCCCCTGGAGATCGCCGCCGAGGTTGAGGGGGAGGACCCGAAACGCCCGTTCGACGTGACGACGGTACGCGGTCAGGTTGCTTGCGCCAGCACCCGAGGGCGGGTGCGCTCGGTGTCCCTGGTTCCGGAGAAGCCCCCGGCCTCGCCCCAGGCGGTCAAAGCGATCAGGGAGGCGGACTGGATCGTCTTCGGTCCCGGTTCGTGGTTCACGAGCGTCCTGCCGCACCTGCTGGTGCCGGAGTTGGCCGAGGCGCTGGTGACGTCCCCCGCACGGCGTGCTGTGACGTTGAACCTGTCGCCGCAACAGGGGGAGACCGACGGTTTCCGCCCCGAGACGCACCTTGAGGTTCTGGCTGCCCACGCCCCCGGCCTGAACGTGGACGTGGTGCTGGCTGACACGGGAACGGTGCAGGAGGTCGAACCGCTGCGCGACGCGGTGGCGGATCTCGGCGGGCGTCTGGTGCTCGCCGATGTCAGCGCGCAGGACGGGGCACCGCATCACGACTCGGAAGCGCTGGCCACGGTGTTCCGGAAGGTCTTCGCCTGCTGAGGGAACGCCGCGTTTCCCGGTTCAGTTTCCGCTGGGAACTGTGGGAAGTATGAGGGTATGTACGGTATTGCCCTGTGCCGAGTGCAGGACGCCCGTGGTGTGCCACGCCGGCACGACCACGGCAGCGTGTTTCTCGTTGACCGGCTCTGGCCGCGTGGCGTCGCCAAGTCCGAGTTGGGTTTCGACGCGTGGCTCAAGGAGGTCGCGCCGAGTTCGGAGCTACGGTCGTGGTTCGGCCACGATCCCCGGCGCTGGGAGGAGTTCGTGGTCCGTTACCGGGCCGAGCTGGACACGCGTCCCGAGGCGTTGCGCCCCATCGTCGATGCTCTGGGTCGGGGGCCGGTTACTTTGTTATACGCGGCTAAGGACACGGAACACAACCACGCGGTGGTACTGCGCGACTATCTGTGTGAGATTGTGAAAGAGGCCGGGTGAGAGGCCGGTACCGTCACCGCGTGTCCTTCGGGCCCACCGGACGGGTGGGCTCCGGGAACGGCGTGTGTGTACGGTTGGTGATGTCGCGTGATGAACCATCGGGAACGTGGAGTACACGGCATTCCGGCCAAGCTAGTACGAACCCGGAAACCACAGCCCGCGTTCGCGCTCGATTGGCGTAGACACGCCATCAGGGTCGTGGTCAATTGGCGTAGGGCCAGTAGTCTGCGGCCTAAGGGGCGTGCGGTCAGCACGCTTCGCGGCAGTCAGTTCCAGGGGGAGGACCGCACCAATGGCGATGACCGGCGTGGTGAAGGACGAGTTGAGCCGGCTGTCCGTTCTCAAGCCATGCTGCCGGAAAGCCGAGGTCTCGACGATCCTGCGCTTCACCGGTGGCCTGCACCTCGTGGGCGGACGCATCGTGATCGAGGCCGAACTCGACACGGGCGCGGCAGCGCGACGGCTGCGCAAGGACATCTTCGAGGTCTTCGGTCACGACTCGGAGGTGGTTGTTCTCTCCCCCAGTGGGCTGCGTAAGGGAAACCGCTACGTCGTGCGCGTGATCAAGGACGGCGAGAGTCTCGCCCGCCAGACCGGCCTGATCGACAACAACGGCCGGCCCGTGCGCGGGTTGCCGCGGCATGTCGTCGTGGGCGGGACCTGTGACGCCAAGGCGGCGTGGCGCGGTGCCTTCATCTCGCACGGATCGCTGACCGAGCCCGGACGCTCCATGTCGCTGGAGGTGACGTGTCCCGGTCCGGAAGCTGCGCTTGCCCTGGTGGGGGCGGCACGCAGGATCAAGGTGCACGCCAAGGCCCGTGAGGTGCGTGGTGTTGACCGTGTGGTCGTGCGCGACGGCGACTCCATCGGAGCGATGCTCACCATGCTCGGTGCCCACCAGAGCGTTCTGACCTGGGAGGAACGCAGGATGCGCCGGGAGGTCCGGGCTACCGCCAACCGGCTGGCGAACTTCGACGACGCCAACCTGCGGCGCAGCGCGCGGGCTGCGGTCGCCGCCGGGGCCAGGGTGGAACGCGCACTGGAGATCCTGGGGGACGAGGCACCGGAGCACCTGGTTGCGGCTGGCAGGTTGCGGCTGGCGAACAAGCAGGCGTCGCTGGAGGAGCTCGGTCAGCTTTCGACCCCGCCGTTGACGAAGGACGCCATCGCGGGCCGGATACGGCGGTTGTTGGCCATGGCTGACAAGCGTGCCGGTGACCTGGGGATCGACGGCACCGACGCCAACCTGACGCCGGACATGATGGTCCCCTGACACCCCCGCGGACGGTGTGGTCCGGAAACGGGGGACCGTTCGACGGGCCCCTCCCACAGCCACGGCACCACCAGGGCGGATGTTGGGTTTTGTGACCCGCGGAGGAACGCGGATAACTTCCTCGAATGGTATAGACCTTTGACGGTGCATGCTGCCACGATGGGCGGGTTCCCGGGGTGCGATCCGCGCAACCAGGGTGGATACGGTTCGTCTCTCGTACTCGGATAGGCTCGGCACCGCACCCCCGGGCGCGCATTCCTGCGGATCCGGCGCGCGCAGCGCTGGGGAAGCGTGAACGAACACATGCGACACGTGAGGAGATAGGTTCCCGTGACCATCCGTGTAGGCGTCAACGGCTTCGGCCGGATCGGCCGTAACTTCTGGCGTGCGGCTCAGACCGCCGGCAGCGAGATCGAGGTCGTCGCGGTCAACGACCTAACCGATAACGCCACTCTCGCCCACCTGCTCAAGTACGACTCCGTGCTTGGCACGTTGGACGGCGACGTGGAGGTCGGCACCGACAACATCCGGGTCGGGAACACGACGATCAAGACCCTGGAGGAGCGCGACCCCGCCCAGCTCCCGTGGGGGGACCTCGGCGTGGACGTCGTCGTCGAGTCCACCGGCCGTTTCACCCAGGCCCAGGACGCCAAGAAGCACATCGACGCCGGCGCCAAGAAGGTCATCATCTCCGCTCCGGCCAAGGGCGAAGACCTGACCGTCGTGATGGGCGTCAACGACGACAAGTACGACCCCGCCCAGCACCACGTGCTGTCCAACGCCTCCTGCACCACCAATTGCGTGGCGCCCATGGCCAAGACGCTGCTGGACAACTTCGGCATCGTCAAGGGCATGATGACCACCACCCACGCCTACACCAACGACCAGGTCATCCTGGACCTCCCGCACAAGGACCTCCGCAGGGCCCGCGCGGCGGCGCAGAACATCATTCCGACCACCACGGGTGCCGCAAAGGCCACCTCGCTGGTGCTGCCGGAGCTGGAGGGCAAGCTGGACGGTATCGCGATGCGCGTTCCGGTCCCGGACGGCTCCGTCACCGACCTTGTCGTCGAGCTGGAGCGCGAGGTCAGCAAGGAGGAGGTGAACGCCGCATTCAAGGCCGCCGCCGAGGGGCCGCTGAAGAGCGTCATGCGTTACACCGAGGACCCCATCGTCTCCTCCGACATCGTGGGAACCGCCCCCTCGTGCACCTTCGACGCGGGGCTCACCATGTCCTTCGGTTCCACGGTCAAGATCATCGGTTGGTACGACAACGAGTGGGGCTACTCCAGCCGCATTGTCGACGTGGTCAAGATGGTCGGCTCCAAGCTGTGATCCGGCTTTCCCCACCGGGACTCGGGAGGCGGTAGAGCAGCGCGCGCCGAACCGCCTCCCGGCCCCTAGCCACCTGATCGACTCTCGCCAAAGGAGAACAGTATGCTCACGATCGAGGACTTCGATGTCGCGGGCAAACGCGTTTTCGTACGGGCCGACCTGAACGTCCCGCTCGACGGTGAGCGCATCACCGACGACGGGCGGATTCAGGCCGCCCTGCCAACCATCACGGAGCTCTGCCAGCGGGGGGCCCGTGTCATCGTGGCCGCCCACCTCGGACGCCCGAAGGGGGAGCCGACCCCCGAGTACTCGCTGCGGCCCGTGGCGACCCGTTTGGGTGAGCTTCTCGGCGCCGAGGTAGCGCTTGCCGAGGACACCGCCGGAGAGTCCGCTCGGGCCGTGAGCAGTGAGCTCACCGACGGCAGTGTGGCGATGCTGGAGAACCTCCGCTTCGAACCCGGGGAAACCAGCAAGGACAGCGCCGAACGGGGCGAGTTCGCCGACCGGCTGGCCCAGCTTGCCGACCTCTACGTTGGGGACGGCTTCGGCGCGGTGCACCGCAAACACGCCAGCGTCTACGATCTTCCCAACCGCCTGCCGCACGCTGCCGGAGCCCTGGTGCTGACCGAGATCGGGGTCCTCCGCGAACTGACGACCGACCCCGAGCGTCCCTACGCCGTGGTTCTGGGCGGTTCCAAGGTCTCCGACAAGCTCGGCGTCATCGACAACCTGCTCGGTACGGCGGACCGCCTGCTCATCGGCGGTGGAATGGCCTACACCTTCCTCAAGGCCAAGGGCTACGACATCGGCAGCAGCCTGTTGGAAGAGGACCAGCTCGAAACGGTGGCCGGTTACCTGAAGCGCGCCGAGGAGCAGGGCGTGCGGATCGTGCTTCCGGTGGACGTCATCGCTGCGGACTCCCTCTCCGCGGACGCCGACAACGCTCCGGCCGATGTCGGGTCCATCCCGGAAGCCCGCATGGGGTTGGACATCGGTCCCAAGAGCCGGGAGCTGTTCGCCTCGGAGCTCGCCGACACGAGCACGGTCTTCTGGAACGGCCCCATGGGCGTGTTCGAGATGGAGCCCTTCGCGGAGGGGACCCGCGCTCTGGCGCAGGCCATCCTCGACTCCGAGGCGTTCAGTGTCGTCGGCGGAGGCGATTCGGCGGCGGCCGTGCGTGCGCTCGGATTCGACGAGGACGCCTTCGGCCATATCTCCACGGGCGGCGGCGCGAGTCTGGAATACCTGGAGGGCGCGAGCCTTCCCGGTATCGAGGCGTTGGAGAGCTGAGGCCGCGCCGGTGACCCGCATCACCCGACGTGGCCAGAACTTCCGGAACAATCGGCGTTGAGGACGAACGACACCAATGGCATCCACCAACCGCACACCGCTCATCGCGGGCAACTGGAAACTGAATAACAACCACCTCGAAGCCATCGCGCTGGTGCAGAAGCTGGCATTCGCGCTCACCGACGCCGACTACGACGCGGCCGAGGTCGTCGTGCTCCCTCCCTTCACCAGCCTGCGCAGCGTGCAGACTCTGGTCGACGGGGACAAGCTCAGGCTCGGCTACGGTGCCCAGGACATATCCGAGCACGAGCACGGTGCCTACACCGGCGAGGTGTCCGGTTCCATGCTGGCCAAGCTCGGCTGCAGTTACGCGCTGGCCGGCCATTCCGAACGGCGCCAGTACCACGGTGAGAGCGACGCCGTCGTCAACGGAAAGGTGAAGGCGGCCTTCGCCAACGAACTCACCCCGATCCTGTGCCTGGGTGAGGGCCAGGAGGTGCGCAAAGCCGGTAACCAGGTGGCCCATACCGTCGCCCAGCTCGAGGCTGCTCTCGCCGAGGTCTCCTCGGAGCAGGCGGCCCGGTTGGTGGTTGCCTACGAGCCGGTCTGGGCGATCGGCACCGGAGAGGTCGCGACCCCCGAGGACGCCCAGGAAGTGTGCGCCGCCCTGCGGCAGCGCCTCAGCGAGGTTTACTCCGCTGAGGTGTCCCAGCAGGTCCGGATTCTGTACGGCGGTTCGGTGAAAGCCGACAACATTGCCGGGATAATGGAACAGGACGATGTTGACGGGGCTCTCGTCGGCGGTGCGAGTATCAAACCCGACGAGTTCGTCGCACTGGCTCGTCTCGGCCGGGAAGGCTGACATCACCGGACGGTTCCCGGACCGCACCGGGTCTTCGTTCGACTGGCGACAGGGTGGGCGCGGTGCTCGGCGCCCACCCTGCGCGTGTGTGGGAACCCGTGGGTCGTTTCCGCGGTGGGCACGGGCTGGATGGGGCAGCGCGCCGGCAGGGATAGAATGCGTGGACGGTTTCCCGTGCGGCGGGTGCCGCGGTTCGCGCGCGTGGGTTCCGGTGCGGTGGTCCGAGAGGTGGGAGACGGGGGCGTCCCCGTGGCCGTCCCGTTCTTTCCCGCCCGGACGGTCCGAGCGCGAGGGAAGGTGCCCGAGCGTGTGGCTTTCTTCCGGGGCGCGGAGGAAGCCAACGCGGTGAATGTGTGCCACCATGGCACGCGTTAGAATCGGGAACTGTCCCTGGGTCCCGTCGCCGTTGAGTTTGAGGAACGCATGGTCTCGGCTCCGGCAGCGGATCTGGTATCGAGGTTGTCAATGCCCCTTGTCGGGGTGAGTTACGGGTGAGCGTGTGATCCTCGGTCTTTCCATTTTCGTGATGGTCTGCAGTGTGCTGCTGATCCTGATGGTGCTTCTGCACAAGGGCAAGGGCGGCGGCCTTTCCGACCTGTTCGGTGGCGGTGTGACCTCGTCGCTGGGTGGTTCCTCAGTGGTGGAACGCAACCTCGACCGTCTTACGGTCGCTACCGCGATCGTGTGGATCGTGTGCGTGGTCGCGCTCGGACTGCTGATCAACCAGGGAGCCTAGCTCCGGTTTCCCTCCTGTCGGCCGGACTCCGGGTGCGAGACCGGAGTCGTGGCCGTGTGTCGCGTCCAGTGCGTGTTGGGTGTTCCCCATACAGGGGCCTGTCCGTACAGAGGAGTTTGTCGTGGGTAGTGGTAGTTCGATTCGAGGCAGCCGTATCGGTGCGGGGCCGATGGGTGAGGTCGAACGAGGTGAGGCCGCGCCACGGATCAGGGTCCCGTTCTACTGCGCCAACAAACACGAGGTCGTGCCCAGTTTCGCGGACGAGGCCGCTGTCCCCGAGGAGTGGGACTGTCCACGCTGCGGTTTCCCCGCGGGCAAGGACCCGCAGAACCCTCCGGAAGCTCCCCGCACCGAGCCGTACAAGACCCACCTGGCCTACGTGAAGGAGCGCCGCAGCGAGGAGGAGGGCCAGCGCATTCTCGACGAGGCACTGGAGAAGCTGCGGGCGACCCGTGCCGAGGTGGAAGCGCACATGGAAGCCAACGGCTCGGAGTAGGAAACGGTGTCCCGTTTCTCCGGACACGCAGCCGTTGTTCCCGTTGCTCCTCCTGCGTTCACACGGCGTGTAGCGCGCGGTTGACGGCTGCTGTATAAGCGTAAAATTCTGCCGTGCGGTTTTCCGGGCTCTCGATCGTGCTGCGTTCCAGATTCGCGCCAGCGAAGAACCGCCTGCGCTGACCTTCGGTGATCTCCAGCTGTACTCCGCGGCCGCGCCGGTTCCGGTTGGCGATGTTGCGTGGGTTCGTCCCGGCCAGGTGCCGGGGGACGTGGGTGGCCACGGCGAATCCGGCGGAGCGGAGTTCGTGGGCGATCCTGTCCGCCAGGACCGTGTCGCGGCCGCCGACGAAGGTTCGGACACCGGGCTCGATCGTTCCGTGCCAGGCGACGATCCGTTCCACACTGGCGGCCAGTTCACTCCCCTGCGGTTCGTCGAACCGGACAGAGGTGATGTGCATGTCCTCGTTGCCTCCGGGTTTGATCGCCTCGAAGGCGTAGTAGGCCCACTCGCCCGTCGCGGCCGCGTGGTCGGCGAGCTGGCTTGTCGGTGGTTCGAACATTCCACCGTGGATCGCGATGTGTGCCGCTGTGGTGCGCTGCGGAACACGCCGGAGCCGACGGTAGTCCACGCCTTCCGTCTCGTGCGTGGCGAGTTCCGCGTAGTCGCGGTACCTGTCCACCACCCGACGGGTGTGGACACGGGACGGTGCGGCTACGTCCGAGGACGGGGCCGGTTCGTACATGGGAACTCCCGGAAGGGATCGCTGGTCCTCCGTGCGCCGGCGACACCGTACGGAGTCGTCGCTCCTTCGAGTCTTTCCAGGACACGGCTTCGTCATTCAGGGAGAACAGCCAAGGTCCCTCCCGGGAGCACCGGATCACGCCCCGCACGCGCCGCTCCTCGCGCGGAGGGTGCGGGCAGGACGGGTCCCGCTTGCCGCGCCCGTTCGCGCGAACGTTTCGCGCCACTGGTCAGGACGGGCGCCTCCCTCCCAACCTGCGGGTGAGTTCGGCCGCGGTGTCGCGTGCGCGCGCGGCGAGCGCTCTCGGGGTCACCGGCCGTGCGCTGGGAACCGTCACGCTGATGGCGGCCACCGGAGCACCGTTGTGGTCGAACGCCGCCGCAGCCACCGACGCGAACCCCTCGGTTACGTGGCTGTCCTCGTAGGAGAACCCCTGGTGCCGTTCGTCACTGAGCAGACTGCGCAACTCGGACGGTGTGGCCGGTCCGCGACCGGTGCGGTTGGCGAAACTGTCCGCGTCGGGATAGAGGGCCCGGACCTGGGCCCGGGGAAGATGGGACAGCAACGCCCGTCCGGAGGCGGTGAGATGGGCGGGCAGCCTCACCCCGACCCCGGTGACGAGCGGAGGAGTGTAGCGGGGCTGTTCCTTGAGCAGGTACAGGGTGTCCGAGGCGTGCAGCACTCCCAGGTGCGCTGTCGCGCCGGTCTGCTCGCTCAACCGTTCCAGCAGTGGGCGGGCGAGGCGTTCCAGCGGTTCGTGCCGCAGGTAGGCGGAACCGATCTCGAAAGCCGCCACGCCGAGCCCCCAACGGCGCTCCTCGGGAAGGTGCGTCACGAACCCTTCCTCCGCCATGACCTCCAGTAACTGGTACACGCTGGAGCGGGGAAGGCCCAACTCCGCGGCGATGACGGCTGCGGAGACGGGTCCCGGACGTGTCGCGAGGAACCGCAACACCCGCAGCGTTCGGCCGGCCGCCGGAACCCGGGTCATACGGCCCCCGGAGCCGACGACACGATTCCTGTCGACCCGTGCGGTGCCGTGACCGCACCTCGCGTTGCGGGAACCCGCATGACAACCGCCCCACCAGTCCGGTCCCGGGTAACCGGACGTTCGTCGTACACCACGCGCGGTGCTGTGGGACAACACCGTCTCCGCGGGGAGCGGGACATCTCCGCTTCCGTTCCGGGAGGCAGTGTATGAGAACTCAGACAGAATGTGCCCGTCAGAGGTCGCGTGCCGGGAGGAAACGGCGTGCAATGGGAACATGACCATCCCGCGCGACGTTCTGCTCGGCAACGGGCAGCTGACCCCTGACGACGTGATCGCTGTGGCGCGACACGGCGCGCACGTGCGCCTGACCGAGAGCACCCGGGCTGCGGTACGCAGCGGACGTAACCGCGTCGAGGAGCTGGCAGCCACCGAGGACCCCACCTACGGGGTCAGCACCGGTTTCGGTGCGCTCGCCACGCGCCACATCGAACCCGACCTGCGTGCCCAGCTGCAACGTTCCCTCGTTCGTTCACACGCAGCCGGAACCGGAACCGAGGTCGACCGGGAGACGGTACGGGCCCTGATGTTCCTGCGGCTGCGCACCCTGGCCTCCGGAAACACCGGTTCCCGCCCCGAGACCGTCGACGCGCTCGCCGGGATGCTCAACGCGGGGATCACACCGGTTGTCTACGAACACGGCAGCCTCGGGTGTTCGGGAGACCTGGCGCCGCTCGCGCACATAGCCCTCGCGCTGACAGGGGAGGGGGAGGCCCGTGACGCGCACGGAGCGAGGGTCGACCCGGCCAGCGCCCTTCGGGAAGCCGGGCTGGGCCCCGTCGAACTGGGGGCCAAGGAGGGACTCGCCCTGATCAACGGGACGGACGGGATGCTCGGCATGCTGCTGCTGGCCTGTCGGGACCTCACCCGTCTGTTGCGTACCGCGGACATAACGGCCGCCATGAGCGTCGAGGCGTTGTTGGGGACGGACCGCGTGTTCGCCGCCGACCTCCACGAGCTGCGTCCGCACCCGGGGCAGGCGGCAGCGGCGGCCAACATGCGCCGTGTTCTCGCCGGGTCGGGAATCATGGCGTCCCACCGCGGGCCGGAGTGCTCCCGGGTCCAGGACGCCTATTCCCTGCGCTGCGCCCCTCAGGTCGCCGGGGCCGCGCGGGACACGCTGAACCATGCCGAGACCGTCGCGGCCCGGGAGCTCGCGTCGGTCATCGACAACCCGGTGATACTCGACGACGGAAGCGTGGAGTCCAACGGCAACTTCCACGGCGCTCCGCTCGGCTACGTCCTGGACTTCCTGGCGGTGGCGGTCGCGGACGTCGCCGCGGTCGCGGAACGACGCACCGACCGGATGCTGGACGTGGCACGTTCCCACGGCCTTCCCGCCTTCCTCGCCGACGACCCCGGTGTCGACTCCGGGCACATGATCGCCCAGTACACCCAGGCCGGTGTCGTCACCGACCTCAAACGCCTGGCCGTCCCGGCCAGCGCCGACTCCATACCGAGCTCGGCACTGCAGGAGGACCACGTGTCCATGGGATGGTCCGCGGCCCGCAAGCTGCGCCGCGCCCTCGACGGTCTGAACAGCGTGCTCGCCGTCGAGCTCATCACCGCGGCCCGGGCCCTGGACCTGCGTTCCCCGCTCGAACCAGCTCCCGCGACCGCTGCGGTCCGGGACGCGGTGCGCGAACGCGTCGCAGGCCCCGGCCCCGACCGCTATCTCGCCCCGGAAATATCCGCAGGGGCCGACCTGGTCGCTGACGGTTCCGTCGTATCCGCCGCCGAGAGCGTGACCAAGCTTGACTGAGTGGGGAGGCACCAGCCGATGACGGACAGATACCCGCGAGACGGGCGAAGTGCGGTACGGGCGCCGCGGGGGAGCCTGCTGTCCGCCCGGGGGTGGCAACAGGAGGCCGCGCTGCGGATGCTGCACAACAACCTGGACCCGGAGGTCGCCGAACGCCCGGAGGAACTCGTCGTCTACGGCGGAACCGGCAAGGCCGCGCGGAACTGGGCCAGCTTCGACCGGATCACCGCGTCGCTGCGGGACCTCGACGGCGACGAGACGCTGCTCGTCCAGTCGGGCAAACCCGTGGGGATCCTCCGCACCCACGAGTGGGCGCCGCGCGTCCTGCTCGCCAATGCCAACCTCGTGGGCGACTGGGCCACGTGGCCCGAGTTCCGTCGGCTGGACGAGCTGGGGCTCACCATGTACGGCCAGATGACCGCCGGGTCCTGGATCTACATCGGAACCCAGGGCATCCTGCAGGGAACGTACGAGACCTTCGCCGCGGTGGCCGCCCGCTACCCGTCCGGTGACCTCGCCGGAACGGTCACGCTCACCGCAGGGCTGGGAGGTATGGGAGGTGCCCAACCGCTCGCTGTCACGATGAACGGCGGAGTGGCCGTCGTCGTGGAATGCGACCCGGGGCGCATCGAACGGCGCGTGAACCACGGGTACCTCGACACATGGACCGACAGCCTGGACGAGGCGCTGCGGCGCGCGGAACGGGCGCGTCAGGAACGCGAACCGCTGTCCGTCGGTCTGCTGGGCAACATGGCCGAGGTGCTGCCGCGGCTGCTGCGTCGCGGAGCCCCGGTCGACATCGTCACGGACCAGACGTCCGCGCACGACCCGCTGTCCTATCTCCCCTCCGGGGTGGCCTTCGACGAATGGCGCACCTACGCCGCCGAACGGCCCGACGAGTTCGCGCACCGGGCGCGGGAGTCCATGGCCGCGCACGTGGCCGCCATGGTCGGTTTCCGCGACTCCGGCGCCGAGGTGTTCGACTACGGGAACTCGATCCGCAGCGAGGCCCACGACGCCGGATGCGCGCGGGCTTTCGACATCCCCGGTTTCGTCCCCGCCTACATCCGTCCGATGTTCTGCGCTGGGAAGGGGCCGTTCCGCTGGACAGCGATGTCGGGGGACCCCGCCGACATCGCCCGGACCGACCAGGCCGTGCTGGACCTGTTCCCGGACAACGAGCGGCTGGCCCGCTGGATCCGGATGGCGGGCGAGCGGGTCGCTTTCCAGGGGCTGCCGTCCCGGATCTGCTGGCTTGGCCAGGGAGAGCGCTCGGCAGCGGGCCAGCGGTTCAACGAGATGGTGGCCTCCGGTGAGCTCAGCGCTCCCATAGTCATCGGCCGCGACCATCTCGACACCGGATCGGTGGCCTCTCCCTACCGCGAGACCGAGGCCATGCGCGACGGTTCCGACGCCATCGCCGACTGGCCGCTACTGAACGCCCTGCTCAACACCGCCTCCGGCGCGTCGTGGGTGTCCCTCCACCACGGGGGCGGAGTCGGTATGGGGCGCTCCATCCACGCTGGCCAGGTCACCGTCGCTGACGGCACTGACCTGGCCGGGGAGAAACTGGCGCGCGTGCTGGACAACGACCCGGCGAGTGGAGTGCTTCGCCATGTGGACGCCGGCTACCCCGAGGCGGAACGGACCGCACGGCGACACGGGCTGCGCGTTCCCATGGACGAGGGTCTGACGGACACGCCCTGAGAAGACGCGGGGAAACCCGCGGCAGCGTCTATCGTCGCGCACGAACGCCCGGACACGGTAGACAACGGACCCACGACAGCGAGTGAGGGCGAAATGAGCGACAGCTTCGACCGGATGTGGGCCGAGCTGGCTCCGATCGGGAGGAACCGGACCACGGGAGGGTACCGGCGCTACTCCTGGGAGGAAGCCGACGCCGAGATGCGGTCCTGGTTCGTCAACTCCGCAACCGCCCGCGGGATGGAGACCGCAACCGACCGCAACGGAAACATCTGGGCGTGGTGGGGGACTCCCGGTCCCGGAGCGGTCGTCACCGGCTCGCACCTGGACTCGGTCCCGGACGGCGGCGCCTACGACGGTCCGCTCGGTATCGTGAGCGCGTTCGCGGCGGTGGACGAGCTGCAGCGATGCGGCCTGTCCTCCGGAACCCCACTGGCCGTCGTCGCCTTCGTCGAGGAGGAGGGAGCCCGGTTCGGAGTGCCCTGCCTGGGGACCAGGCTTCTCACCGGAGCGATCACCCCTGACCGGGCAGCCGGCCTCACCGACGCCGACGGAATCACCTGGGCGCGGGCGATGGAGAACGCCGGGCTCGACTCCACCCGTATCGGAGCCGAACCCGAGCTTCTCACGAACATCGCCGCGTTCGTGGAGCTGCACATCGAACAGGGAAGGGGGCTCCTCGACGCTCCCGTCGGAGTCGCCAGCGCGGTGTGGCCGCACGGGCGGTGGCGCATGGACTTCTCCGGACGGGCCGACCACGCCGGAACGACCCGCATCACCGACCGCAGCGACCCCATGGTTCCGTTCGCCCGCTGCGTGCTGGCCGCCCGGGATGCGGCCGAGTCCACCGGGGCCGTAGCGACCGTCGGAAAAGCCCGTGTATGGCCGAACGGCACCAACGCGATCCCCTCCCGGGTGCGTGCCTGGTTGGACGCGCGCGCACCGGACGAGGCGACGCTGCGCGAGCTCACGGACGCCGTCGACTCCGCGGCGCAACGGAGTTCCACGGAGGAGGGGGTCTTCCACGCCAGCTACCTCGAGTCCTACACCCCCGTGGTGGAGTTCGCGAGCGGACTGCGCGACCGGGTCGCCCGCCTCGTCGGCGGTGCCGAAACCCCGGTTCCCGTCCTCCCCACCGGCGCGGGACACGACGCCGGGGTGCTCGCCGCCAGCGTTCCCACGGCGATGCTTTTCGTGCGTAACCCCACCGGTGTGTCACACGCCCCCGCGGAGTCAGCCGATCCGGCCGACTGCCACGCGGGGGTGGCGGCGCTCACCGAGGTCCTGGCTGACCTGCTGACGGACGGGGTGTGAGACGGAACCGAGTCCGGCCACCGGGCGGACGACCGAACGAAACGAGGAAGGACCACGTGTGGCACAGCAACGCCCCGTAGCCCGTTACTGGTGCGAGTGGGCGTGGACCGGTGAGAGCGCCTCCGCCGTTCCGGGGGTCGCGCTCGGTGTCAGCGGCGACGGCACGTTCACCGAGGTCACCCCGAACGTCGCTGCCCCGGCAGACGCCGAACGGCTACCCGGGCTCACCCTTCCAGGGCTGGCCAACACCCACTCGCACGCCTTCCACCGCACGTTGCGCGCACGAGCCCACACCGGCGGCTCCTTCTGGGCGTGGCGCGACCAGATGTACGGCGTGCTCGGTCGCCTGACACCGGACTCCTACCACCGCCTCGCCCGTGCCGTGTACGCGGAGATGGCGTGCGCCGGCGTCACCTGCGTCGGCGAGTTCCACTACCTGCACCACACGGCGGAGGGCAGGAGCTACGACAACCCGAACGCCATGGGGGAGGCGCTGGTCGCGGCAGCGGATGAGGCCGGGATCAGAATCACGCTGCTGGACACGTGCTACCTGGCCGGAGGTCTCTCCCCCGCGGGCCGTCATCTTCCATTGGAGGGGCCCCAACTGCGGTTCGGGGACGCTGACGCTGAGACCTGGGCCGCGCGCGTCGACGCGTTTCGCCCCGACTCCGGCCACGCGAGGGTGGGAGCGGCGGCGCACTCGGTCCGCGCCGTTCCCGCCCCCGAACTGGCGCGTGTCGCCTCGTGGGCGTCGCGGCACCGTATGCCGCTGCATGTCCACGTCTCCGAACAGCCCGCCGAGAACGACGCCGCTGTGTCCGCTTACGGCCGTACACCAGCGGGGGTGCTGGCCGATGCGGGAGCGTTGACCCCCCGTACCGAGCTGGTCCACTCCACCCACCTCAGTGACGGCGACGTTCGCGCCCTTCGGGAAGCCCAGGCCGGAGTGTGCCTGTGTCCGACCACGGAGCGCGACCTCGCTGACGGTCTTCCCCGCACCGGCGACCTGGCGGCCGCACCGACGGAAACCGGAGGTCCGGTTCGGCTCAGTGTGGGTACCGACCAGCACGTCCACAGCGACATGTTCGGCGAGATGCGCGGTGTCGAGCTGCACGAGCGGCTCCGCACGGGAACCCGGGGAACGCTGGAGCCCGCTCAGCTCCTCACGGCCGGAACCCGGAACGGACACACGTCACTGGGATGGAACCCGGCGGGAACCGAGGCCGGTGTGCTGCGTGCCGGCGCACGAGCTGACCTCGTCACCGTCGGCCTGGACAGTGTCCGGCTCGCCGGGACCGACACCGAGGACGTGGTGGCCGCCGTCGTCTACGCCGCCACCGCGGCCGACGTTCGCAACGTCATGGTCGACGGTCGTTGGACCGTACGGGAGGGGACACACGCCACCCTCCCCGACACCGCTGTCGAACTGGACACCGCGATCAGGGAGTTGTACCCATGAGCACTGTCCCGCAGTCCGTCCTCGTCGACGGAATCGGAACCCTCGTCACCAACGATCCCGAGCTGGGGGAGGGGCCGCTTGGCGAGATCCACGACGCCGCTCTCGCCATCGACACCGGACACGTGGCCTGGTGCGGCCCCCGAGGCGCCGCACCCGGGACGGACGCGCGTGTGGACGCTGCGGGGCGGTGCGTCATACCGGGGTTCGTCGACAGCCACTCCCACGTCGTGTTCGCCGGGGACCGCAGCAACGAGTTCGGCGCGCGTATGAGCGGCCGGCCGTACGAGGCGGGCGGCATCCGTACCACCGTGGCCGCCACACGCGCCGCCACCGACACTGAACTGTCCGACACCGCCGCCTCGCTCGTCCGCGAGGCCCACGCCCAGGGAACCACCACTCTGGAGATCAAATCCGGCTACGGGCTGACTGTGGCTGACGAGGAGCGGCTGCTGCGCACCGCGGCTAGGTTCACCGAGGAGGTCACTTTTCTCGGGGCGCACATCGTCGCCCCGGAGTACGCCGGGGATCCCCAGGGCTACGCGGACCTGGTCACTGGCGCCATGTTGGACGCCTGCGCGCCACACGCTCGCTGGATCGACGTGTTCTGCGAGGACGGTGCCTTCGACGCGGAAACGGCGCGCCGGGTATTGCAGGCCGGACAGCGCCGGGGACTCGCGCCCCGGGTGCACGGTAACCAGCTCGGGCCGGGGCCGGGCGTGCGGGTGGCGGTCGAGTGCGGAGCTGCTTCGGTGGACCACTGCACGTACCTCAGTGATGCCGACGTCTCCGCGCTCGCCGAGTCCGCCGCGGAGGGGCCGGGGACGGTCGCCACCCTGCTTCCCGGGGTGGACTTCTCCACCCGCCAGCCCTATCCCGACGCCCGGGCGCTGCTGGACGCCGGAGCGTGCGTCGCCCTGGCCAGCGACTGCAACCCGGGCTCCTGTTTCACCTCCAGTGTCGCTTTCTGTATAGCCATGGCCGTCCGTGAGATGCGGATGAGTCCCGAGGAGGCATTGTGGGCGGCGACGGCCGGTGGCGCCCGCGCCCTACGCCGCTCCGATGTCGGACACCTGGCGCCGGGGGCTCGGGCCGACCTCACGCTCCTGGCCGCTCCCAACCCGATCTATCTGGCCTACCGGCCGGGTGTCCCGCAGGTCGCGGCGGTGTGGAAGGACGGGGAGCTGGTGAGCGGGAACCCGTGAACAGCCGCGCCGCACCGGGAGCCCTGCCGGTGACCGAGCTCAGGTGCCCGATGCGTCCCCGGAGCCCTCGTCGGGGGCGGGAGACGGTGTGGAGAGCTGGGTGCCCAGTCGGCTGTGACGTCTTCCGTAGAGGACGTAGATGGCGATACCGACAGCCATCCAACCGAGGAACCGCGCCCACGTCTCGAGGTTGAGGTTGACCATGAGCCACAGGCACGCTGCCGTCGCGAGCGGGGCGACCACCCACACCCCGGGAATGCGGAACCCCCGGCTCAGGTCGGGGCGTTTCACCCGCAGGAGCAGGACGCCGACCGCGACCACGACGAAGGCGAACAGGGTACCGATGTTCACCATCTCGGCCAGCGTGGCGATGGGGACGAAGCCCGACAGCAGGGCGACCACCACGGTGGTGATGACGGTCAGCCGGTAGGGCGTGCCGAACCGGGGGTGGGTTGCGGACAGCCCTCGTGGCAGTAGCCCGTCGCGCGACATGGCGAACACCACCCGGGACTGCCCCATGATCAGCACCAGGATGACCGTGGTCATACCGATGACGGCTCCCAGGGCGATGGCCGTTCCCGCCCAGGAAGCCCCGACCGCCTCGAACGCTGCGGCCAGCGGGGCGTCGTCGTCCAGTTCGGGGTAGGGGCGCATTCCGGTGACGACGGCGGAGACCGCCATGTACAGGATGGTCACGATGAGAAGGGAACCGAAGATCCCGAGCGGAACGTCGCGCCTGGGCTTCTTGGTCTCCTCGGCGGTGGTGGCGAGAACGTCGAACCCGAGGTAGGAGAAGAAAACGACCGAGGCAGCGGCGATCACACCCCAGACGCCGAACTGGCTCGGCTCCAGTCCGAGAACGAGCTGGGTGAGCGGGGCCTGCCACACGGAGGTTTCCGACTGCGGGACGGGAGTGGCCTCGGGAAGGAACGGTTGCCAGTTCGACGCCCGTACGTAGAACGCCCCCACGACCACGATCAGCACCACGATGCTGACCTTCACAGCGACGACCACGGTGGAGAACCGGCCGGAGGCCTTGGTTCCGACCGTTGCGATGACGCCGAGTACCCCGGTGACGAGTATCGCGCCCACGTTCACGGGCCAACCGCTGATCTCGAGCGTGAGTGGCACTCCGAGGAAGTGGGCGGCGTAGTCGGACCAGCCGGAGGCGACGACGGAAGCCGCCAACGTGAACTCCAGCACCAGGTCCCAGCCGATGATCCAGGCGGGGAGCTCACCCAGGCTGGCGTAGCTGAAGGTGTAGGCGCTGCCGGCGACCGGAACGGTGGAGGCGAACTCGGCGTAGCACATCCCGGCCAGGGCGCACACCAGTCCGGCGATGAGGAAGGCGAGCACCACGCTCGGCCCCGCGTTCTCCGCGGCCTGGTTGCCCGTGACGACGAAGATCCCGGCACCGATGATGACCCCGACGCCGAAGATCATGAGGTCGAAGGCGTTGAGATCCTTCCGGAGGCGGTGACCCGGCTCGTCGGTGTCCCGGATCGACTGTTCGATGCTTTTCGTGCGCCAGATACTCAATGACGGGTCGCCTTGTCTGGGGTAGTGGTGCGTGAACCTACACCGCCGTGCGGAGTACGTGCCGGAGGCAGCATACGTGCGGTGCCGGACCCACGCTGTGGACCCGGCACCGCACGTGCCCCGCGGCTACCCTACTCGGAGCCCTCGGGCTCGGGTTGTTCCGGGTGTCGACGCAACTGGATGATGGCCGCGGCCAGACCGCCCCACACGATGCCGATGGCGACGATCATCATCACGATGGCGCTTGTGCTCATCAGGATTTCCCTTCCTCTCCGGCGCCGGACTCGTCCTGGTCGGCGGAGGCGGTACCGGTCGGTGCGTTCTTCCAGGGAAGCAGCGAGAGAACGATGGCGAGGACGACCGCGCCGATGGCCACACCCCAGCCCATGGAGTTAACGAACGCTTCGGGATACCCTCCGTACGTTTCGGCGAGGTCGGTCTGCAGGTTCTGCCACAGCATCACACCCAGGATCACGGGGGTGACCAGGCCGAGGCACACCTTCCACCAGCCGGCGAGGCTGATGGAGGAGTACCGCTGCGCGTGGGCCTGCAGCATGGGCAGGCGGCGCAGCAGCCAGGAGACCACGACGACCAGCACCAGCGACGCCAACGCGATGCCGTAGTTGTTGATGAAGTTGTCCGCGGTGTCCAGGATGTTGAGCCCCTGGTCGGTGGGGAACAGGCCGATGGACACTACCGCGGCGAGGCCGCCGCCCGTGAGTACCGCGGGGACCCGTCCCATGCCGGTGCGGTCCTGCACCGCCGACACGACCACCTGCACGATGCTGATCAGCGAGGACAGCCCGGCGATCACCAGGGACACGAAGAACAGCAGTCCGAAGACGTCCGCGCCGAACGGCATGTTGGAGATGATCTCCGGGAAGGCCATGAAGGCGAGGCCGACCCCGCCCTCACCGATCAGGTCGAGGATGCCCGCCTCGCTGGTGGTGGCCATGAAGCCCAGGGTCGCGAACACACCGATGCCCGCCAGCAGCTCGAACGAGCTGTTGGCGAGGCCGGCCACCAGAGCGGATCCCGGCAGGTCGGAGCGGCGGCGCAGGTACGAGGCGTAGGTGACCATGATGCCGAAGCCGATGGACAGGGAGAAGAAGATCTGGCCGTAGGCGGCGACCCAGACTCCGCTGTTCGTGATCTCCGACCACTGCGGCTGGAAGAGGGCGTTGAGCCCCTCGGCCGCTCCGTCGAGGAACAGCGCCCGCACGACGAGGACACCGAAGAGCACGACGAGCAGCGGGATGAAGATCTTGTTCGCCCACTCGATACCGCGCCGGATACCGAAGCAGAGCACGAGGAGCACGAGCACCCACACCGCGACCAGCGGCACGGTGATGCCCGGTATGTAGGAGGAGATACCTCCCGGGTCGGAGGTCTGCAGGAAGTCCTGCACCATGAAGGCCTCGGTGTCATCCCCCCACTGCTGGCCCAGGGAGAACCCGGCGTAGCGCACCGCCCAGGCGATGATGACCGCGTAGTAGACGGCGATCACGAAGGAGATGAGGACCTGCCACCACCCGATCGCCTCGGCTGGCCGGGAGAGCTGGCGGAACGCCGCCGGCGGGGACGCGCGGAACCGGTGGCCGATCGCGTAGGAGAGGATGAGCAGGGGGATGCCGGCAGTGAGCAGGGCGATCAGGTAGGGCACGATGAAAGCGCCGCCGCCATTGTCGTATGCAATGTAGGGGAACCGCCAGATGTTGCCCAGGCCGATGGCCGATCCGATCGCCGCGAGCAGGAACCCTGCCCGGGTCCCCCACTGCTCGCGGGGTTGTTGTGCCATATCCGGGACTCCTTGATCGTTCGAGGTGATGCGCGGTGATACCGGCAGCGGGGTGTGTCAGCAGTAGGACGTCGTTCCCCGCTTCTGGTGACGGGAACGTGTCAGGTCTCCGTCCGCGATGTGTACGGGCGGACGCTGGCACTGCGCGGCCGGACGCCGTGCGGCCGCCCCGGTGATGCGGCCTTCCTGACCGGGGTTCCGGTTGCGGAACGCAGACGGGGGATGCGGGCGGTGGGAAGCCGGTGGCGTGTTTCGCGACGGATACCACCGCGGTGGAAGAACGCGGTGCGCGCGGACACGGAGGAGCGAGCAACCCCGCTGTGTGGGGGGATCCTCTGCTGGAACGTACTCAATGGCGGCTCCACGCCCGTTTTTGCCCCTGATGGGGCGGCTGGGGTTAATGTCGTCGCGAGATCTTACCGAGGTTCTTAGTGTTACTAAAACCAGGGATTAAGCTCGGCGCGTTCCGGACGAACCACCCAGGTCGTGTGGCGGCGGTGTACGCCACGGAAGGGTGGGCGCTCCAGTACCGCTGACCCCACGAAAACACGAGCGGCGGCGCCCGTCCGGACGCCGCCGCTCATACGCGGGGTGGCACTCAGCTGTCGGCGGTCTCCTCCGCCTGCCCGTCCGTGGTGTTCTGCTCTCCTGCCGACTCGGCCTTCTGGTCGCTCTTCTTCGTGGCGCGACGTTTCTTCACCGGGCGGGAGTAATCGACCAGCGGCTCATAACGGGCATCGTGCTCCTGCTTGCACTCGCTGCAGGTGTCGACCTCGCGGATCGCGCCTTCCCAGGCGAACTGGATGACGTCGGTCGCCTCGACCTTCTCGTCGCGGATGGCGTGCGGGTCGCAGTATTTGCGCGTGAAGACCTCGGTGACCACGGCGATGGCATCCCTTCGCTCGTCGATATGGGTACGTACAGGAGAATCATACACGCGTTCGAAGGCGAAAGGCCGCTGTGCAGGACGTATCCCGTGAAGCGGTGCCGTGTCCCATTCGGGATCCTAGCGAAGTTTCGCGCATGCCGCGTGGGGCCACCGGCGCTCGGGCGGTGTGACGTCCGTTCCGGATTCCGTGCGCCACCGGGGTTACACGCACCCAACCTGTTTTCCAACGAAGAATTCGTCTGTTTGGCTGGAATCCCATGCCGTAACTAGCCGCCGCCCCGCAACGCGATCGGCGCTGCAGACGAGACAGTGAGAGAGACAATGCCAGGTTCGACGCAACCCACGAAGAGCTGGCTCGCCGACACGGTGACGCTCATCGCCCGGATCGTCATCGGGATCATCCTCATCGTCCACGGGTGGGAGAAGATCGACATGGGCGTCGACGCCACCGCAACCCAGGTGATGGCGCCCATGGACGTTCCCTACCCGACCGTGGCCGCGGTCGTGGCCATGGTCATCGAGTTCGGAGGCGGGATCACACTGCTCCTGGGTGCGGTGCTGCCCGTGACCGGGGTTCTCCTGGCCGTGCACATGGCCCTCGCCTCCTACTTCGGCCACTTCGCCATGGGCGCCCCCCTGACCGGAGAGGGCGGAGCGGAGCTGCCACTGTCGCTGGGGGCTGGTGCCCTGGCGCTTGGATTCACCGGCGGCGGTTTCGCTCTCGACCGGTTCACTCCGTGGGGTAGGCGGCGGCGTGCCGCCCGGCGCGACGCGGGCGGTGCCGGCTCGGTCCCGGAGTGATACCCCGGGGATGAGTCCCCTGCGGCCGGTCGGCCCGTCGGCGCTGGACAAGATGCTGACCCAAGCTCGCGCGACGATGCCGTGGCTGCGCGATGGTAGCTCAGTGCCGCAGCAGCAGATCATCCGCGACTTCGGCCGGTCCAAAGCCAAAGCAGTAAAGGACCGAGCCGAGCGGGTGCCGCAGCCTCGCCGGGCCGGGATGCCGAAGTTCAAGAAGAAGCAGCAGGCCGGGCCGTCGTTGAACTACACCCAGCGCGGGTTCTCCCTGCGCGGGCGGCGACTTCGGCTGGCTGGCGGCATCGAGGTGCGCCCGGTGTGGTCGCGGGACCTGCCCGCCACCCCGTCGAGCGTGCGCGTGTACCGTGACACGCTGGGCCACTGGTACGCCTCGTTCGTCGTGCACGCGGACACAAAACCGTTGCCGGATACCGGCCAGGCACTCGGTGTGGGCTGGGGTGTGACCGAAACCGCCACCACCACCAGCGACGCGCACGACTTGCCGCACGCGCAGCACGGCAAAGCCGCGCAGGCGAAACTCACCCGGTACCAGCGGATGATGGCCCGGCGGCGCCGTCCGAAAGGGAAACCGCAGACGCGTGGCTACCGCAAGGCTCAACAGGCGGCGGCGAAACAACACCGCAAAGCCGCCCGGAAACGCCAAGACGACGGGCGCAAGTGGGCCAAGCACGTGGTGCGCGACCATGACCGGGTGGCGGTGGAGGACTTCAAACCGACGTTTCTCGCCAAGACCACCATGGCGCGCAAGGCCGCCGATGCGGCGATCGGCGCGACCAAGCACGAACTCGTGGCGTTGGGCCGGAAACACGGCCGGGATGTGCGGCTGGTCGACCCGGCGCACACGACGATGGATTGCGGACAGTGCGGGGCAAGAACCACGCACCGGCTGCCGCTGTCCGAACGCACCTACACCTGCACCGCGTGCGGAGTGTCCCGGCCCCGGGACAAGAACTCCGCACGCGTGATGCTGGACCGGGCAGGTTTCGTCCCGGCTGGTGACGATGGCGTGAGCCCTGGGCGTCCGATGGACGGCCAGGCAGCCTGAGCCAGGAATCTCCCGCCTTCAGGCGGGAGAGGATTCAATCGAAGATCTCGTCGAGGAAGTCCTTCTCCACCTTGCGGCGCTCTCCCTGGTACTCGCTGGGCTCGTAGGAGTCGGGGCCATCGTCGCGACGGCGCCGTCCCCTGGTGTCCTCGGGGTCCTGCCCCTGACTCCACTTGTGCTCGGCCTCGATGAGCTCCTCCAGCTCGCCGCGGTCGAGGAATATGCCCCTGCACTCCCCGCACTGGTCGATCGTGACCCCGACGAGGGTCTGGGTGGAAAGGCTACCGGGACACTTCGGACAGGTAAGTTCGCTCATGCCCTGTTGGATACCGCGCGGGAGCGTACGGTTCCATCCCAACGCGCTGCGATCCGATCCTTTCCGGGGCTCGGGTGGCCCTGCGCCAGCCGGGTCGGGCAACGGGCGGCTTCCGGCGCCCGGGTGCGGGGTCACCCGCGGGCTTCCGTGGCTCCGTACCGCCAGCGCGCTCCGGTGAGGAACACCCACCGAACAGGACCTAAGCTACGCTCGGCGCGGTGAACGCGGGGGGAAGCTTGCGCGCGGCGGGACGGTCGACCAGGAGCAGGGTGCGCTCGCTCCCGCGCGCGCCCGCGGCAGGGACGTGCGCCCCGCCCGCGGTGCTGTCGAGGGACCGTGCCACGGCGTCGGCCTTCTCCCCGCCGGAGGCCACCAGCCATACCTCGCGCGCACCGCGGAGCACCGGGAACGTCAACGTCACCCGCTGCGGTGGAGGCTTCGGTGCGTCCCGGAGCGCCACCGCAAGCTGATCCTCCTCCCGCGACGCGGAATGGTCGGGGAACAACGAGGCGACGTGGGCGTCCGGTCCGACGCCGAGGAGGCAGACGTCGAACCGCGGGAAACCAGCGCTCTCCCCGGCCGCCTCGCGGAGAGCGGAAGCGTAACGTTGCGCGCCGCCAGCCGGATCGTCCCCGTACGAGCCGCCCGGTGCCGGCATGGGGTGGACGCGTTCCGGATCCACGTTGACATGGTCCAGCAGGGCGGAGCGAGCGGCCGTCTCGTTGCGTTCCGCGTCCCCCGTGGGAAGGAAACGCTCGTCGCTCCACCACACGTCCAGTCGACGCCAGTCCACGGCGTCCCGGGCCGGAGCGGTGGCGACCTCCCGCAGTACGGCGGTGCCGATCCCCCCACCCGTGAGTGCGACACACGCCGAGCCCCGCTCCGCCTGGGCGTCCACCAGACGTGTGATGAGGCGCGCCGCCACGCTCTTCGCGAGCAGCTCGGCATCGGCGTGTACCCGCACGCTGGCGTCGGATGGTGTCACGCGTTGGCCTCCGTTCGGTTGGCCAGCCGGCCGACGTGTTTGGCCGTGCTTTCGTAGATCTCGTCGGCGTCGAGGCGGCGCAGTTCCTCCGCTAGCGCTTCGGAGGCGCGCCGCCGGGAGAGCGCGACGGTCTGGTCGGGCTGGTTGGGCCAGGAGAGCACGGCGACCCGTCCGTCACGCCGGTTGATGGAGATGTCCCCGCAGTCGGTCGTGAGAGTGGCGCTGGTGATGCCGGGGCCGTCGGACTCCTCGCGTTGTACGTCCACATCGAGTTGTTCGGACAGCCAGGCGGCGAGCAGGTCAGTACTGGGGTAGTACGGTTCCCCGACCACCGTGGCGCCGGTGACCCAGCCGCACGGCTGGTCCATGGTGCTGGCCAGCAGGGAGCGCCAGGGTGTGAGCCGGGTCCAGGTGAGGTCGGTGTCCCCCGGCTGGTAGTGCTGGATACGGGTAACCAGGTCCCCGAGCGGGTCAGGCGCGCGAAGCGCGTCGGTGATGCGCCGGTTGGCGAGCCTTCCCACCGGGTCGGCTGCGGGCTCCACCGGCCCCTGGCCCGGCCACCAGGCCACCACGGGAGTGTCCGGGACGAGGAGCGGGGTCACCACGGAGTCGGGATGCTCGCCCAACGGTCCGTACAGCCGGAGCAGCAGCGCCTCCCCGGGGCCGGAGGTTCCGGGACGGCGGATCTCGGCGTCGATCGCGGGTTCCGCCTCCGGATCGCGACGGATGAGAGCCAGGATGCGGGAGGGGTGCTCCCGCCCGACCTCCGTCGCGGCGCGCACCGCGTCGTAGTGGTCGGCCTCGTCAGTGACGATGACCAGGGTCAGGACGATGTTCATCGCGCCACCGCCCACGCTGTGCCGCTCCGCCGTGAGGGCTTCGGTGATCTGCGACGTGGTGGTGCGCGGAAGGTACAGGGTCATGTGCTCCCCCTGGCAACAGGGTCGTGGCCATCCGGCCGCAGCAGGTCTCCCGCCGGGCTCCGGCGGGGTGGGGCAGGAGCCGCGCTCCTCACGGGCGTCTCCACTGGCGTCCGTCCCGGTTGAGCAGCGCGTGCGCCGAGGGCGGCCCCCACGTTCCCGCCCCGTACTGCTCCGGGGCGGAACCCTTGGCCCAGAACTCCTCGACAGGGTCGAGGATCTTCCAGGACAGTTCCACTTCCTCCTGGCGGGGGAACAGCGGCGGGTCCCCGATGAGAACGTCCAGGATCAGCCGTTCGTAGGCCTCCGGACTCGACTCGGTGAAGGAGTGGCCGTAGGCGAAGTCCATGGTCACGTCGCGGACCTCCATGGCCGATCCGGGGACCTTGGAACCGAACCGCAGGGTGACGCCCTCATCCGGCTGGATACGCAGCACGAGCGCGTTCTGGCCGAGTTCCTCGACGGCGTTCTGGCTGAACACCTGGTGCGGGGCCCGCTGGAAGACCAGGGCCACTTCGGTCACCCTGCGCCCCAGGCGTTTGCCGGTGCGGAGGTAGAACGGCACCCCGGCCCATCTGCGGCTGTTGACGCCGAGCTTCATCGCGGCGTAGGTCTCGGTGGTGGAGTCCGGCGGGATACCCTCCTCCTCCAGGTAGCTGCTCACTCGCACACCCCCCTGCCACCCGCCGGCGTACTGGCCGCGTGCGGTGCCCGTGGCGAGGTCGGGTGGCAGCGTGACCGCCGAGAGGACCTTCTCCTTCTCCGCTCGGATCGCGTCAGGGGCGAAGGAGACCGGTTCCTCCATCGCGACGAGGGCCAGGAGCTGCAGAAGGTGGTTCTGTATGACGTCGCGCGCCGCACCGATCCCGTCGTAGTACCCGGCCCGGCCTCCGACACCGATGTCCTCCGCCATGGTGATCTGCACGTGGTCCACGTAGTTGCGGTTCCACAGCGGCTCGAACAGGGTGTTCGCGAACCGCAGCGCCATGATGTTCTGGACTGTTTCCTTGCCCAGGTAGTGGTCGATCCGGAACACGGAATGCGGTGGGAACACGTCGTCGACAACGGCGTTGAGCTCCCGAGCGCTCTCCAGGTCGTGACCGAACGGCTTCTCGATGACGAGCCTCCGCCAGGCGCCCTCGCGGGACTCGGCGAGACCGGAGCGCTTCAGCTGCCGCGTCACAGTGGAGAACAGCTTGGGCGGAAGCGACAGGTAGAAGGCGTAGTTACCTCCCGTGCCGCGGCTCTCGTCCAGTTCCCGTACGGTGCGGGCGAGCTCGTCGAACGCCTCGTCGTCGGTGAGCTCCCCGGAGACGAAACGGATACCCTCGCTCAGCTGCTGCCACACGTCCTCCTGGAAAGAGGTGCGGGCGTGGGCCCGGACGGCCTCCTTCGCCTGTTCGGCGAATCCCTCGTGGCTCCATTCCCGGCGCGCGAAACCCACCAGTCCGAAGCCGGGCGGCAGCAGACCGCGGTTGGTCAGGTCGTATATGGCCGGCAGCAGCTTCTTCTGCGCGAGGTCGCCCGTGGCTCCGAACAGTACGAACACGCTCGGCCCGGCGACGCGTGGCAGCCGCCGGTCCGATTCGTTGCGCAACGGGTTCGGAACCGCGCCTGGCATCACCGGCTCTTTCACTTGACGTCCTCCCTCGTCCGTAAAGGGTGGGGTGCGCGTCCGACCGCCGTTCAGGGGCGGACGCGGTCCGCGGCCGCGCGTATCTGGGCTATGCCAGCGCCGCGCTCGCGCAGGTGCAGCCGTACGGCGGGTCGTTCCCGGGAGCCCAGGGCGCCGAAGTCCCCGAGCGCCTGGGCCAATTGCAGCTGACCGAAGGTGTGGGAGACTCCCGGTATACGCAGGTCCTCCTCGCTTTCCCCGGTGATCTGCAGGAACGCGCCGTTCTGCGGGCCGCCCTTGTGGTACTGGCCGGTCGAGTGGAGGAAGCGCGGCCCCCATCCGAACGTCACGGGACTCGGTGTCAGAGCGGCGAGGTCCTCCCGCAGCCGGACGGCCCGGGAATCCCCCTCCCGGTCCAGGTAGGCGAGAACGGCGAGGTAGCCGCCCTCCGGAACCGCCTGGAGGAGCTTGCGCAGCACCACGGCCAGGTCGTCCTCGGCGGACAGCAGCGCGGGGTTCGTGTCGGTGGTGTACACGTCGACCGCGCCTTCCGCCAGCAGTGGTTCGCCGGTCGGCAGCGGATCCGCGGACGACAGCAGCCGTTTCGTGTTGTCCTTGGACTCCTGGACGTTGGGTTGGTCGAACGGGTCGATCCCCAACAGCCGTCCAGCGACAGCGGTCGCGTACTCCCACGCCAGGAACTGGGCGCCAAGCGGGCCGGTCACCGTCGTGTCGGCCAGCTCCGAGACCTCCTGGTGCGATTCCGAGAACGCCACGAGGTGGGAGTCGGACGCCGGAGCGAACCCGGGAGAGTGGGGACTTCCCACCACGACGGGGAGAAGGCCGGTTCCCTCCTTGCCCGTGGACTCGGCCAGCAGTTGTTCGATCCACTCCCCGAACCCGGTGGGGGAGGGGCCTGTCAGCACCACCTTGTCGTGTCCGGTGAACCCGCCCAGAGCCGCGCCGAGCCACAGGGCCGGGTTCCCCGTCTCCGCGGCCAGCGACGGAACCAGTTCCTGGGCCTCGTCCAGGAGGGCGGCGACATCCACTCCCACCAGGGCCGAGGGCACCAGACCGAACGCGCTCAACGCGCTGTAGCGGCCGCCCACGTTGGGGTCGGCGAGGAACGTGCGGTACCCGCGCTCGGTTGCCAACTCCGCCAGTGGCGACCCCGGGTCGGTGACCACCACGACGCGTTCGGCGGGGTCGATCCCCGCCTCGGAACACGCCTGTTCGAAAGCGCGCCGGTGGCTGTCCGTCTCCACGGTGCCCCCGCTCTTGGAGGACACCACCATGACGGTGCGGTCGATCCCGTGGTTCAGTACCCCGCGCACCTGGTCCGGGTCGGTGGTGTCCAGGGTCACGAGTTCACGGCCGCGGTTGGCGGCGATAACCTCGGGGGCGAGCGACGAGCCGCCCATGCCGGCCAGTACCACCCGGTCCAGCCCGCTGGAGCGCAACTGCTGGGCCAGCTCCTCCAGCTCCGGAAGGAAGGCGCGCGAGCTCTGGGGGAGATCGAGCCAGCCGAGGCGCACCGCCGCCTCCTCCGCCGCTCGGGGCCCCCACAACTCCGCGTCCTTGGCGGCTAACCGCTGGGGCACCCCGTCCGCGACGAGCGTCTTCGCCGCCTCCTCGGCGGCGTCACGCGCGGCATCGCGCACATGGACGGTGAGGTTCGTGGCGTTGACCTGCTCAGTGCCCACAGTGACCGGCCCTTCCCAGTGAGTTCGCACAGTATCCAACGTAGTGAAATTGTCCGGCACGCGCCGGGAGGATCCCGGCGCGTGTCCGTGTCGCGCGGCGGTACCCGGTTTCCGCCCGGTTCCTCCTACCCGGCGGAAACCCCGTCACTCGGTGCTGCCGATCCGCTGCGCGACACCGTCCAGGAACCCTTCCCAGGACGTCTCGAACTTCTTGACGCCTTCGTCCTCCAGTACCTTGACCACGTCATCCAGATCCACGCCGGCCTCGGCGATGGCTTGCATGTCGGCCCGGGCCTGAGCATAGCCGTCCCGAACGGTGTCACCGGTGATATCGCCGTGTTCGGCGACCGCCTCCAGCGTCGCCTCCGGCATGGTGTTCACGGTTCCGGGAGCGACCAGCCCCACGACGTAGCGGGTGTCGTCGTAGTTCGGGTCCTTGACGCCGGTTGAGGCCCACAGGGGCCGTTGCGGTGCCGCCCCGGAAGCGGAGAGAGCCGCCCACCGTTGTGAGGCGAGCGCCTCCTCGTGGGCTTCGTAAGCCAGACGGGCGTTCGCGATAGCGGCCCGTCCCTGCAGCTCGGCCGCCTCCTGCGTTCCGATGTCGGCCAGCCTCCTGTCGACTTCGGTGTCCACCCGGCTCACGAAGAACGAGGCGACCGACTGGATCGCGGAAAGGTCGTGGCCGTTGCGGCCCGCCTGCTCCATTCCGGCCATGAACGCCTCGATGACGCTACGGTAGCGGTCCAACGAGAAGATCAGCGTGACGTTGACACTGATCCCCTCGGAGAGTGCCTGGGTGATGGCGGGAAGTCCCTCCACGGTGGCGGGAATCTTGATGAACACGTTGGGGCGGTCCACCGCCCACCACAGTGCTCGGGCCTCGGCCACCGTGCGTTCGGTGTGGTAGGCCAGCCGGGGGTCCACCTCCAGTGAGACCCGGCCGTCGACACCGCCGGTGGCCTCGTAGACGGGACGCAGTACATCCGCGGCCCACCGGATGTCGTAGGTGGTGATGGCCCGGGCCGCCTCGCCGACCGAGACACCGCGCAGTGCGAGGTCGTGGAGCTGGTCGTCGTAAGCTGTTCCCTCCTTGAGGGCCTTCTCGAATATCGTCGGGTTGGAGGTGACACCGACCAGGGAACGGGACGAGACCAGTTCTGCGAGGTTGCCGGAGTGCAGTCGCTCTCTGCTGATGTCGTCCATCCAGACTGCGACTCCCTGATCGGACAGTTCCCGAAGCGGATTCACCATGGCCTCTAACCTCGCTCTTGCGTATCGGCTGCTGCAGCGGAACCAGTGGCCGCCGACCGGTTCCCGAACAGCGGTGTGTTGTGCTGTCTCGCCCGTCCCCTACCCGTCGTTGCGGCCGGAGCGACGTAGGGTCTGTGCGCTCAGTCTCCGGTTCCCGCGCCGCTGTCGTTGTTGACGTTGGCGAGGCTCGTGCGCACCGCAGCGGCGACGTGTTCCGGGGTGAGACCGAACTGTTGGTACAGCGTCTGGTACGGAGCGGAGGCGCCGAAGTGGTCCAGCTCCACTGCCACGCCGGCCTCGCCGAGGAACTCGCGCCATCCCAGACCGGTCCCGGCCTCCACCGACACGCGCGCGCGTACCGAGGGGGGAAGTACCTGTCTCCGGTAGGACTCGTCCTGAGCGCGGAACCATTCCACGCTCGGCATGGAGATCACCCGGGTGGGTGTTCCGCCGGCCTCCAGCTCACGTCGGGCCCGCAGGGCGATGTCGACCTCGCTGCCCGTCGCGATGATGAGAGCCGAGGGGGAGCCGTTTCCGGCCTCGGCGAGCACGTATCCGCCGTTGGCCGCCCCCTCGGCGTCCGCCAGCTCCTGCCGGTCGAGCGTGGGGACGTTCTGCCGGGTCAGCGCGAGCGCAGCCGGACGTTGCCCGTTCTGCAGGATGGTGCGCCACGCCACCACGGTCTCGTTGGCGTCGGCCGGACGGACGACGTCCAGGCCGGGGATGGCCCGCAGGGCCCACAGCTGTTCGACGGGCTGGTGGGTCGGTCCGTCCTCGCCCAACCCGATCGAGTCGTGCGTCCACACGTAGGTGACGGGCAGCTTCATCAGTGCCGCCAGCCGGACCGCCGGGCGCATGTAGTCACTGAACACCAGGAACGTGCCGCCGTACGGCCGGGTGGGTCCGTGCAGCGCCATACCGTTGAGCACGGCTCCCATACCGTGTTCGCGCACGCCGAAGTGCAGGACCCGACCGAACCGGTCCCCGGAGAACATCTTGGTGGAGTACTCCTCCGGCAGGAACGAGGGCTCGTCCTTGGGAGTGGTGTTGTTGGAGCCGGCCAGGTCCGCCGATCCTCCCCACAGTTCGGGCAGGACCGGAGCGACGGAACTCAGGACCTCTCCGCTGGCTTTCCGGGTGGCCACGCCTTTCTCGCTGGTGTCGAAGACCGGGAGGTTCTTCTCCCAGCCCTCCGGAAGCTCGCCCTTCTGCAGCCGGTCGAACAGTTCGGCGCGCGATCCCCCGTCGGCCCGCCAGCTTTCCAGCTCCACGTCCCAGGCGGAGTGCATCTCCCTGCCGCGCTCGATGGCGACACGGGTGTGGTTGAGCACGTCCTCGGGAACGTCGAACCGCGCCTGGGGGTCCAGTCCCAGGACGCGTTTGGTGGCGGCCACCTCCTCGGCGCCCAACGCGGCACCGTGCGCGGCGCCGGTGTTCTGCTTGTTGGGAGCGGGCCACCCGATGATGGTCCGCAGCCGGATGAACGAGGGGCGTTCCGTCTCGGCCTGGGCCGCCAGTACCGCACTGTGGAGGGCGGCGACGTCCTCGTGGTAGGAACCGTTCGCGGTCCAGTCGATCTCCTGGACGTGCCAGCCGTAGGCGGTGTACCGAGCCGCCACGTCCTCGGAGTGGGCGACCTGGGTGTCGTCCTCGATCGAGATGTGGTTGTCGTCGTAGACCACGATGAGATTGCCCAGCTTCTGCGTGCCCGCCAGGGCGCTGGCCTCGTGGCTCACGCCTTCCTGGACGTCCCCGTCGGAGCAGAACGCGTAGACGAAGTGGTCGAAGGGACTCTCCCCGGGGGCCGCCTCCGGGTGGAACAGGCCGAGCTCGCGGCGGGCCGCCATGGCCATGCCGACAGCGTTGCCGAGGCCCTGCCCCAACGGTCCGGTCGTGGTCTCCACGCCGGGGGTGTGACCGTGCTCGGGATGCCCCGGGGTGAGGCTGTCCCACTGGCGCAGGCCTTTGAGGTCCTCGAGCCTGAGTCCGTAACCGGAGAGGTAGAGCTGGATGTAGAGGGTGAGGCTGGAGTGGCCGCACGACAGGACGAACCGGTCCCGGCCCAGCCAGGAGGGGTCGTTGGGGTCATGCCGCATGAGCTTCTGGAACAGGAGGTAAGCGGCGGGGGCCAGGCTCATGGCAGCACCGGGGTGTCCGGAGCCGGCCTCCTCCACCGCGTCCATCGCCAGGGCACGGGCCACGTCGACGGCGCGCTGGTCGGTGTCCGACCATTCGAGGGAGGTTGTCGGGGCGTTGGTGTTCACGCGGGATCAGGGCTCCTTTCGCGCATCCGGTTCAGGTCCGGGCGCCACCCGGCCGGGGATCGTGAATGTGAGGTTGTCCACGGTCGTAACGCCCTGCCGTGCGAGCCGTGTGGAGGGAAATGACACGGCCTCCGGTTCGCCCGCTGCACGGGACCCTTCCTGGCAACACGACAGTGCGGACCACAAGAAGCCTATCGTTGAATGCCGTCGGCGGGCGTGTTCGTCACGTCATAACGCGCTGTGAGCTCCGGTGCCGGTGCGGCGCGTGGTTGTGGGGAGCGTGCCAGGTTATGTGTCCGAGATCAGGATGTGGGAGCCTGCAACGCGGTTCGCCGGCACGGGCGGCAGCACCCGTGTTGTTGCGAGTGCGTTGTTCGTGCAGCGCATGACGGGTTTTGTGCGGTCGCGCCGCCCCGGGGGCGCGCGGCTGACCAAAAGTACTACAGTATGTCGTTGACAGGGATTGTGGAACTCTGGCGTGACGTCGGGAACGACCGCGATCCGCTGTGGCGAACTAGTGACAATTCCTATCCCGGTTTGAGGTTCGGCGTGGCTGTGTCCGTAATACGGATGACTGGTGAGACGGCAGTCCTGGAGTGTGCCCGGAAGGGCAGCGCCCGACCCTTGACCCGGCGGCGGTGATCCCGATGAGCCCGGTGAGTCAGTCCGTGCAGGAAACGCCACAGACCCGGGACGGCGCCAGGGAACGTCCCGAGGCGCGTACCCGTGTCGCGGCGCTGGGAGACTACGCTCGGGCCTACGTGGCCCTGTCCAAGCCCCGCGTTATCGAGTTGCTGCTCATCACCACGATCCCGGTGATGTTCGTCGCCGCCGACGGGGTTCCTCCCCTCGGGGTGGCCGTGATGACGCTCGTCTTCGGGAGCATGTCGGCGGCGAGTGCCAACGCCATCAACTGCTATCTCGACCGCGACATCGACCAGGAGATGCGGCGCACACGGCGACGTCCCGTGGCGATGCACCAGGTAACGCCGCGTGGTGCGCTGGTGTACGGTCTCGTGCTGGCTGTCGCGTCGACAGCGGGGTTCGCGCTGTTCGTGAACTGGCTGTCGGCCGCGCTCTCCCTCGCCGCCATCCTGTTCTACGTCTTCGTCTACACGATGCTGCTCAAACGGCGCACCACGCAGAACGTGGTGTGGGGCGGCATCGCGGGCTGCATGCCGGTACTGATCGGATGGGCCGCGATCACAGAACGGCTCGACTGGGCACCCCTCGTCCTGTTCCTCGTCGTGTTCTTCTGGACGCCACCGCACACGTGGGCGCTGGCGATGCGCTACCGCGAGGACTACGCCGCCGCCAACGTCCCCATGCTGCCCGTGGTCGCAGGAGAGCACCGGGTCCTGCTGGAGTGCGTCCTCTACAGCTGGGCGACGGTCGCATTGTCCCTGCTGCTCTGGCCGGTCGCGCAGACGACGCTGTTCTACCCGCTCGTGGCCACCGTGCTCGGCGCGCTGCTACTGGTGCAGGCGCACCGCCTGTTGGGGCGGGTCCGGGCCGGGGTCACCGGCCACCACCTCAAGACGATGGGGTTCTTCCACCTTTCCAACGCCTACCTGGCCCTGCTCTTCTCGGCGGTCACCATCGATCCCCTGCTGGCGGGGGTGCTGGGCTAGGACCTGTCCGGGCACCACGGGCACCGACTGCCATTCCCACCGGACACGGGAACGCCGGTGGGGCGCGATGCTCCCTGAGCAGTACACGGGTTACGATCTGAGCCTATGCCCGCACTCGATCCGAAAGCCATCCTGGAGGGGCGCAGGCCAGGGCGGTACTCCATATCGATCACGATCGGCATCGTCGTCAGCGTCCTGTGCGCCCTGGGGATGCTTGGGTACCTGCTCTGGGCGGGCCTGGCCAGCGGCGGGGTCACCGGCGTCATCGGGTTCCTCATCAGCGTGGTCGCGGCGGTGATACCGGTCGCGATCCTGGTGCCGCTGATCCTGCTGCTCGACCGGTTGGAACCCGAACCACCGTCGATGATGATCTTCTCCTTCCTGTGGGGGGCGGGGGTCGCGGTGGTGGTCTCCTACCTGTTGAACACGGTCGGTCTGGAACTGTGGATGGTCCCCATGTTCGGTGCCGACCTGGGAACCTTCGTCAACACCGCGGTCGGAGCCCCCGTCGTGGAGGAGAGCGCCAAGGGGATGGTGCTGCTCTTCCTGCTGTGGCGACGCCGCTGGGAGATCGACTCCTTCACCGACGGGGTCATCTACGCGGGCATGGTGGCCACTGGTTTCGCCTTCACCGAGAACGTGCTGTACTTCCTGCAGTCCTTCTTCGAGGAAGGACTGTTCGGGCTGGTGTTCTCGTTCGTGCTGCGCGGGTTGGTGTCACCGTTCGGCCACCCCCTCTACACGGCGATGATCGGGATCGGCATCGCCCACGCGGCCATGAGCCGGGGAACACTGCGCTTCGCCGCTCCCGTCGTCGGCTGGTTCGCGGCCGTGCTGCTGCACGGGATGTGGAACGGCGCCTCGCAGTTCGGCTGGGGCGGTTTCGGGGTGGCCTACGTCCTGCTGTTCTTCGTCCTGCTGTCGATCGTCGTGATAGCGATCCAGGACCGGCACCAGCAGGTAGCGGCCATCGCGCACTACCTACCGCCCTACATCAGTACGGGGCTGGTGGAACCGCCCGACATCCGGATGCTCAGTTCGATCAAGGGCAGGCGCGGAGCGCGCAGGTGGGCGCAGCGCAACGCCGGACAGCGCGGCCGTTCGGCGATGAAGGACTACCAGCTCGCCGCGACCGAACTGGCGCTGTTGCACCAGCGGCTGGAACGGGGCGTGGCGCGCAGCAACTGGGAGTACCACCGCGACTCGTTCCTCGCGCTCATGCACGTCGCCCGGGACGCGTTCGCCGGACGCACGCAGCAGCCGGTCGCCCCGGAGTGGGCGCACAAGACGACCGACTCCGGCTTCCTGCAACGTGCGGACTTCGCCCGCGTCATCGCTGCGGCTCAGGCGCAGCGGCAGGCCCGGGCCTCCGAGGGGCAGCCGGACGCTTCCGAGGGGCAGCCGGACGACAAGCAGCCCGGCGATGGGGAGCAACCGTCCCGGTAACCGGAGGTCCGGCTACGAACGGAGCCGGTGGCCGCTGCCGTGTTCCTGCGGTGGGCGGTACCCGCCGCCGGAGGACCGCTCGGTCCGGCGCGCGGTGGCGAAGTACACCCGCAGTACCGCGACCCACACCAGAGCCGATCCCAGCACGTGCAACACGACCAGGCCCTGCGGAAGGGCGAGCGCGTACTGCGTGTACCCGAGCGCCCCCTGCGCCAGCACGGCGGCAGCCAACAGCCGGGAAGCGACACGGGCCTCGCGCGGCGCTTCGGTGCGGGACAGGAGGAGGACGAGGGCGAGGGCGCCCAGCAGCACCGCCCATGCCAGACCGGAGTGGACCCGGGTGGCGATCAGGGGATCGAACCCCCAGCGCGGGGCTTCGGCGTCCCCTCCGTGGGGACCGGTTCCCGTGACGACGGTTCCCGCGGCGAGCAGGAGGAACCCCAGCGGCACCATGACGGTGGCGATGCTCCGGGTCACGGGCGGGACGGTGCGCTGCAGCCGGCCACGTGGCTCCCGGCACCGTACGTAGTAAGCGACCGTGAGGACGACGACCAGGCTGGACAGGAGGAAGTGCGCGGCGACCGACGCCGGGTGAAGCCCCGTCAGGACGGTGACACCCCCGAGGACGCCCTGACCGAGGACTCCGAGCGGGATGATGCCGGCCAGCCGGCGTAGGTCCGGGCGCCGGGGCCGTAGACGCATGCTCGCCACGAACACGATGACGCCGACGGCCAGCACGAGGAACGTCAGTGTGCGGTTGCCGAACTCGATGGCCGCGTTCAGGGTGGCGTGGTCGGTGCCGACGGGAACGAAACTGTCCTCGGTGCAGCGCGGCCATTCGGGGCAGCCCAAGCCCGAGGACGTCACCCGAACGGTGGCTCCGGAGACGGCGATGCCCGCGTTGACGACGATGTTGCCCAGTCCCCACCACCGCAGGGATCGCGTCGTCGGCTCCCAGATCGTGCGGGAGAGGAGGGTCAGAACGCCGATCCCGGCGACGGCGAGCACGATCTGCCAGGCCCAGAACGGAAGGGAGAGGAACGTTCCTTCCCCCGATGCGGCCAGAGGTACCAGGAGAGCCGGGTGAGCGTTCATACGACGAACTGTAGTATCCGGTTGTGCGGTGTGGCGAACCGGTCGGCCCGACGTCGGTACAGCGCGAACGCGCGGCCAGGGAGGCGTGCGGGTGTCCCCTGATCACCCACGTTGTGAGCGTGTGGCTCCGACGCTGGCCACGACGACGCATCCCACGGCGGCCCACTGCCACACCGACAGGAACTCCCCGAGGACGACCAGACCGATGAGCGCCGCAGCCGCCGGTTCCAGACTCATCAGGATGCCGAAGACACGGGGAGGCATCCGGCGCAGCGCCTGCATCTCCAGGGTGTAGGGAACGACGGAGGAGAGCAGCCCCACGGCCAGTCCGATGGCCAGCAACCGGGGGTCGAGCAGCGCTGTTTGGGCTTCCGCTATCCCCACGGGAGCGACGGCCACGACCCCCACCAGACTGGCGATGGCGAGCCCCGAGGTTCCGGAGAACCGTTTCCCCGTGGCGGCGCTGAGCAGGATGTAGCCGGCCCAGGCGACGGCGGCCAACAGCGCGAACGCCACGCCCGCGAGAGTGACGTCACCGTCGCTGCGTCCGAGGAGCAGCACGCCCGCGCCGGCCAGGGCGACCCACGCGAGGTCGGTGATCCGCCGGGAGCCGGCGATCGCGACACCGAGCGGCCCGAGGAACTCGATCGTGACGGCTATGCCGAGCGGGATGTGGGAGATCGCCTGGTAGATGGCGAAGTTCATGGTCGCCAGGGAAAGGCCGAAACCGACCACTACCAACCAGTCGGCCCGGCTCCGCCCCCGAAGCGCGGGGCGGGTGAGTACCAGCAGCAGTACGGCCGACGTCAGTAACCGCAGCCAGACCACGGCACTGGGCGGCAGTTCCGCGAACAGGGTCTTCGCGATCCCCGCGCCGAGCTGTACTGACAGGATTCCGACCAGCACCATCCACGTGGGCGGGATACTGTCCCCAGCCGAACGCAGCAGGGACGCGCTGTGGACAGTGCGGTGCCACAAGGGCCGTTTGTTCGGGGATCCTGTCGTCTGCACACTCACATTCCATCATCCTATGAATTTCTTCGGCAGCGTGCCGGGGAGGTGTTCTGCCTCACGCGGCCGTTCGCCCGGGGCGCCTATTCCCAGCGGAAGAAGCGGCTGGCGAGGAGGGAACCGAGGAGCCCCCACGCTCCGAGTACTCCGAGCGAGGTGAGGAAGGAGGTGCCGCCGTTCCCCAGAGCGGCTCGCAGACCTTCGGTCAGGGCGGTTATGGGCAGCAGCTCCAGCAGGGGTTGCGCGCTCGCGGGAAAACGGTGCACGGGAAGGATCACACCGCCCAGTCCCAACAGGAGAACGTAGACGAGGTTGGCTGCTGCGAGGGTGGCCTCGGCCCGCAGTGTCCCGGCCAGCAGCAGGGCCAGGGAACTGAAGGCCGCGGTGGCCAGGAGAACGAGCGCGGCGGCATAGCACAGACCGGTGATCCCGCCGGAAGGGGTCCACCCCAACAGGAACGCGGTGACGCAGAGCACGCCGATCTGGATCAGCTCTATCCCGAGAATCGCCAGGGTTTTGGCCGCGAGAAGCCCGAAACGCGGCAGCGGCGTCGCACCGAGCCGCTTCAGGACCCCGTAGCGGCGTTCGAACCCGGTACCGATGGCCTGACCCGTGAACGCGGTGGACATGACGGCCAGCGCCAGGATCCCCGGGGTGAGGAACTCCACCCGTGCCCCTGGGCCGGTTCCCAGGACCGACGTGGTGCTGAACCCGACCAGGAGCAGTACGGGAATGACCAGGGTGAGCAGGATCTGTTCCCCGTTGCGGAGCATGATCCGCACTTCCATGGACGCCTGGGAGGCGACCATGCGCCACAGCGGGGCGGCGCCCGGCGCGGGAACGAACATGCTGGTGGCGGAGTGCGATTGGGTGTTGGTCATGAGTCGCGCAGATCCCGGCCGGTGAGTTCGAGGAAAACGTCTTCGAGTGTGCGCTGCTGGACGCGCAGCCCCTCGGGAAGGATCGCGTTGGCGGCGCACCAGTTGGTGACGGCTGCCAGGAAGGCGGGCCCGGGAGCGGCGGAGTCCGCCGTCGTGACGACGTACTGGCAGCCGTCGGCCCCGCCGTCGTCCAGCGCCGCGACGTGACCGGGGGAGGGGAGCGCGGAGCGCAGCGCTTCGGTGTCCAGCTCCCGTGTCGCGCGGAAACGGACCTCCTGGCGGGCGTCGGTGAGCTCGGCGGTGGTTCCCTCAGCGACAGCGCGGCCGTGGTCGATGATGACGATGCGGTCGGCGAGGCGCTCCGCTTCCTCCATGTGGTGGGTGGTGAGCAGGACGCCCACACCGGCGGCGCGCAGTTCCGTGATCAGCTCCCAGCTCGCGTGGCGCGCCTGGGGGTCGAGGCCGGCGGTGGGTTCGTCCAGGAAGACCAGCTCCGGCCGGCCGATGACAGCGGCGGCCATGGCAAGGCGTTGTTTCTGCCCTCCGGAGAGGTTCCGGTACTGGGTTCCGGCCGCGGACGCGAGTCCCAGCCGTTCGAGCAGGACGTCGGCGGGAACCGGGCGCGAGTGGAAAGAGGCCATCAGGCGCAGCCATTCACCGGTCCGGGCCCCGGTGGGGACACCCCCGGACTGCAGCATGACGCCAACCCTGGGTTTGAGCGCCCGGGCGTGGGCCACCGGGTCCAGCCCGAGAACCCGCACGCGCCCGGAATCCGCGCGGCGGTACCCCTCACAGACCTCCACTGTGCTGGTCTTCCCGGCGCCGTTGGGGCCGAGCAGCGCGGTGACGGCGCCGCGGGCGGCGGTGAGAGAGAGGCCGGACACGGCACTCGTGCTGCCGTAGCTCTTGACCATGTCGGCGACCTCGACCGCGGCTGTGTCCATGGGAAGCAGTCTAGAAGGGGTGCGCGCCGAGTCCGTACGGGGGAATATTCGTCGGCCCCGTGTGGTCTGTACGGTAAGGCGCCCGAGAGTGCGGCACCCCAGTGAGTGTCTCAGTGAGTGGACGGAATGTTCGCCATCCGGCCCACGGGCGGGAGAATCGTGCCGTTGCGGACACCGGTAGTGGCGTGCTCCGGCTCGGAAAACCCCAGTGAGGGAAGGCTTGCCTGCGTGACTAATGGCATGAGTCACGGCTTGCCCGGGGGGATGTATTTACGCCACACTGATGTTGTGAAAAAGGTGAGCAGCGAACAGCGAGCGAAAGGGGGCAGCATGCCGGACGCCTCCCGGACGCCCGCTGGACCCGAGCGGGGAGCCGAGACCGGTACCCGCGCGCGGATCGCACGGCTCATTCTGGAACACGGCCCGATAACCGCATCCGCTTTGGGGGAGCACCTCGGGCTAGCGCCGGCGGGAATCCGCAGGCATCTTGACAACCTTATGCACGAGGGGATGGTCGAGGGTCGCGATGCCCGTCCGATCGGGCGCCGTGGCCGTGGTCGGCCTGCCCGGGTCTTTGCCATCACGGAGGCAGGACGGGACGCGTTCGTGCACGGATACGACGATCTCGCATCCAGTGCGCTGCGTTTCCTGGCCGAGACGGCAGGGCCCCAGGCAGTCACCGAGTTCGCTCGGAGCCAGGTCGCCGAACTGGAGCGTCGGTACCGCCCTCTCCTCGAGGGAGTGCCCCAACAGCAGCGGGTGCGGGTGCTTGCCGAGGCACTGTCCAACGACGGTTACGCCGCCTCGGCTGGCGAGGCTCCCGCCCCCGGCGGGGGGGAGCAGCTGTGCCAGCACCACTGTCCGGTCGCCCACGTCGCGGCGGAGTTCCCCGAGCTGTGCGAGGCCGAGATCGAAGCTTTCGGGAGGCTGCTGGGCACCCCGGTGCGCCGCCTCGCGACCATCGCCCACGGTGACGGTGTGTGCACCACGCACGTGACTCCCCGCGACATTGACACCCACGATATGAGAGCCCGCCCCTCGCAGAAGGACGGCGGGTAACGCCAGATAACGGACGTCTGAGTCCAGGAGGATCCGCGCAATGACGTCTACTGCGCACCCCGAGCTCGAAGGGCTCGGCACTTACGAATACGGCTGGGCCGACCCAGACGTTGCCGGCGCCAAGGCGCCCCGCGGCCTGAACGAAGAGGTCGTGCGCAACATCTCCACCCAGAAGAGCGAGCCGGAATGGATGGAGAAGCTGCGTCTGAAGTCGCTGCGGCTTTTCGGGAAGAAGCCGATCCCGGAGTGGGGTGCGGACCTTTCCAACCTTGACTTCGACAACATCAAGTACTTCGTGCGGTCGACCGAGGAGCAGGCCCAGACCTGGGAGGACCTGCCCGAGGACATCAAGAAGACCTACGACAAGCTCGGCATCCCGGAGGCCGAGAAGCAGCGCCTGGTTGCCGGGGTCGCCGCACAGTACGAGTCCGAGGTGGTCTACCACCAGATCCGTGAGGACCTGGAGAAGCAGGGAGTCCTCTTCCTCGACACGGACACCGCCCTCAAGGAGTACCCCGAGCTGTTCCGGGAGTACTTCGGCAGTGTCATCCCGCCGGGAGACAACAAGTTCGCCGCGCTGAACTCCGCCGTGTGGAGTGGCGGGTCCTTCGTGTACGTGCCCAAGGGCGTGCACGTGGAGATTCCGCTGCAGGCGTACTTCCGCATCAACACCGAGAACATGGGGCAGTTCGAGCGGACCCTGATCATCGTGGACGAGGGCGCCTACGTCCACTACGTCGAGGGGTGCACCGCGCCGATCTACCAGTCGGACTCGCTGCACTCGGCCGTCGTCGAGATCGTGGTCAAAGAGAACGCCCGCTGCCGTTACACGACCATCCAGAACTGGTCGAACAACGTGTTCAACCTGGTGACCAAGCGTGCCGTCGCCTACGAGGGCGCCACCATGGAATGGATCGACGGCAACATCGGATCCCAGGTCACGATGAAGTACCCCGCCGTGTACCTCATGGGGGAGCAGGCCAAGGGCGAGACCCTCTCGGTCGCCTTCGCGGGCGAGGACCAGCACCAGGACACCGGATCCAAGATGGTGCACTGCGCTCCGCACACCTCGTCGAACATCGTCTCCAAGTCGGTGGCCCGCAGCGGTGGCCGCGCCTCCTACCGGGGCCTGATCCAGGTCCAGGAGGGTGCCAACCACGCGAAGTCCACCGTGAAGTGCGACGCGCTGCTGATCGACACCATGAGCCGCTCCGACACATACCCCTACAACGACATCCGTGAGGATGACGTGGAGATGGGCCACGAGGCCACCGTCTCCAAGGTCAGCGAGGATCAGCTCTTCTACCTGATGAGTCGGGGGCTGACCGAGGACGAGGCTATGGCGATGATCGTTCGCGGCTTCGTCGAGCCCATCGCGCGCGAACTTCCGATGGAGTACGCGCTGGAACTGAACCGGCTCATCGAGCTGCAGATGGAAGGAGCGGTTGGTTAAGGATGGCCAGCCCGAATCTCGGAATCAAGGAGCACAGCCACGGCGGGGGGGACGTCCCCATCTCGACCATCGGTGTGCGCGGGTCGTTCGATCCGGAGGACTTCCCGGTACCCAACGGCCGCGAGGAGGAGTGGCGGTTCACCCCCCTCCGTCGGCTGCGCGGCCTGCACGACGGCTCGACCGAGGACACCGGAACGGTCACGGTGCAGGCGCACAACGCTGACGTCGAGGGTGTCACGGTCGAGACCGTGGGCCGTGACGATCCCCGTCTGGGAGCATCGTTCCTGCCCGAGGACCGCATCAGCGCCCGCGCCTGGGCCTCGTTCGAGCAAGCGACAGTGGTCACGGTGACCAAAGAAGCCCAACTCGAATCCCCGGTCTACATCAAGACCACCGGGGTCGAGCAGGGCGGAGCCTACGGCCACGTCGTGATCCGGGCGGAGCGGCACTCCTCGGCCACCGTGGTGCTGGAGTACGAGGGCAGCGCGGTCTACGCCGACAACGTGGAGTTCGTCGTGGACGACGGCGCTCGTCTCGACGTGGTCAGCCTGCAGGACTGGGACCGGGACGCGGTCCAGGTCTCGCACCAGTACGCCTCGGTGGGGCGGGATGCGCGGTTCAAGAGCGTCGTGGTGACGCTCGGCGGAGACCTCGTGCGTCTCTCCCCGAACGTGCGCTACAGCAACACCGGTGGTGACGCCGAGATGCACGGCCTGTACTTCACCGGGGCGGGACAGCACCACGAACACCGTTCGCTGGCTAACCACAACGGTTCGAACACCCGCAGCCGGGTGGAGTACAAGGGTGCGCTCAGCGGAGACGACGCGCACGCCGTGTGGATCGGTGACGTCATCATCGGGGAGGGGACCCAGGGAACCGACTCCTACGAGCACAACCGCAACCTGGCCCTGACCGACAACACCCGGGTCGACTCGGTGCCGAACCTGGAGATCTTCACCGGGGAGGTCGAGGGCGCGGGGCACGCCAGCGCCAGTGGCCGCCTGGACGAGATCCACCTGTTCTACCTGCGCTCGCGCGGCATCCCGGAGGACGAGGCCCGGCGCCTGGTAATCCGCGGTTACTTCGCCGAGCTGATCAACCGGATCGAGGTGCCCGAGCTGCGGGACCGCATCATGGAAGAAGTCGAGGAGAAGCTGGCCCTCCATGAGTAACGAGCGTTTCGTCAAGGCGTGCACGCTGAGCGACGTCCCGGAGGAGGGGGTGCTCGGCGTCGAGGTCGGTGACACCCCGCTGGCGATCGTGCGCAGTGAGGGGGAGGTGTACGCGGTGAGCGACATCTGCTCCCACGCCGAGGTGAACCTCTCCGAGGGTGAGGTCGACGAGGGCACGATCGAGTGCTGGCTACACGGATCCTGCTTCGACCTGGGTTCGGGAAAACCGATCAACCCGCCGGCGACGAAGCCGATACCCACCTACAACATCAGAATCGACGGCGACGACGTGCTCGTCTCGCTGGACGACACCACGACTTCCTAAGGCAGAGACACACATGACCAAGTTCGAGCTCCGCGGGGTGCGCGCCGACGTTCTCATCGGCGCCGAAGAGCGCGAGGAGATTCTCAAGGGCGTCGACCTCACCATCAACTCCGGTGAGACCCACGCCATCATGGGACCCAACGGTTCGGGAAAGTCCACCCTCGCCTACGCCATCGCGGGACATCCGCGTTACGAGATCACCGACGGGGAGGTCCTCCTCGACGGTGAGAACGTTCTGGAGATGAGCGTGGACGAGCGGGCCCGCGCCGGTCTCTTCCTCGCCATGCAGTACCCCGTCGAGGTCCCCGGCGTCTCCATGTCCAACTTCCTGCGCAGCTCGGTTACCGCCGTGCGCGGCGAGGCGCCGAAACTGCGGACCTTCTCCAAGGAACTCCAGGGGAGCATGTCCGACCTCTCCATCGACCCCTCCTTCGCCAACCGTGGCGTTAACGAGGGCTTCTCCGGTGGTGAGAAGAAGCGGCACGAGATTCTCCAACTCGAGTTGCTGAAACCGAGGATGGCCATCCTGGACGAGACCGACTCCGGTCTCGACGTGGACGCCCTGAAGGTCGTCTCGGAGGGCATCAACCGGGTGCGGTCCAACAGTGATCTCGGCGTCATGCTGATCACCCACTACAGTCGGGTTCTCAACCACGTGCAGCCGGACTTCGTCCACGTCTTCGCCAACGGTCAGATCGCCGCATCCGGCGGCCCCGAGATGGCCGAACAGCTGGAGTCCGAAGGCTACGAGCGTTTCGTGAAGGCAGGCGCGAACAAGTGACGATGAGCGCGACCGGCCAGCTCGACGTGGACGCCATCCGGGCCGACTTCGACATCCTGGCCCGGACCGTCCGCGACGAGCGCCCCTTGGTGTACCTCGACTCCGGGGCGACCTCGCAGAAGCCCCGGCAGGTACTCGACGCCGAACGCGGGTTCTACGAGCGGCACAACGCCGCGGTGCACCGTGGTGCCCACCAGCTCGCGGAAGAGGCCACCGACGCCTACGAGGGCGCACGAGCCACGATCGCCTCGTTCGTCGGGGCACGCTCCGACGAGGTGGTGTTCACCAAGAACACCACCGAGGCGGTCAACCTCGTCGCCTACGCCATGAGCAACAGCAACACGGCTGCGGACAGCGAGGGCCGGGACCGTTTCCGCGTGGGACCGGGCGACGAGATCGTCGTCACCGAGATGGAGCACCACGGCAACCTGGTTCCGTGGCAGCAACTGTGCCAGCGCACCGGTGCCACGTTGCGCTGGTTCCCGCTCACCGACGAGGGGCGCCTGGACCTCACGGACCTCCACGACCTGGTCAACGAGCGCACCAAGCTCGTCGCGGTCGTGCACCAGTCCAACGTGCTCGGCACGGTCGCGCCCGTGTCCACGATCACCGAACGGGCGCGCCAGGTGGGCGCGCTCGTCCTGTTGGACGGCGCCCAGTCGGTGCCGCACATGCCGGTGGACGTGCGGGAACTCGACGTCGACTTCCTCGCGTTCTCCGGGCACAAGATGCTCGGGCCCAACGGTATCGGTGTGCTGTGGGGGCGTCCGGAGCTGCTCGCCGCGATGCCGCCCTTCCTCACCGGCGGATCGATGATCGGTGTCGTCTACATGGACCACACCACCTGGGCGGACCCGCCGCAGCGGTTCGAGGCCGGAACGCCGGTGGCCCCGCAGGCCGTCGGCCTGGCCGCGGCGTGTGACTACCTGAGCAGCGTGGGGATGGCCAACGTGCATGCCCACGAGCACGCGCTCACCGAGTACGCCCTCAAGCAGGTCGGTTCCCTGCCGGGGGTGCGGATCGTCGGACCGATGGACGCCGAGGACCGTGGCGGAGCGATCTCCTTCGTCGTGGACGATATCCACCCCCACGACGTCGGCCAGGTACTGGACGACCAGGGAGTCGCCGCACGGGTGGGACACCACTGCGCGTGGCCGTTGCACCGCCGCTACAACGTGGTGGCGACCACGCGCGCTTCGTTCTACCTGTACAACGACTTCGAGGATGTCGACGCTCTCGTGGCGGGCATCCAAGCGGCGCAACGGTTCTTCGGCACCATTCCGGAGCGTTGAGAGAGGGCCTCAGAACTCACGATGCAGTTGGACGCGATGTACCAGGAGATCATCCTGGACCACTACCGCAACCCACACAACAAGGGCTTGCGGGACCCGCACAACGGCGAGGCGCACCACATCAACCCCACGTGCGGGGACGAGGTCACCCTGCGGGTGACACTCACCCCGGCTGACGGGTCGGTTATCGACGGGTCAGCGACGGTCAGTGACGTGTCCTACGACAGTATGGGGTGCTCGATCAGCCAGGCGAGCACCTCGGTACTGACCGATCTCCTGATCGGCAAGACCGTGGACCAGGGGATGCGGATCGCCGAGGAGTTCAACGAACTCATGCAGTCGCGAGGGCAGGGCGAACCGGACGAGGACGTCCTGGAGGACGCGGTGGCCTTCGCCGGTGTCTCGAAATACCCTGCCCGTATCAAGTGCGCCCTGCTCGCCTGGATGGCGTGGAAGGACGCGACCGCCCAGTCCCTGCAGAACGAGAAGGAGGGCGCCTCATGACGGAGAACGACACCGCCACCACCGCGACGGCATCGGAGCAGGGCCAGGAAGGTCTGGCTGAGGACATCAGCGAGGCGCTGAAGGACGTTGTCGACCCCGAGCTCGGGGTGAACGTGGTGGACCTGGGACTGCTGTACGGGGTGAACGTCGAGGAGAGCACGATCACTCTCGACATGACGCTGACCAGTGCCGCCTGTCCACTGACCGACGTGATCGAGGACCAGGCCACCAGCGCCCTGGACGAGTTCGGCCGCGAGGTCAAGATCAACTGGGTCTGGATGCCGCCGTGGGGACCGGACAAGATCACGGAGGACGGCAGGGACCAGCTGCGTATGCTCGGGTTCAACGTCTGACCGTCCCGGAGCGGACAACAAGCGAGAAGCGGGGAGCGGTTGGTCCAGCCGCCCCGCGATGTGAGGGCGCCCTGTCGTGAGGGCGCCCTCACATCGTTCCTACAGGGTGGCGTACAGCGTGGAGCGCAACTCGTTGACGAGGTCCGTGTCACCACGCTGGTTGAGGTGTTCCAGCAGGGAGTGCGGGTTGGACAGCTCACTCCCGTCATCTGCGCTGACCCGGTGCGCGATGATGCCCAACGCCTCCTCCACCGAGGCGGGCGCCGTGTAGCCGATGAGATGCAGCGCCTTGCCCATCGGGCCGTTGTCGCCGAGGTCGGCGGCCGGTAGGCGCCGGGCGTCGAGGCGGTCCTCGTCGACCGTGATGAACACCCGGTCTCCCGCTTCGGCCGACAAGCGGCGCAGCAACGGGCGCAACGAGTCGAAGGCGGGCTGGTCCCGCCAGACGAGGACCAGAAGGTCGGCGCCAGGCGCGGTGAGGCACAACAGCCGTCCGGGCTGCAACCCCAGATAGGTCGCGTATCCCGGCGGGACAACGACGGGTGCTCCGTTGAGATGGTCGGCGGAAACATCCACCCGGTGCCACCAGCGTCCGTCCGGGGCGCGGAAGCAGCGGGCTGACGTGGAGATTCCGGTGTGCCCTTCGTCCTCCGGCTCGTGCTGTTGAGCCGTTTCGGGACGGCGGCGGATCGGGAGGCCGTTCGTCGTTGTCGAACCGTTGGCCTCCACCGGCTGTTCGGGAGGGGCGTTGCGCGCGGTCGGCGGCGGAGGGGACGGGGCCTCCGCCGGGGTCGACGGGTCCACCAGCACGTAGCCGTCGCGAATGCTCACGCCGGGGGTGCTGAGCAGCCACGCGCGCAGGACCTGTTCCCGGATACCGAGGCGTCCCAGCCGCGCTCCGGCATCGGGAAGACTGGGTGCGTCTCCCAGCATCTCGCGGGTCTGCGCACGCAACCGCTCCGGATCGTCGTTGACGAGCCACCCGTTGTGCAGCCGCCGGTCGGTGAACAGGGTGATGAGCACCCGCCACAACGGGATCCCGAGGCTGGGAACGTTGACGGGGTGTTCGGTGTGCGCGCTGATGAGGTGGTCGATGGTGCAGGCACTGCCGAGCCAGTCGGACAGTTCGCGTAGGTGCTGGGTCACGGGCGCGCCCTCGGCGGATCCCAGCCACCGCAGCAGCCGCTCCTCGACACTGCGCTGTGCGGCGCGGATGTCGCCCGGATCGGCATGGAGCTGGTCGGCCAGTAACCGGATACTGACGGGGTCGGCGGCGAAGAGCCGCTGGGCGGCAACGGTACGTTCCAGACCGTGCCACTCGGAGAACAACCGTTCCAGTAGACCGACGAGCGGGTAGTCCTCCCCCTCCGTTTCCGGGGGTGCGGCCGTCTCCTGTTCCTGGGAGTCGCGCTCCCGTGTGTCCTTGGGCGGGCCGAAGGCGGGGCGACGCAAGGTGCGGTTGGGCCCCACCAGGCGGCTCTGGAACGAGCCCCCCGGAGAGGAGCCGGAAGCGCCGTTCTCCTGCTGCTGTGGCTTCTTCCGCTCCTCGCCCCCGGATGCGGCCGCGGGGCGCTGGGCGCGCAACGCGCGCAGCGTGCGGATCGCTCGGGGGGCACCCGTCGCTTCCTGGGGGGAGGCCTCCGAGGCCTCCTGGGAACGGGCCTCCTCTGGTTCGTCCGCCGTGTCCGTCCCGGTAGCGCTGGCCAGGTACCCCAGGGCGCTGTGTACGTGTTCCGGCGCTGTCGCCGGCATCCAGCGGGTGATGGTTCGTACCGCCTCCACCATCAACGCCGGTGAGGGAGCCGGACCGAAGGATTCGCCGTCCTGGGTGAAGGGAAGTACGGCACACCAGGCCGCTGTACCGACCAGATCAACAACCCCGCAGCTTTCCTGGACACCCCATGTGCCCATGGTGGCGGGACTCGCCTCGATCAACCGCTCCCAACCGCCCGCGGTCGCCAGGATGGCACCGCGGATCGGTTCGGCGATGTCGTCCAGCTCCACCTGTTGGTCACACAGGGTGGGCAGGAACTCGTTCAGTGCGACATGGTCCCAGTGCTCGGTGGAGACCCTGGCTATACCGTGGGAGAGCCAGGCAGGACCGACGATCTCCAGAACACGGGACAGCGGCAGGGAGCGCCACCAACCGTCGACGAGTTTCGCGTGCCGCAGTAACGGGGCCACATCTGCGGATTTGCTCCAACGCAGAGCCGGAGCTAAATCGGTCAGGCAGATCGGGGAAATGGCATTCATCCGTGCGGACCTCGACCTCTTGGCGATCGGTGCGTGAATCTTGGTGGGATCGTGTGCAGTCGCGAGCCGCGCACCACGGACACCTACGTCCCTGAGCCGGAGTGCGAACGAGACAGACGCGTTGGAGCGGTGGACACGACGGGCACTCCCCGAGATCGTACGTCCGTCCAAAGCCACCTGGATAGCCCTGCCGTTCCCCAACGGGGCAGGGGGCGGTTGTCCGTCGCACGGCGTGCGATCCCGTGGGAGACCGTGTCAGCATCCGCTCTCCTGAACGGTACGGACGCCGGCAACACCCTTCGATCCGTCGCGTTACTGGTCGTCAGCAGCGGTTTCCGTTGCTCCTGATCCTGCCAGAGCGGCGATCGTGTCCGGGTAGATGGGGACGCTCGCCGTGTTCCCCGGATTCAGTGCGAGTCCCACACCGTCGGGCAGCAGCCCCGCGAGCTCGCGGGTCGCGATGACAGTGAACGGCAGGTCGGCGCTGTTCACGCTGAGCTGGTCCTGGGACGTGAAAACGGGGATGAACTGCGAGCCCTCCAGCTCCAGAGTGGGGAGGGCCACCGACCCGTCCTCCTGAGCTCCCGCCCCCTCGGGCAGCGGAACCCACAGGTCCCCGTCCCGAAGCGTGCTCACGAACGCGGTGATGTGCTCGGTGGCGGCGGAGTCCTCGCCCTCGTCGTCAGCGTGGGCCAACGCCTGCTGCAGGCTCTCCTCGACCGGGTTGGCGGGAAAACTGCTGACCTCGTTCTCTGCGTTCTCTGCGGGTTCGTCAGTGGTACCCATAGTTGGTCTCCCTACGCCCTCATGCTGTGCACCGGGCCGATCTTCCTGCGTCTTTCGGGTTCCTGCCACGACATGCCACAGCTCACAGTGTGAACCGCGGCGTTCGCGTGCGGGGAACGCGTGGCGGCCGCGCCAGTCGCCACGGGCACACGACGGGGTTCCCGAGGTCGGCCCGTTCCGTGCCGATACAACCGGGTACTTCCGAGTGAGCCCTGCCAATGGATACCAGACACGGGTCGGGGGAACGCACCCTGTCGGAACCGCTCCAGCCTACCCGGGCCACCCGGAGACGCGGGTTCCCCGGGCCGGGCCGTGTAACACGGTACGCGCTCTCACCCGACAGATGACGCGGTGCAAGCTGTGTTTAACCGCGGTGTCGGGCACCAGCGGTATGCTTGTGACGACGCCATACCCCAGTCTTTCCGTTGTGACACATGCTCGCCGGTGCCGGGTGAGGTGCACGGGCCCCCTGCCCAGAGCGGTGTGAAGCCGGCCCGTGGCCCGACACGTAGGCGAGCTGCTTGATTGGTAGCTGTGACTAATCTGGAGATGGACTCCCCGCAACGTAACCGCGCGCAGGATCCGCCGGTTGTCCGCTCGTATGTCGCGATCGGTGACAGTCTCACCGAGGGCCTCGACGATCCGGGCCCCGACGGCGGCTTCCGCGGGTTCGCGGACCGCGTCGCCGAACACCTGGGGGAGGGGAGTCCCCAGTTCCGTTACGCGAACCTGGCGGTGCGGGGCAGGAGGATGCGGGACATCTTCGGTGAGCAGCTCGAACGGACCCTCGAGTACTCTCCGGACCTTGTCACCGTGCATGCCGGCGGCAACGACGTGCTGCGACCCAACACCAACCTGGACGCGCTCCGGGAGGAGTACGAGGCGGGGATCCGCCGGCTACGCGACGCCGGTGTCCGGGTTGTCATCCTCTCCGGCCACGACACGGGATGGATACCGGTACTGCGCGTGTACCGGGGCAGAATCGCGGTTTTCAGCATGCACCTCCGTGCCATAGCGGAACGCACGAACAGTGACATCGTCGACCTGTGGGCGCTGGATGCGCTCAACGACCCGCGTGCGTGGAGCGTCGACCGGTTGCACTTCAACTCCGACGGCCACGGCATCGTCGCCGCGCGTATCGCCGAGATGCTCGGTGTTCCCATGGGAGGGCGGGAACTGTGGTCCGATCCCTGGGCGTCGCCTCCCCAACGGCTTCCCCGGGTCCTGCGCCGTCGCGAGACGTGGAGGTGGGCCCGGCAGTACCTCCTTCCCTGGATCCAGCGCCGCGCTCTGGGGCGTTCCTCGGGGGACGGGCGACTCCCCAAACGCCCCGAGCTCACCACGCTCAACGGCTCCGGCCTTCCGGCCCCCGGGGCGTGCGACCCAGTGACCTCCGGGCGGGCCACGCCAGGACGCGGCGCTCCTATCCCCGGGAGAGAGCCCGAATCAGGTCACCGACGTGAATGATTCCCGTGCACTGGCCGAACTCGTTCACCACGACCACGTCGTCGTGGACCTGTTCGCGTTCCGCGCCGGCGATACGCAGGGCCTCCCACACCGGAAAGTCCCGCCGTACCGTGCGGGGTGCGTCCGCAAGACGACGGGCCGGCCGTTTCGCGTGTAGCGCATGCCCGTACGGTCCGGTGACAGCCAGGAGGAAACGGGACCGGTCGAGTACTGCCACCGGCCTTTCCCTGTGGTCGGTCAGCACGACACTGTTGAGGGCAGTGTCCTGCGTGAACACATCCAGGACCTCTTCGGCTGTCACCTCGGAATCCATGGACACCAGGGGCGCTATGAACGCGGAAACGCGCAGTTCGTCCTTCTCGCCGCGACCCGCCGCCGCGGGCGGGTCGCCGGGTACGGGGCGGATCCGATCGCCGGGGCGCCAAGCGTCGTCGGCGAACAGGGGGCCGTGCGCGAGCCGGATACCGGCGCTGCGCACAGCCGTGAGTTGCGCGTGGGTGCTTACACCGCAGGCCATGGGGAATATGCCCGAGCCGCGTCCGATCCGGGTGACCCCCTCCACGACGCCGACGTAGCGTTCCTCCGCCGGGAGGCTCGCGACGATGCCAGCGTCGATGGCGAACAGGAACGGGGCGGTCTCCACGAGGAGGTCGGGGGGAACCGACACCGTTCCGAAGGCGCAGCGGAACCCCAGCTCCCGTACGCGTTCCACGAGCTGTCGGAGCGAGTCGCGGTCAACGCTGGACAGGTTCGTCCCGAGCATCAGCGTCACGTCACGCGGGCGCCTTCCAGCGCGCCGAAGCTCGTGTTCGAGGACGCGGAGGACCCCCGGGTCCTCCGCCGCCGGCACTGCCAGAGGAAGCACGAGGGGGAGCAGAGCTTCCTCGGCGGAGGCCCTGCGAGCCAACCAGGAGAAATGGGAGACCAGAGCATCCGGGCTGCTTTCCGGAACGTCCCTTGGTTCCTCGATCGCGGCGGCCAGAACGGCTCCGGAGTCGAGGTCGACAATCGGCCGGAACAGGAGAGCGCCGTCGCTCAGAGGACCACCCCCTGGAGCCCCCTCGAGGCTGGGTGGCCCGGCAGCGCGGGCACGATACTGGGCACACACGCACCCATGGTCCCCGAAGGGCCGTTCGCGGTCAGCCGTACGGCAACGGAATTGGCGCGGTGTTCGTCAACGGCTCAGGGCGCGTTCACCCTCCTGCGCCGGACCGTGCGTGGATGAGCGGAACCGTCCGTCCCACCGTGGCGGGTAGGGGGAAACGCAGGGGCGCGGCAGCCGGGTCAGAGCGGAATGTTGCCGTGTGTCCCGCGGGCCGGGGGAGCGGTGGCGACAGCGTGCGCCACGCTGGTACGGGTGAGACCGGGGTCGATGACCTCGTCCACGACACCGAGCTCCTGGGCCCGGGAAAGCCCACCCGCTGCTTTCTCCTGTTCCGCGGCCAGCCGCGCTTCCAGAGCGGGGCGCTCCTCCTCCGGCGCGGCAGCCAACTCCTTGCGGTGCAGCACCCGGACCGCGGCGGTCGGTCCCATAACGGCGATCTCGGCGGTCGGCCAGGCGAGTACCCGGGTCGCGCCCAGCGCGCGCGAGTTCATCGCGATGTAGGCGCCTCCGTAGGACTTCCGCAACACGACCGTGACGCGCGCCACGCTCGCCTCCGCGAACGCGTGCAGGAGCTTGGCGCCCCGGCGGACGACACCGCCCCATTCCTGGTCCACCCCCGGAAGGTAACCGGGAACGTCCACCAGAACCACGAGGGGGATGCCCAGGGCATCACACATCCGCACGAAACGCGCGGCTTTCTCGGCGGCCTTGGACTCCAGGCAGCCGCCCAGCCGAAGGGGGTTGTTGGCCAGGACCCCGACCGTACAGCCGCCGAGCCGTCCCAGGGCCGTGACCATGTTGGGCGCGTACTGGGCCTGAAGCTCGACGGAGCCCTCACCGAGTGGCGAGTCGAAGAAGTCGTTCACCAGGGGTTTGACATCGTAGGCGCGGCGCGCGGACTCCGGAAGTACAGCCCCCAGGTCCCGGTCCGTCACCTGCTCCGTACGGATCTCTCCCACGCTTCCCAGAAGCAACGCCAGACGGCGGCCGCGGTCGAGAGCCGCGGTGTCGTCGGGAGTGGTGACGTGCACCACCCCACTGCGTCGGCCGTGGGCGTCGGCTCCCCCCAGCTCCTCGGCGGAGATCTCCTCACCCGTGACACTGCGAACCACGTCGGGGCCGGTCACCAGGACCTTGCCGCCCTGCGACATGACCACCACGTCGGTCAGGGCGGGACCGTACGCCGCCCCACCGGCCGCCGGTCCCAGCACCACCGAGACCTGGGGGACCACGCCCGAGGAACGCGTCATGACCGCGAACACGCGCCCCACCGCGTGCAGGCTCTCCGCTCCCTCGGCCAGCCGGGCTCCGCCGGAGTGCCACAGCCCTACCACCGGTATCCCGTCACGCAGGGCGTGCTCGTAGGCGACCTCGATGGCCGCGCATCCGGCCTGCCCCATCGCGCCACCCTGCACACGGGCGTCGTTGGCGAAGGCGACAGCGGGAACACCCTCGATGCGTCCCCGACCCGCCAGAGCGCCGCTGTCATCCTCGGCGGTGATGAGCTGGAGCGACCCCGCGTCGAAGAACGCGGCCAGTCGCACGCGTGGATCGCGGGGATTGTCAGCTTCCGCCAGGGACACGGCCGCGTCCGGCAGTCGGTTGTCGATCACCGTCATCGAATGGTTGGCGCGACGTCCCCGCCGTCGGGCGGGAAAGGACGCGCCGTCCTCCCTCCTGGTGTGGGTGTGGCCGTCCGCCGGCTCCGTCGGCGCTGTGGCTGGCAGTGCGCCGGGGCTCACACGCGGCGGAAGGCCACAGCGACGTTGTGGCCGCCGAATCCGAAGGACTCGTTGAGTGCTGCTACGGCACCGGACGGCAGTTCGCGTGGTTTGTCCCGCACGATGTCCACGACGACGTCGGGGTCGAGTTCCTCGATGTTGATGGTCGGCGGGACCTGGTTCTCGTACAGGGCGAGGATGGTGGCGATCGACTCCACCGCGCCCGCACCACCCAGCAGGTGCCCGGTCATGGATTTGGTGGAGGAAACCATGACCTGGTCCGTGGCGGCGTCACCCAGAGCGGACCGGATGGCGACCGTCTCCCCGACATCACCGGCCGGCGTCGACGTCGCGTGCGCGTTCACGTAGGCGATGTCCGAGGGGGCCAGGTCGGATTCGGTGAGCGCGTCGGTGATGGCGTGCGACTGGCCGACCCCGTTGGGGTCGGGAAGCACCATGTCGTAGCTGTCGCAGCTGTAACCGGTACCGGCCGCGACAGCGTAGACGCGAGCGCCACGCGCCCTGGCGTGTGCGGCGGACTCCAGCACGACGATCCCGGCGCCCTCGCCCATGACGAACCCGTCGCGTTCGGTGTCCCACGGCCGCGACGCTCCGGCGGGGTCGTCGTTGCGGGTGGACAGAGCCCGCATGGAGGCGAACGAGGCCAGGTTCAGCGGATGGAGTGCGGCCTCGGTTCCACCGGCGATCACGATGTCAGCGTGGCCTTCCCGGATCATCCGTATGCCGTCGCCGATCGCCTCCGCGCTGGAGGCGCACGCACTCACCGGCGCGTGCGCACCGGCGCGGGCGGTGAACTCGAGTGCCACCGCCGCTGAGGGGCTGTTGGGCATCAGCATCGGAACGGTGAACGGCGAGACGCGCTTCCACCCTTTTTCGCGGAAGGTGTCGTACTGCTCGAGAATGGTGAGGATGCCGCCGATCCCGCTGGAGACAACGGTTCCCAGACGGTTCGTCTCCACCTCGGGAGAGCCCGCGTCAGCCCACGCTTCCTGCGCGGCGATAAGCGCGAACTGCTGTGTGCGGTCCAAACGGCGCAGCCGTTGCCGGGGGATCTTCTCCGCGGGATCGACCGCGGCCCTCCCGGCGAAGTGGACTGGAAGGTCCGCAACCCAGTCCTCGTTGAGGGTTGCGATGCCGGATTGACCCTCGAGAAGCGCGGACCAGGTCGTGGCGACATCACCCCCTAGCGGTGTGGTGGCGCCGAGGCCGGTGACGACGACATCGGTGTTACTCATGGCCGATCGCCCTTCCCGTTGGCCGGTCCCAGCCACACTCGTAGCCGGGCATCCGGGACTGCAAGGATGTACGCCCCCGGGGGGGCGTGGCCCGCCAGCGCGGGCGCGCTGGCGGGCGTGACGTGCAAACGTCGTTACTTCTGGATGTAGTTGATGACGTCCTGAACGGTCTTCAGGTCCTTGAGCTGGTCATCCGGGATCTCGACGCCGAACTTGTCCTGCGCGGCCACGGCGATCTCGACCATGGACAGCGAATCGATGTCCAGGTCGTCGACGAAGCTCTTCTCCGCGGTGACCTCGGCGGCCGGGACACCGGCGATCTCGTCGATGATCTCACCGAGTCCGTTCAGGATCTCCTGCTCGGAGTTGGTCATGTCGGGTGTTCTCCTTCGGTACTGATCTGTGGTTCTCCGCGGGGTCGGCAGGCGTGGGATCGCGTGCTGCCGCCGACTACGGATGCTTACGGGACCTGGAGTACCTGCGCTGCGTAGGTCAGGCCAGCTCCGAATCCCAGGGTGAGCACGGTACTGCCGGATGGCAGCTCGCCCCGTCCGATCATGCGCGACAGCGCGAGCGGGATGGACGCGGACGAGGTGTTGCCCGCGGTGACGATATCGCGTGCGATGACCGCCTGGGACGCCCCCAGACGTTTGGCTATCGCCTCCACGATGCGCAGGTTGGCCTGGTGCGGGACGAACGCGGTGATCTCCGAGGGGGAGAGACCGGCGCGGTTCAGGGCCTCGAGCGCTACCCGGTCCAACTCCGTGGAGGTCCACCGGAAGACTGCCTGCCCCTCCTGGTAGAGGTACTTGTTCTCACGGAGGTAGATGGTGTCGGCGCGCTCACCGGAGCTGCCCCACACCACAGGACCGACAGCGGGTTCCTCGGCAGGGGTCACGACAGCCGCTCCGGCCCCGTCCGCGAAGATGACGCACGTGGAGCGGTCATCCCAGTCGACCCAGTCGGACAGCTTCTCCGAACCGATCACCAGGACGTTACGGGCGGAACCGGTACGGACGGCGTTGGAGGCGACCTCGACGGCGTAACAGAACCCGGCGCAGGCGGCGTTGACATCGAACGCACCGGGAGCCGAGATGCCCAACCGGGCGGCGACGCTGGCCGCGGCGTTCGGGATCTGGTCCTGTTGGGTGCAGGTCGCCACGATCACCAGGTCGACGTCACGTGAGTCGGTACCACTGGCTGCCAGGGCCTTCCCGCCAGCCGCCGCCGCCATGCTCACGACGCTGTCGTCGGGACCGGCGATGCGCCGTTCCCGGATCCCGACCCTGCTTTGGATCCACTCGTCCGAGGTGTCCACCCGGTTTGCGAGGTCATGGTTGGTGACGACATTGCTGGGTTGGTACTCGCCGAACGCGACGATGCGGGCGCCGGGTGCTGTGGCGGGTGCTTTCATGACTCGTGGCCTTCCGGACTGATCGTGCCGGCGTGCTCCTTGACCAGGTTCTTCGCCTGCTCCAGGTCGTCGGGTGTGTTGACGGAGAGCAGCTCCACTCCGCGCAGAGCCCGTTTCGCGAGACCGGTCAACGTTCCGGCGGGCGGAAGCTCGATGAGGGCGGTGACGCCCAGCCCGGCAAGGGTCTGGGTGCATGCGTCCCAGCGCACCGGCGATCCCACCTGGGAAACCAGGCGCTGGAGGTAGTCCTGACCGTTGGAGACCACGGCGCCGTCCAGGTTGGACAACAACCGTGTGCGGGGGTCCGCTGGTGTTGTGGCCGCCGCGGCTTCCTCGACGCGTTGGACGGCCGGCGACATGTGGTGTGTGTGGAACGCGCCGGCCACGGACAGGGGGCGTAGCCGGGCGCGGTGGGGAGGGTTGTCCGCCAGCGTCGCGAGCTGTTCCGTCGTTCCGGCGGCGACGATCTGACCCGAGCCGTTGTCGTTGGCGGGGGTCAGCCCGGCCGCGTCGATGGCGGCCAGGACCTCCTCGCGGTCGCCGCCGAGTACCGCGGTCATGCCGGTGTCCGCGGCCGCGGCAGCCTCGGCCATGCCGCGCCCGCGCTCGGCCACGAGCGCCAGGGCGTCCTCGGGGGTGAGCACACCGGCGATTCCCGCGACGGTGAACTCCCCGACGCTGTGGCCCGCCACCGCGTCGATGCTCTCGGGGGCGCCGTCAAGCTCTCCGAACAGTGCGGTCGCAGCGGCGAGTCCGGAACTGACCAGCAGCGGCTGCGCGACAGCGGTGTCGCGGATCTCCTCCGCATCAGCGGTGGTGCCGGCGCGAACCAGGTCCAGGCCGGCGATCTCCGACCACCGGCCGAAGCGTTCGGCGATTCCGGGCACGTCGAGCCACGGACTGAGGAAACCGGGAGCCTGGGCACCTTGGCCCGGCGCGACAATTACAAGCACAGCATCAACCTTGCCCTGTAGAACATCACTAGTTAGATGGGGACAGACACGAAGTTAAGAAGGCGTGTTTTGTGTGAACTCCACAAACATCGGTGCGCCACACTCGAAGGGTGTGGTATCAGACACGTTGTGACCGCTTGGTTCGTGCGTCACACGGCTCCGCGTCCTCCCCGCGCTTGGAATGATGCCACCCTGGAAGCGTGAGCATGGATTCCACCGACCAGAACGCGGCAGGCGAACCACAGGTGCCGAACAGCGAGCGCGACGTGCGCGCCGAGACCGTCCGGCGGCTGGAACGTGCGATGGGAGAGCTCGGTACCGCTGCCGTCGCCCGTATGGAGAGCCGCCTGTCGTGGTTCCGCCAGATGTCGGCCGAGGACCGCTCCTGGGTGGGGCTGGTCGCCCAGTCGGGGGTGGCGGCCTTCGTCGACTGGTTCAAGACACCGGGAAGGGGCAGGCCCGCGATCACCGTGGAGGTGTTCGGCACCGCCCCGCGTGAGCTCACCCGGTCCGTGACGCTGCAGCAGACGGTGGACATGATCCGCGTCGTCATCGATGTGGTGGAGAACCGGGTGGAGGAGCTGGCGGCTCCCGGAGGAGAGCAGCAGCTACGTGAGGCCGTGCTGCGTTACACGCGGGAGGTGGCGTTCAGCTCCGCCAAGATCTATGCCCGGGCTGCCGAGGCCCGGGGAGCCTGGGACGCGCGCCTGGAAGCGCTCATCGTCGACGCGTTGCTGAACGGCGACTCCGAACAGGGGCTACACGCGTGGGGTGCCTCGCTCGGCTGGACCAGAACCCCCATAGTCGCTGTCACCGGCGGTCTGGATGAGGAGAGCGAGAGCGGTGCCCTGGACGACCTGCGTTCGGCTGCGCGCCGCGCCGGTCACGACGTTCTCGCGGGCATGCAGGGAGACCGGGTCATCGTCGTGCTGGGCATGAGCGAGAAAACCACCGGTGACGACGCGCCGATGGCAGCCGTCCGGCCGCTGGTGGGAATGTTCGGTTCCGGACCCGTCGTCGTCGGTCCCGCTGTCACCGAGATGCACTCGGCGAGTGACTCGGTGCGAGCAGCGGTGAGCGGCCTGCGTTCCGCCACGGCCTGGCCCGACGCCCCTCGGCCCGTGTTGGCCGAGGACCTGCTCCCCGAACGTTCGCTGGAGGGGGATCCCGATGCCCGGCGCCAGCTCGTGGAGGAGGTCTACGTCCCGTTGCGGGACGCGGGCTCACCCCTGCTGGACACGCTCTCGGTCTATCTGGAGCACGCCTCCTCATTGGAGGCCACGGCCCGCATGCTGTTCGTGCACCCCAACACGGTGCGCTACCGGCTCGGCCGTATCGGTGAGCTCACGGGGCACATGCCAGCGGACGGCCGGGGGGCGTTCGTGCTGCGGGTCGCGATCACGCTCGGACGGTTGGCGGAGAGCAAGGCCACGCCGACAGAGTAAACGTGTGGCCGCTCTCCGCGTCCCCTGGGGTGGGGAACACAGAAGCGTGTGACCTATATAGCAGGAGAAATCTGGAAAACACGCCAGGTTGGAAGGAATCGGTCCCGCTTCGTCGGGTAGGGATTTCCCGTAAGCAAGAACGAAGACTGGAAAAGCGGATAATGTAACCAGTGAACAAAACAGCACACACTGTGTCACGCTTCGGGTGATCATCTACTGGTGAATGCCCACAGACGACGGCGGGCCGGAGGTGTCTCGCACGCGTGTAGCTGGTGCATAACAGATTTGGGGGGTGCCATGGTCGCAAACGGTGTAGCGAAACTTTTCACGGCGATGAGGCGTGCTGTTCTGCTACCCACGGAAGCGGGACAACTGCGTCGGCGGGTCCTGCTCTTCGTCCCGTGGCCCGTGCCAGTGCTCGCGGTGATCGTTCCGGCGGTCGGCGGAACCTGGTCGGCTCCGGGGTGGACGATCCTGTTGGCCGGATCGGTCGCGGTGGCCTCGTTGCTGCTGGCCGTGGTCGTCCAACCGACACCGCTGCCGGAGGGGCTCTCGGCCGGTGCTTCGGTGCGTCGTTCGTTGCACAGGTTCCAGCAGATCACCACGCTGCGGATCGGTCTGGCGCTGGCCCCGGTTCTGGTGGGGGCCGGAGCATCCCTGGCCGGTGGCGGACTGTTCCCGCTCGCCACAGCGCTTGTCCTCTCCTGGCCGCAACTGCTGCTGGCGATGCCGGTCTTTTTCACCATCACCCGGGCCCGGCGGGCTATGGAGGCATGGGGGACCCGAGCCTATCTCTGGGCCGCGCTGGCACAGCCGGCTCCCGTGGAATGGCCGTTCGTGACGAAGGCGGCGGCCTGGTACCGCGCCCGCAGAGCACAGGCCGCACACGGCGACGAGCAGACCGGTGCCGCGGACGCCGCGACAGAACCGCACGATCCCCAGAGCGCGACCACGACGCAGGCCCCCTCGGAGAGCGGCTCCACGGACCGCTCCGCCGAGCCGACGCACCGCAGCCAGAGCGAGATGGCATCCCGCTCTCCGGGAGTCGGAACGCCCCCGGTGCGGCACACCTCCCGTTCCACCAGAGGAAACGGCCGTGCCTGGTCCCGCCACTCCCGCGGCCCCTCCCGCCGCGTCTCCAGGAGCTGAGCCCGCGGGGCGGTGGTCACCGGCCGGAAGCGGCGAAGGCGGCGACGAGTTGCTGTTCCGCAGTGTCGAGGTACTCGGCGAGGATGAGCGCGGCCTCGTCCGGGGCGCCCTCACATAGCAGGCGGTGGATCTCGCGGTTCTGTTCCAGGTAGGGCGCGTGGAACGCGCGGGGGGTCGTCATGACGTGGAAGACCAGGCGCAGTTCCGCGAGCACCCGGCTGATGATCTCGTCGGTCCGGGGGCTCGCGGCCAGGCCGGCGACGGCCTGGTGGAAGCGCATGTTGGCGGTTCCCACCGCCCCCCAGTCGCCGTTGTCCGCAGCGTTCTGTTCCTCCCGTACGGCCGCGCCGACGAGGGACACCGCCTCTTCCGTGGCGCCTCCGGCGCCACGGAGCGCTGCCAGTTCCACGGCGCGCCGTACCCGGTACAGGTCGGTGACGTCTCCGACCGTGGGATTGGCGACGAAAACCCCGCGGTTGAGCTCGTGTACCAGCAGCCGTTCGTGCCCCAACAGCCGGAACGCCTCGCGCAGCGTGTTGCGCGAGACTCCCAGGGCGGCGCCGATCGCCTCCTCGGAAAGCCGCGTGCCCGGTGCCATCCCGCCTTCGATGATGCGCCCGCGCAGCACGTCGGCCACCCGTTCCGCCGTGCTGGACCGTTCCAACACCGAGCGGAACTCGGCGAGCCGCTCGATCCCCTCGACCGCCACCGTGGAACCCCCTCTGTTCCGGGACATCTTCACCATCCCCTCCCACATTCTGGCCGACACCGCGGGCCGAGACCCCTGGCGGAGTCCGCACCCGAACGAAGGGCTGTGGCGGGCTCGTCCCCGACGGGCGATGGTCGGCAGCTTCAACGTAGAATTGTTGAACAATATTGGTCGTATTGGGATCCAGCGCGACTCCTGCCGGGACACCACGGGCCAGAGCGTGACCGAACACCTTGGTGAACGGTGCTACTCCGCGCTCTCCGGGAGGCGCGAGGCCCCGACGCGGATCCAGCACTCGTCAACCCCGGACGTGGGGAAGGAAACACCGTGCGTATCGACGTGAACTCCGACCTCGGAGAAAGCTTCGGCCGATGGGAACTGGGAGACGACGCGGCGATGCTGCCCGTCATCACCAGCGCCAACGTCGCCTGCGGGTTCCACGCCGGCGACCCGTCGGTGCTCCGCTCCACCTGCGAACAGGCCGTCCGCAACGGAGTCGCCATCGGCGCGCAGGTGGGGTACCGCGACCTCGCGGGTTTCGGACGCCGCTTCATCGATGTCGCGCCCCACGATCTGACGAACGACGTTCTCTACCAACTCGGGGCGTTGGAAGCGATGGCCCACACAGCCGGTGACCGCATCCGGTACGTCAAGCCACACGGTGCGCTGTACAACGCGGTCGTCAATCACGGGGAACAGGCCGCTGCCGTGGTGCGGGCCGTACAGCTCTACAATCCCGCCCTTCCGGTGCTCGGACTGCCCGGATCCGAATGGCTGCGTCACGCTGCCGAAGCGGGCATCCCCACCGTGCGCGAAGCGTTCGCCGACCGGGCCTACACCCCGGAGGGAACCCTCGTGCCCCGCCAGGAACCCGGGGCGGTACTCCACGACGCCGAACACATCGCCCAGCGGTGCCTCACCATGGCGAGAGGAGAACAGGTGACAGCCGTGGACGGCTCGCGGCTCCGGATAGCAGCGGATTCCCTGTGCGTGCACGGTGACAGTCCCGGAGCCGTCACCATCGCCCGGACGGTGGTAAGGCGACTGCGTTCCGACGGTGTGGAACTGGAACCCTTCACCACCCCCGGGAGGCGTGAGTGAGGACAGCGATGCGGATCCGCCCCTGCGCGGACTCGGGCCTCCTGGTCGAGGTGGACACCCTCGACGACGTCATCGCACTGCATTCTGCTCTCCTCGAGGACACCCCGCCCGGCGTGACCGAGATCGTCCCCGCAGCCCGCACGATCCTGCTGAGGGTCGACCCACAGCGCAGGAGCGTGCACGACGTCGCCGCCACCGTGCGGGAACTGCGCCCGCTTGCCGGGCGACGGGAGACGGCGGGAGAGGTGCGCGTTCCGGTGACCTACGACGGCCCTGACCTCACCGAGGTCTCCCGTCTCACCGGGCTCACCGTCCCCGAGGTCGTCGCCGCGCACACCGGGAGCGTGTGGACGGTGGCCTTCTGCGGGTTCGCACCGGGGTTCGGATACCTGGTGACGGCCGAGCACGACCGGTTGCGGGTTCCACGCCGTTCCGAATCGCGACTGCGGGTTCCCGCGGGTGCTGTGGGGCTCGCGGGCGAGTTCAGCGGCATCTACCCGACGGCTTCCCCCGGAGGATGGCAGCTCATCGGTCGCACCGACACGGTGATCTGGGACCTCGAACGGGACCCTCCCGGGCTGCTGCGCCCCGGAACCAGGGTTCGGTTCGTCGACGTACGCAGCGCAGCCGCTCCGGGACCGGACACGTGTCATGAAGGCGAGGTGGCATAACAGGTGTCGGCTCTGGAACTGCTGTCCACCGGAGTGCTCACCACCGTGCAGGACAGTGGACGTTTCGGTTATGCGGCCCTCGGGGTCGGGCGTTCCGGAGCGGCTGACGCGGGCTCGTTCTCCCTGGCCAACCGGTTACTGGCCAACAACGAGGCCAGCCCCGCACTGGAGGTGACCCTGGGAGGGCTACGAGCGCGCGTTCGGGGAGCCGCGACAGTCGCCGTGACGGGCGCTCCCTGCCCGATCACCGTTGACGGGCGCTCCGCCGCGATGAATACCGTCCTGCACCTACCGGACGGTGCCGAACTCGCCCTCGGAGTCCCCGCGTCCGGTGTGCGGACCTACGTCGCGCTGCGCGGCGGTGTCACGGTCGACCCCGTACTCGGATCATGCAGCACGGACACGTTGGCGGGACTGGGTCCCTCCGTGTGCGCACCGGGAACAGTGCTCCCCGCGGGTAGCCCGCCCCGGGAGTTTCCCGTGACCGACACCGCCCCCCGCGCCCGTGCTTTTCCGGAGGAACTCACACTGACGGTCGTTCCGGGGCCCCGCGACGACTGGTTCCGTCCCACGGCGATGGAGACACTGTTCGGCCACGCCTACGAGGTCACCGAACGCAGCGACCGCATCGGTATGCGGCTCTCCGGGCCGCCACTGCCCCGCAGCCGGGAGGAGGAACTTCCCACCGAGGGCATGGTCGCGGGCGCGCTACAGGTGCCGCCGGAGGGCGAACCGGTCCTGTTCCTCGCCGACCATCCGGTGACCGGTGGGTATCCCGTCATCGCCGTCACCGTTGCCAGCGACGTCGCGCATGCGGCTCAAGCCCGCCCAGGAACGCGCCTGAGGTTCCGGAAGGGGACAGCATGAACCCGGGGGTGTCCCGTCGGGCTACCGGGACGGAGGAACCGTGCTCGTCCCGGCGGTTTCCTCCGACACCCGGTGCCGTCGGACGTTCGCCGTCCAATCGTGGGGCGATCCCCTCCCGGAGCCGAGAGCCGGGGGACTCGCCCAGTAGACGTCCGCGGTCCGGCCGTTGAGCTCCAGGAAGGCAAGCGTGTTGTCGAACCAGGGGCCAGCGTCCAGGCGCCACCGCAACGGGGACGGACGAACCCCGGCAGATCGCGCCAGTGCCGCGCCGACCATCGAGGTGAGCCGGCGGGTGACACCCCACATGGCCCAGCGGAGCTTTCCGGGCAGCCGGTTGCACGTCGGGGAACTCACGAGCTGGACGATCCGGCTCTGGACACTGTCCGCGCCAGCCGGCCGGGCCTGGGCCAGGTAGGAGAAATGCACGTCGCCGCCGAGGAAGAGCACGCTTGCCGGGGGAGTCCCACGATCACCGGAGGCGGCGCGCAGCACGGAGCCGGCCGTGGAGCGAAACGACCTCTGGAACGCGGGCCAGTGTTCCAGGTCGACGTCCTGGCGTAGTTTCTCCCCTGGGCCGCGTGCGAGGCGGCCCCAGGCACCCGCACAGACGGCTTCGTTCCATGCCTCCAGGTGGTGTATGGCTGGAGGCATCAGGAACGGGAGGGAACTGGCGATGATCAGGTGGTCAACGCCACCGGTCACCTGGGCGTCCAACCACGCCGTGTCCTCCGTGCTGAGCATGCTGCGGCGGGAGTCGTCGTCAACGAGCCGGCCGCACCGGGTGTCCATCATCAGGAGCCGGTTGCGGCCGAAGTCGAGACCGTAGCTCCAACGGTAGCTGTCCGGTTGGGCGTGCGCCCGCCACGCGAAAGCATCCACCCGGTCCCCGGAGTCTCCGTCGTCTGCGACCACGTCGCGAAAGACCGGGTCCGCCGCGCGTTCCTCCGCGGAGAGGTTGCCCAGATGCTGGTAGATCCAGTAGGCGCCCAATCCCGAGGTGACACGGGGCTTCCACCACGGGGTGCGTGCGATCTCCCGCCGCCACGTACCTGAGGTGTTCCAGTCGTCACGGACATCGTGGTCGTCGAACAGCATCAGGGTGGGGACTGTGGACAGCAGCCACCGGATGTCGGGGTCCGTCCACGCCTGGCGGTACAGCTCCGCGTACTCCTCGAAGGAGACAACCTCGTCCTCGGGCGGGTCCGTGTCGGAGTTCCGGGAACCACGGTGCTCGCGCAGGAACGTGCGCATCGACGGTTGGAGCTCGTCAGCGTAGACTTGGTCGCCGATCAGCAGCAGCAGGCTGGGGTCCGTGCTCCCGATCGCCCCTGACGCGGCGCGGCGTTCGGTGATCAACTGTTCGGCGTAGGAGCGCAGCATGTCCCTGCCGTAGCGCCGTACGTGCTCGGCGGAATGCGTGGTTGGGGTGTGGCACGAGCCGAAAGCGATGCGGGCGGAGGCGTCGGCGCCCAACGTACGGAGGAGACTCGGCGGGTAGCCGGAGTCGGCTTCCGGCCAGACCTGCTCCTGGTCCAGGTGAACCCGGTACGGCAGGGCCGAGTCGGTGGGCAGCCCCGTCAGTTCGCAGACGGCGTAGTGGTGACCGTGCACCGTGAACGTGGTCGCCTCTGCGGTAGCCTCCCCCGCGGACACCCGTACCTGACAGGGGGAGTCGGTTTCCACCCAGACCGTGGCGGTTGTCTCCGTAGCGTGCCTTAGCAGCGGCCCGAGTCGCAGACTGGCTCCCACATTCGCCCCCAACCGTGCGGTTCTGTCTATCGTGCTCGCAGCCGAGTATGGTGTCCAGGGGAACGGTCGTCATCTCGCCTGGTGGGCGACAGAACGTTCCGATGGTTGAACCCTGGGGGAAACTGGGTACGCGAAGCCGCATGCGGACCAAACGTATCGATCTGCGCACCGGTACTTCGGAGAGCATCACCGACATCACGAGCGCGTGCCGCGAGTTCGCCGCTAACGGTGGCGAGTCGGGGCTGCTGCACGTGTTCGTTCCACACGCGACGGCCGGGATAGCGATCATGGAGCTGGGCGCGGGCTCCGACGACGACCTGCTGGCGAGCCTGCGGGACCTGCTCCCCGCCGACGACCGGTGGCGCCACCGTCACGGGACACCAGGGCATGGCCGTTCGCACGTCATGCCGGCGATGATTCCTCCCTATGCCACCGTTCCGGTCGTTGACGGGCGAGTGGAACTGGGAACATGGCAGTCCGTCGCCGTGGTGGACCTGAACGTGGACAACGCGGAGCGGCACGTCCGGCTGTCATTCTTGACGAGCCCGGCTGAGGGGACAGGATAGGAATAGCAGGACGCTACACGGGTGACGCGTTGACGGATCAGGCTTCCACCGTGTGGACTTGGCCAGCAACAGCGGGATAAACCCGGCAGCGGGTCACAAGCCCGAGCCCGGTCCCGAACGGGGCCGGAAGAAATGGAAACTCTGGAGGAGGACTTTCGTGAGCGCGACCGCGGGCCAGGCACAGAGCGAACGCGGCCTGGCCGATCGACTCGGATTCAAACCGGGTCAGGTGGTGCAGGAGTTCGGCTTCGACGACGACGTGGATGAGCAGCTGCGCGCGTCGATCACTGAACGCACCGGTGAAGAGCTGGTCGATGAGGACTACGACGGCGTAGTGGATTCTGCGCTGCTGTGGTGGAGGAGCGACGAGGAAGACGATCTCACCGACGTTTTGGTTGATGTACTCGCCGCTGTGGAAGGTGGCGGTATCATCCTGGTGCTGACCCCTAAAGCTGGGCGTGAGGGCCATGTTCCGCCGACGGACGTCGCGGAGGCCGCGACGACTGCCGGACTGTCCCAGACCAGTCCAGTGAGTTCGGGCGGCGACTGGTCCGGTACGCGGCTCGTCGTTCCCAAAATGCAGCGCTGACCGGTCCTTCTCCGGCTCCGGGCTCCATGAGGACCCCAGGGTGAGTTGTGCGGGCCGTCCGCCGGGAGCGGACGGTACCGCTGGGCGGTTGTGGGGAGCAGGATCACAGGAGGGAGTGTGTCGTGCCGCTCGAGTCCGGTGATGCCGCTCCCGAGTTCGCTCTCGCTGACCAGCACGGCCAGATAGTACGGCTGTCTGACTTCTCCGGGCGCAGGGCTGTCCTCCTCGTGTTCTACCCGCTGGCCTTCTCCAGTGTGTGCGGGAGCGAGCTGGAAGTGCTCCGAGACAACCTCGCTGAGTTCGAGAGTGCCGGTGTGCAGTTACTCAGCGTCTCCGTGGACTCGATGTTCGCCCACCGTGTCTGGGACGACCGGGAGGGGTTCGGGTTCCCGCTCCTCTCGGACTTCTGGCCGCACGGCGGAGTCGCTCGCTCCTACGGCGTCTTCGACGAGACCAAGGGGGTGGCGCTACGGGCGACGCTCCTGGTGGACAGGAGCGGCACGGTCCGTTGGAAGGCCGTGAACCCGGTGTCCGAGGGGCGCGTCCTGGCGGACTACCGTGCGGCGCTCACCGGGCTGCGCTGACCACGTGAGGAAGCTGCCGGGCGGACCGTGCGAAACGGCGCTGGGTCGCCCTTCCCGCTTGCCAGGGCGTCCGCCGAGCATGGCGGGAGCACCGGCCGGAACCGGTAGTATTCTGTTTGCTGCCGGGTTCCCGTAAGTGGGACCCTTCCCGAGTCCGGGCGCGTAGCTCAGTTGGTCAGAGCCCCCGCCTTACAAGCGGGTGGTCGGAGGTTCGAGTCCTCTCGCGCCCACCTCCTATGCGCATGAGAAACGCCCCCTGCCCTGCGGAGACAGGACAGGGGGCGTCGTAGTTCCACGGTGGCTGTCGGTGGCCGACCGGAGGCGTCAGCGGGTGGCTGTGCTGAATGCGCGCTGAAAAATCTGACTACCACCCCTGTCGGAGGGCTTCCTCGATGCGCTGTTTGGTCCGATCCTCCTCACCGACAAGGCACTTGGCATAGATCTTCTTCAACACCGTCACGCTGTGGCCGGCCCGGTGCGCTACCAGGGGTTCCGAGACTCCCGCGTTGAGCCGGGTGGACGGGCGGGTATGACGCGGGGCGTGGGGCGCGTCCGCCAGGGGCGAGGCGGCCATTCCCGATGGGGTGTCCGCGGGGGTGGCGCCAGACGCGATGGTGGGCGATGATGCTGGCGAGAGAGTATCCCGAGCACCGACGAACAGTCTCCCGGGTGTCAGCGTCAGGGGTTCCGGGTGTTGCCGGAACGGGCGAGCGTGTCTCGGGGAGGAGGAAACGGCTCCGGTCCCCGCCTTCCCCACACTGCTGTGGGGGAGGCCACGTGCGGAGCGGATGGCGGATGCCGGGAGCAGACCAGTGGTACCGGATCCGGCCGCGAAGCTGTTTCCCGAATTGCGTGTGGGGACGAAGAGATGACCGACGTCTGGCCCGTCGTGCATGCCGAGCGGAAGGCTCTGGCGGACGACCTCCAGCATTTGTCCCGTGACCAGTGGGACGCGGTCGCTGTGCTCGGAATGGGACGTACACGATGTGCTCGCGCATTTGGTGTCCAGCGCCAAGGACACTCCCCTGCGGTTCCTCGCGCGATTCGCCGCTGCCGGGTTCGATTTCGACAGGTTCACCGCCAGGGGAGTCGCTGCCGAACGCGCCGCGGATCCCGCAGAGACACTCGCCGAGTTCCGCGCGGTCCAGTCCCGTACGAGCTCACCGCCCGCTCCGAAGGACACCAGGCTTGTCGAGGCGTTCGTCCACGGTGAGGACATCCGGCGCCCCCTCGCCATCACCCGCGAGCATCCACGCACCCACGTCACGCGCGCCATCGCGTTCCAGGCGCGCACCAGCGTGGCGATGGGTGGAGGAGAAGCCCGTGCCGCCGGCGTCTCTCTCACCGCCACCGACACCGACTGCACCCTCGGCACCGGTCCGGCGGTCGAGGGGCCGGCGATCTCGCTCCTGCTCGCGGTGTCAGGGCGCGAGGTCGCGCTGGACGACCTCTCCGGTCCGGGCGTCCGGGTGATCGCCGATCGGATCCGGTCCGACGCGACGTGAGGGCGGTCGGAACGTGATCCGACTAGCCGCGCGGCGATCGCGCTGTCGGCGTGGATGGGTCTGGCACGACCAGTGGTCTCGTGCTGTGGGACCCAGCGGCTCGGCAGTGCGCAGTGCGGTTTCTGAGGGTATCGCCGCCGTGGAACACGTGTCCGGGCTCCTTGTGGGAAAACGGCGGGATCCCCAGCAGCAAGACACACGATTGAATCTACATTGTAAAGGAAGCGGTAAAGAACTACCAGAAAGCAGGACAGTCCCGGACTGAGCCCCATCCCGTTGTTGCGCTGACACTCCTGTTGGACGTGTGAGGAGCGGCGCGGCGTACTGGAGCCGTCGGAGAAGGTCCCGGAGGGGAGAAATCCCACGGGGACGGGAGTACCCGGCGGGAACACGGACAGTGAGAGCCTTCAGAACCGCGGAGACTGCCGGCTGCCTCGCCCGGACACGCGTTGCGGGGGTTATCGTGCCGTTGCCTCCGCTGCCGTCGGAGCCACCGCGGCCGAGCAGTGGTTCGGCGTACGCCAACCCCAGGGCCACTGGGTGGCGGGACCGGTTTCTTCCGAGACGGGGCTTCTAACCGACGATGGGCTGTTCGTGGGGGTACTCGTAGCGACGCGTACGGCGGCGCAACGCCAACGCCGAGGCGAGAGTGATGGGACCGAGCCGACCCACGAACATCAGGAAGACGACGATCAGCTCGCCGGCCACGGGCAGATCGCCGGTGATCCCGGTGGACAGCCCCACCGTGGAGAACGCCGAGATCGCCTCGAACAGCACGCGCTCGAAGGTGAAGCCGGTGAGGGAGGTCAGGGCGAGGGTGGCGCCGATGACCAGCCCGACAGCCAGTAGCACCACCGTGGTCGCCTGCGATATCACGCTCGCGGACACCCGGCGCCGAGCAACGTGCACACTGGCCTCACCGCGCACGTTGGCATAGATCACGAACGCCAGGAGAGCGAACGTGGTGACCTTGATCCCGCCGGCGGTACCGGCACTGCCCCCGCCGACGAACATCAGGATGTCGGTGGCCAGCAGGGTCTCGGAACGCATCCCACCGAAGTCGAGCGTGTTGAAGCCCGCCGTGCGGGGCGTTACCGCCTGGAAGAACCCGGTCAGCAGCTTGTCCCCCACGTTGAGGGACCCCATCGTCGCGGGGTTGCGCCACTCGAAGGACAGGAACACGACGAAACCGGCTACCACCAGCACGGCAGTGGTCACCAGGGTGACCTTGGTGTGCAGCGTCCAGTGTCGCCGTTCCCGCCTGCGTCGGGAGTGCCGCCACAGCTCCACCCAGACCGGGAACCCCAGGCCTCCGCAGACGACGGCCACCGCGATCGGAACCGTGATCCACGGGTCGGTGGCGAAACCCTCCAGGCTGTCGGTGTAGAGGGCGAAACCGGCGTTATTGAAGGCCGAGACCGCATGGAACAGTCCCAGATAGGCGGCCCTGCCGACGGTATCGCCGTGGGACAGCCACAGCCGCAGGGTCAGAACCAGCCACAGCACGGCCTCGGCGACCACGGTCACCAGCAGGATGCCCATGACCAGCTGGCGCACCTCACCCAGGGTGAGACTCTTGGTCTCGACCCCGGCCCGCACCGCCATGCGTACGCTCAACGTACGACCGGCCATCAGCGACAGCACGGTGGCCAAGGCCACGATCCCGAACCCGCCGATCTGGATCAGGACCATGATGACGGACTCGCCGAAGGTCGACCAGTAGACCGGAGTGTCCTCCACGATCAGCCCGGTCACACACACGCTGGAGGTCGCGGTGAACAATGCTGTCACCAGGGGCGCGGATCCCTCGGCCTCGGTTGCGGCCGGAAGGGACAGCAGAATCGCACCCACCGCGATCACGGCCGCGAACGCCCCGACGGTGAGCTGCGGCGGTTTGGTTCGGCCGGTCAGGCCACGCAACTGTCGGGCCGCTGCGGCACGCGCACGGTGACGGGTACGAGCGCCCCACGGCGGAAGGCGCGTGTCTTTGGTCCGGGCCACGTCATCCTCCGTTAACAGCACAGACCCATGGGAGAGGTGTACGGACAGCGATCCGAGTGCGTGGTTCCCCGGCCGCCGTCGGATCGGACCTGCCTCTGGTCAACCACCGCAGACTACGCCTCCAGCCGACGGTCGGGGGCCTGGTGCGACCGTCCGCCTTCGTGGAATACGCCACCGTGGCCGCCCGTACCCCGCCTTCGGTACGTGGGAAGGAGCTTCCGCCGGTCGCAGTCCTTCGATCCATGACGGTGCGAGCTACCGCGTCGTCAACCCATCATCTCGCGCGGGCCGACGCCGATCCCGCACGGGTGGACACGTGTTCCCGAGATCCGGCCGATCCGGGAGACAACGTCCGATCCCGGCGCGTCCGGGGAGCGTCCGCCCCTCATCGCCGTTTCCCGTGCCCCTGGTGCGGGGCGGGGTGAAGCTAACGGCCGCTGTGGAGAGAAACCGCCCCTCGTGTTTTTGCGGAACTCCGGGGTTTTCCGTTTCCGGGGAGTATTTCTCTGGGGATGTGCTTTTGGATTCAGAGTGGAGATATGGGTTGTTTCTAGGGTGTGAGTGTGTCCCGCGCATCGTGATGATTCCTGACCGTTTCTTTCGTTGTTTCCCCGGGGAAAGGTGTTTCTCACTCCTGTGTGGTGCCAGTGTGTCCAGGGCTGTTGTTTTCGTGTCTTTATCGGTGTGGGAGGAATGGAACCGCTCTGTCCTCCCGCGGTTTCCGCGGATCGTTCCGTCCCCGGTAACGGAGGTCCCATGGCGCACAACGCTCCGTGTGAGAAGGCGAGATTCCACACGTGCAGGTGTTCCGGATGCGGGGGGAGCTTGCACGGTTGGCCCGGACACCTCCGTCGCGCTGGAGGGACAGCGGAGGGGAGGGAGAGCCTGCGGTCGGCAGCGGAACAGAGATGGCGCTCCGCCTTCGGAACCGGGAGAAGGGGCGTCACAACGCCGAGGGAACCGAACTGGTACCTGAGGTCCGCGGCGGCCGACACGGTGGTGGTCGACATCGTGGACTGGCTCGCCACGGGCGAGGAGAAGCGTTCCCGTGTGGCTCGGGTCGGGAGCTGCGTCTGTGACGACACCCTGAAGGACATTGACGGCTACGCGCGGAGGAACTCCTCGTGCAACGGGGACCTGCGGAAGGGTCGGTACTTCCTCACCGGCCACTTCTGGTGCGCACTCCTGGCCGATGTTTCCAGGGCCGCTGACGCCGCGCACGAAAACGTTGACGGAGTTCCGGAACGGGCGACGGAAGCGCTCTTCGGTAGCGGTGAGAATCCCGGATGGGGAGAAACGAAGTTCTACGTCGCTGAGTTCGCCCTGGCCGGCTTGTGGTCCTACGTGAAACCACTCGCGGTGGCATGGGATCTGGAGAGCCTCGTCCGCACCATCCGTGTTCTCGCGGTCCTCATCTGTCCTGACCCTGGTTCGCACCCACGGGTCGCTCGGCTCTGCATGTCGCCGCTGGCAACGGACATTCTCACGGTGACGGCCGAGTCCCGGCTCCACCAGGGTTTCGGAGCCGCGCTGGACGCTGCCTCCGCAGCATGAGCGGCGTGTTCCAGGTCGCCTCCGCGCGTGGGGGAACATCGGCGATCACCGGGCTCCCCCTCCGGGCGGGAAGCGACAGAGAGAGCTGTCCCGCGCGGGAGGCGGCCTCCCGCGCGGACGGGCCGGCTACCGGGTGGTCCGGCTCAGTCCGGGTACTGGCCGGTCTCCAGCCTCCCGTTGACACGTCGGGGGATGTTCAGCGGGTTGCCGTCCTGCAGCGCCTCGGGGAGGAGGTGGTTCGGTACCTGCTGGTAGCACACCGGACGCAGGAAACGTCGGATGGCGGTACTGCCGACTGAGGTGTGCAGTACCGAGGTGCTGGCCGGGTAGGGCCCACCATGGTGCATCGCGTGGGTCACGGACACGCCGGTCGGCCAGCCGTTCCACAGCACCCGTCCCGCCCGTCCGTCCAGACGCCTCAGCAGGGGAGCCGCTGTCTCGTCATCGTCCTCGGCGTGTACGGTCGCGGTGAGCTGGCCGGGAAGCGCATCGGCGACCCGCAGCATCTCGGATTCCGATCCGTAGCTGACGATGAGGGAGACCGGGCCGAACCGTTCCCGCAGGAACTCCTCCGTGTGCTCGAGGAACCGGGTGGCGCTCGTGCGTACCAGAGCGGGCGTCCGCGCCGGTACCCCGTCCGGTCCCGAAACAGTGTCCCCGCCGACGAGAACCTCGGCCGCCGGATGCGTGAGAAGCGCGTCGAGCCCGGACTCGAACCCCTGCGCGACGTGCTCGTTGAGCAGCGGGGCGGCGGGGAGCTGGCGTACCGAGGCGGCCATGTCCTCCAGCTCCGTCTCCTCCGGCAGCAGCAGGATTCCGGGCTTGGTGCAGAACTGTCCCGCACCGAGTGTGAACGAGCCGACATAGCCGCTGCGGATGTGTTCTCCGCGGGTCGCCACGGCGGCCCGCGTGACGAACACCGGGTTGAGGCTGCCGAGTTCGCCGTAGAAGGGGATGGGGTCGGGGCGGCTCGCCGCGAGGTCGTGCAGGGTCCGTCCGGCCGTGGTCGATCCCGTGAAGCCCACCGCCCGGGTTCGGGGGTGCAGCACCGCGCGTCTCCCGGTCTCCTCTCCCAACACGACGGCGAACGTCCCCTCCGGGGCACCGGACCGTTCCAGGGCCCCGGCGACCAGCTCACCGGTGCGCACGGAGAGCGCGGGATGGCCGGGGTGCGCTTTGGCGACCACGGGGTTTCCCGCAGCGAGCGCGGAAGCGGCGTCGCCGCCGGCGACACTGAAAGCGAACGGAAAGTTGCTGGCACCGAACACGAGGACAGGCCCCAACGGGGAGAGGCTGCGCCGCACGTCGGGCCGGGGAGCGACCGGCCAGTTCGGGTCGGCAGTGTCGATGGTGGCTTCCAGGTATCCGCCGTCCTCGAGCACCTCGGCGAACAGCCGTAGCTGGAAAGTGGTGCGGCCGAGCTCGCCGCGCAGGCGCGGCTCGGGAAGGTGGGTCTCCTCCCGGGCCAGCGGAACCAGCTCGTCCGCTGCCGTGTCCAGAGCGTCGCCGACAGCGCGCAGCATCGCGGCGCGCTCGTGGGGGCGAAGAGCCCCGAACTCCCCGGCAGCGTGAGCCGCGGCCTCCATGGTGCTGTCCAGCGTCGCTTCGGACGTTTCCCGGATCGCGGATTCGCTCATGGTGTTCGCCCTCTCCGCAGCAGAACGTGTCCCTTCCGTCATGGATAGCACCCGACGGAGAGGACGACCATGGGATCTCGGGAGTCGAGACACACCGGAGCAGGGGTGTGTGGGTCCCCGGCACGTCTCCCGAACACCTCCTGGCCCGCGCGCGTCTTCCCGGACCGGCTGGGGAGAGGGGTGGCGGTGGAGGATCACTCCTGTGCGGCGCTGGTCCCCGACACGGCTTCGGCGACGAGCCGCTCCTCGGTGGCTCCCAGACGCCAGTACCCCGTGAACGTCACCGCTGAGCGGGAGAACCCCCGTTCGTCGCAGAGGTGGCGGCGCAGGGAGCGGACGGTCGCGGACTCGCCCGCCACCCAGGCGTAGGGGTTCCCGGTGGGAAGGGCGGCGCCGCGTACCGCGTCCAGAAGCTGGCCGCGCCGCTGTTGGGGGAACCGGTCCCGGGGCAACCATGTGATGTTGGCACCGGAGCTGGTGGGGAGGTACTGCTGGTCCTCCGCGTGCGGCACCTCGATCCAGACGTGTGCCGGAACGTCGGCGGGGAGCCATGCCAGGATGCCGGCCGCCGCGGGCAGCGCCGTCTCGTCGGCGGCGATCAGTACCCAGTCGGTTCCGGCCGGTGGGCGGAAGTCCACCCCTCTGTTGTCCGCGACAACCGGGCCGAGGGCGGTGACGTTGTCACCGGGACGGGCGCGGGAAGCCCACCGGGAGGCGGGGCCGTCGTCGCCGTGCAGGGCGAAGTCCACGTCGACCTCCGCCGGGGACCAGCGCTGTTGCCGCACTGTGTAGGAGCGCATGATCCCTCGTTCCTCCGGGGCCATGGCGCGCCACTCCCGGAACCATTCGGAGCCCGAGTCGACGGGAACCACCGGCCGGGACTGGTGGGGGTGGGGGAAGAACAGCTTGATTCGCTGGTCGCGGCCTCCGGCGGCGAAGTCCGTGAGCTCGTGACCGCCGAAGGTGATCCGGAGCATCGTGCTGCTGAGGCGTTGGGTGCGCACGACGTACAGGTCGAAGAAGTGGAACGGTGCGGCTGTCGGGGACGGTGCGGCGGGTGCTGTCGTGGCCATGGGAGGAATCCTGTGTCGTTGGTTCAGGTGACTTTGTCGGCGTCGTTCAGTGCTTGCGCGAGGGACTCGAGGAGGGGAGCGCAGCCGGCGTAGGAGAACCGCGGTTCGCTCACCCACGGGATGACCTGGTCGGCCCCGACAGCGGGAAGCTCGTTCCACATGGGCTTGTCGGTGAGGTCATCGGGCTGGAGAGCCGTGCTCCGGTTGTCGAGCATGATGATGTCGGCGTCGTACTTGTCCGCGTTCTCCCAGCTCAGGCTCTCGAAAAAGCCGTCCTCGTCGAGGTTGTCGGGGACGACGAGGTTCACGCCGAGTTCGTGGAAGTAGCGCAGGTCGGCCGAGGGGTCCGGCGCGGAGGCGTAGAACAGGTCGGCGCTTCCGGAGGCGGCCAGGACCGTGGTGTCGGGGTTGTCCGTCGCGGCTTTCCGGAGGGACTCCACCGCCGCGTCGAACCGGTCCTTTGCCTCGGTGACGGCGGCGGACTCCATGTCTGCGCCGAGCGCCTCGGCGAGCTCGGCGTGCCGTTCGAGCGGTTCGGGGAGTGAGACGCCGGCCACGTTCAGTCCGATGCTCGGGGCGAGGCCGAGGATCTCGTCCGCGCTCTCCTGGGGGACGTACCAGAGCTGGTCGTCCTCGTACATGCTGGAGACGAGCAGGTCGGGCTCCAGCGCGGCGTACTCCTCGATGTTGAACTCCCCCCAGGCGTTGCCGAGGACAGTGACACCGTCGACGTCGAGATCCCCCGCCTGGACGTCGGGGGAGCCGTCCTCGGACTTCGTGGGGCCGAACACGGCCGCGCACTCCACGCCGTAGTCGTGCAGGACCGCGGCGGTGCCGACGAACGCGGTGATGGTCGTGGGGACGGTATTGGTCGAGACCGTCTCGCCACGGTCGTCGGTGAACTTCCAGGAGCCCGTGCCGCCCTCGGACTCGGAAGCCTCCGGGGAGGCGCACGCGGCGGCCAGACCGCTGAGGGCGAGCGTTCCTCCCAAGGCGAGGAACCCCTTGCGGGAGAGTTCGGGCGCACGACCGTGCGGCATGGCGTCGTTTCCTTTCTGCGTTGATGGCCGCCTGCAGCGACCGAAAACAACATTAGCTTACCCTAACCTATGTTAGGTTAAGCTAACCAAAATCGTTATGTCACGGATCTCGTTACCAGGGGAGCGTGCACGTGTCCCTCACCCACCCGCAGCGGTCCGACAGGAAACGTCCGGTCGCTCCGCCCGGCCCCGCCCCGGCAGGGGAGCGGTCCCACAACGGGGCGCGTGCGGCGGGCCTGGCGTGCGCTTTCGTGCTCCTGGTCCTCGTGTGTCTGCTCAGCGTCGTTGTGGGGGCGAGGCACCTGCCGCCGCTGGTCGTGTGGCACGGCCTTCTCGACAGTGCCTCCGACTCCGCCACCGTCGTGCGCGAGATGCGCCTACCGCGCACCCTGTTGGGGCTTCTCGCCGGAACGGCGCTCGGCATAGCCGGCGGTGTCATGCAGGCCATCACCCGCAACCCCTTGGCTGATCCCGGAGTTCTGGGGATCAACGCCGGCGCGTCCGCATCCGTGGTGACCGCGATATCCGCACTGGGTGTCACCACGTTCGACGGCTACGTATGGTTCGCCTTCCTGGGTGCGGCAGTGGTCTCCGCACTGGTGTACGTGGTCGGCGGGGGAAGCGGAGCGACGCCGGCGCGGCTGGCCCTGGCCGGAACGGCGATCGGAGCGGCCGTCTACTCCTACGTGAACGCGGTTCAACTGCTGGACACGGCGTCACTGGACAGAATGCGCTTCTGGACGGTCGGTTCGCTGGCCGCGGCGCAGACGGACACGGCGGTGAAGATGGCGCCCTTCGTCGCCCTCGGGGGGATCACGGCACTGGCCCTCGCCTCCTCGCTGAACGCGCTGGCGCTGGGGGACGACATGGCGCGGGCACTGGGTGTCGCCCCCGCGACCACCCGTGCGGTGGCGATGGCGGCTGTGACGTTGCTGTGCGGGGCGGCGACCGCCGCGTGCGGGCCGATCGTCTTCGTGGGACTGGCCGTGCCCCACATGGTCCGTGCTGTGACCGGTCCCGACCTCCGCTGGCTACTGGCCTACTGCACCGTCCTCGCGCCAGTGCTCTTCCTCGGCGCCGACGTGCTGGGCCGGATTCTCGCGCGGCCGGCGGAGATACAGGTGGGGGTGATGACGGCCCTGCTGGGCGGGCCGTTCTTCCTCGCTCTGGTACGGCGGAACAGGACGGTGGGCGCATGAGGCGTACGCGCGTGTGCGTCATCCGCCGTGGCTCGTGGTCACTGCGTTTCTCCCGGCGGGCGCTGGCCGCGGGGATGGGCTGCTTCCTCGCGGCCCTGGCCCTCGGGATCCTGGTCATCGGGAGCGGCGACTACCCGATGAGTGCGGGAGACGTGCTCCGTACCCTCGCGGGGGGAGGGACACGCCCGGAGACGTTCATCGTCAACAACGTTCGCCTCCCCCGGGTGGTGACGGCCCTGCTCGCTGGCGCGGCTCTGGCGCTGGCGGGAGCGGTCTTCCAGACACTGACGCGCAACCCTCTGGGAAGCCCGGACGTGCTCGGTTTCACCCAGGGCGCTACAGCGGGCGCTCTGCTGGCCATAGTCGTGTTCGGCGCGGACAGCGGCGCTCTGGCGGGGGGAGCGGTCCTCGGCGGAGTGGCGACCGGCGGGCTGATATATGCCGTCGTGTGGCCCCGGGGACTGCACGGCTACCGTCTGATCCTGGTCGGGATCGGTACGGCCGCCATACTCACCGGGTTCAACGGTTACCTGCTGACGCGGGCGCAGATCACCGAAGCGGCCCGAGCCACGCTGTGGCTGACGGGGAACCTGAACGGCCGGGGATGGGAGGACGTGCTTCCGCTGGCGGTAGCGATGGTGGTACTGGTTCCCCTCGTGCTCCTGGGACTGGGACGCCCCCTGAGGCTTCTGGAGATGGGAGAGGACACCGCGCGGGTGCTCGGAGTCCGGGTGGAACGCCTGCGGACGGCTCTGCTGGTGGCCGCGGTGCTGTTGACCGCCTTCGCCGCGGCTGCCGTCGGTCCCGTGGCGTTCGTCGCGCTGACGGCCCCGCACCTGGCGCGTCGGTTGACCCGCACGCCCGGTCCGAACCTCGCCGTGAGTCTGTGCATGGGGGCTGTGTTGCTGGTGGGTGCCGACTGGGTGGCCCAGCACGCCGTTCCCGGGCGGGAACTGCCAGTGGGGGTGGTGACCGGATTGCTCGGCGGCGGTTACCTGGTGGGGCTACTGGCGGCGGAACGCAGAGCCGGACGAATATGAGACACGCCGGGGCGCGTGTTGTCCCCGCCTCGGCCCGGGACACCCACCCCCGATACCGGGACGGCCGTACAACGACCTCCCAGCGTCGGGTAGACCTGGAACACATGGACGTCGCGCGCATCGCCTACGACCGCACGGGCAGCGGAACCCCCGTCGTGCTGCTGCACGGACTGGCACACCGGCGCCAGACGTGGTACCCGGTGATGAGGAACCTCGCACACCGACACGAGGCGATCGCGCTCGATCTTCCCGGGTGCGGGAGCAGCCCCGACCCTCCGGAGGGGGAACGCTACGACGTCGCGGCACTGGCGGAGACGGTGCGGCGTTTCTGCGCCGAGCTCGGAGTCGACCGCCCGCATGTCGTGGGGAACTCCCTCGGCGGAGCGGTCGCGTTGGAACTCGGCGCGTGCGGCTTCGCGGCCTCGGCCACGGCGCTGTCCCCGGTCGGCTTCAACGCCGGCGCACAACAGAACGGGCATCGTTTGCTGGCCCAAAGCGCGACGTTGGCGTCGCTCCTGCCGCAGCGCCTGTGGCGAGCCGCTGCGGGGAGCAGGCCGGGGCGGGCGGTCGCTCGGCGGGCGCTCCGGGGAGACCCCTCCTCGCACTCCGCACGCGGACTGGTTTTCGACACGAGCGTACTGACCCCGGGCTCACCCTTCCTGCGGATGCTTCCCCGGGTGGCCGACTACACCTTTACCGGAACCGTCCCATGCCCCGTCACTGTCGCCTGGGGCGACCGGGACCGGCTGCTGCCTCCCGGGAACGCCCGCCGAGCGCTGAACCGCATCCCCCACGCCCGTCAGGTCACCCTGCTCCGGTGCGGACACATCCCCATGTCGGACAATCCGCGCGCGGTGGCCCACGAGATCCTGCAGACGTGCCACGAGGCCGACAGCGCCGGCACCGTTGGAACCGCGGCAGCGTCGGGGGCGAGAGACCCGGGAGCCCAGGGGGCGGACGCCACATCCGCTCCCGGTGGCGGGAGCCGCTGACCCGACCGCGAGGCGGCGTCGTCTTCCCGCCGCGGCGCGGGCAGCGGCCCCGCGACGGATCCTCCGGCCGGGGAGCGCGCTGGCGGTGTCAGTTCCCCCCGGAGTCGAGCCCCGCGCGGCGCAGCGCATCCGCCATCGCACCCGTGGGCTCGGCCGGTCCGGACTCCTTCCGGTCCGTACGGGACCCTTTCCGGTCCCCACGGCGCTTGGCGCCGCCTGCGCTCCCCCCATCCGTCCGGGCGCTCTCCGGCTCCTCGAGGTCCGTCGGCCGCATGCTGAGGGAGATGCGCTTGCGCTGGGTGTCGACGTCCAACACGACAACCCGAACGATGTCGCCGGGCTTGACCACATCGCGTGGATCACCGACGTATCCCCGCGCCATCATCGACACGTGGACGAGACCGTCCTGGTGCACTCCGACGTCGACGAACGCGCCGAACGCCGCGACGTTGGTGACGCTTCCCTCCAGCAGCATGCCGCGCTGCAGGTCCTGGATCTCCTCGACCCCCTCCCTGAACGCGGCCATGGCGAAACTCGGCCGGGGGTCCCGCCCCGGTTTCTCCAACTCCGCCAGGATGTCGGTGATGGTGGGGATACCGAAGGTGCCGTCGACGAAATCGCCGGGTGACAGGGAGCGCAGGGTGGCGCTGTCGCCGATGAGCGAGCCGACGTCGCGTCCCGTGGTTTCCAGGATGCGGCGTACCACCGGATACGACTCGGGGTGCACGCTGGAAGCGTCCAACGGGTCATCCCCCTCCCGGATCCGGAGGAAGCCCGCGCACTGCTCGAACGCTTTGGGCCCGAGCCGGGCTACGTCGGCGAGCGTCTTCCGGGAGCGGAACGGGCCGTTGGCATCCCGGTGGTCCACGATGCTCTGCGCGAGGGCCGCCCCGATCCCGGAGACGCGTGTCAGCAGGGGAACCGAGGCGGTGTTGGCGTCCACCCCGACAGCGTTGACACAGTCCTCCACCACGCGGTCCAGGGCCCGGGACAGTTTCGTCTCGGAGAGGTCGTGCTGGTACTGGCCCACCCCGATCGACTTGGGGTCGATCTTGACCAGCTCCGCCAGGGGGTCCTGCAGCCTGCGCGCGATCGACACGGCTCCCCGTAGTGACACGTCCATGTCGGGAAGCTCGCGTGAGGCATAAGCCGAGGCGGAGTACACCGACGCTCCCGCCTCCGAGACCATGGTCTTGCGCAGTCCCAGCTCGGGACGGCGACCGATGAGAGCACCGACGAGCCTGTCGGTCTCCCGGGAGGCCGTACCGTTACCCACGGCCACGAGCTCGACGTTGTGCTGCTGGGCCAACCGCCCCAGCGTGCGGAGCGCCTCCTCCCACTGTTGCTGGGGAGCGTGCGGATGGACCGTGTCCGTGGTGACGACCTTGCCGGTCGCGTCCACCACCGCGACCTTGACGCCGGTGCGCAGTCCGGGATCCAGGCCCATGGTGGCGCGGTTGCCCGCGGGAGCCGCCAGCAGTACGTCACGAACGTTGGCGGCGAACACCTCCACTCCCGAATCCTCGGCGAGCTGCCACAACCGCATCCGGAGGTCGAGGTCCAGCCGGGCGAAGACCCGGGTGCGCCAGGCCCAACGCACGGTCTCCCGGAGCCAACGGTCCGCGGAACGTCCCAGGTCACGCACTCCGAGATGCTCGGCTATAGCGACCTCGTAACCGGACCGCCCGTCCGCGTCGGCCGCGGGAGTCCCCTCCGGCTCCGGCTCCAGAGTGAGGGTGAGAACACCTTCCTTCTCCCCTCGGAACAGTGCGAGTACCCGGTGGGCGGGGAGACTCGTGAAGGCCTCCCCGAAGTCGAAGTAGTCGGAGAACTTCGCCCCGTCGTCCTGCTGCCCCTCGCGTACCTGGGAGACCAGCCTTCCCTGGTGCCACATGCGTTCCCGTAGCTCGCCGATGAGGTCGGCGTCCTCGGTGCACCGTTCCACCAGGATCGCCCGTGCGCCACCAAGCGCGGCCGTCGCGTCGGCGATGTTCTCCTCGGGAGCGACGAAGTCCGCCGCGGTGGTCTGCGGATCCCGTTCCGGTTCGTGCAGCAGGAGGTCGGCGAGTGGCTCGAGTCCCGCCTCCCGCGCGGACTGTGCCTTGGTCCGGCGTTTGGGTTTGTAGGGGAGGTAGATGTCCTCCAACCGGGCCTTGGACTCTGCCTGGACGATCCGCGCCTCCAGCTCCTCGTCGAGTTTCCCCTGTGTCCGGAGCGACTCGAGGATGCTGGTTCGGCGCTGTTCGAGCTCGCGCAGGTAACGCAGGCGTTCTTCCAACGCCCGCAGCTGTGCGTCATCCAGCCCGCCGGTCGCCTCCTTGCGGTAGCGGGCGATGAACGGGACCGTCGCTCCCTCGTCGAGCAGTGTCACGGCTGCCGCCACCTGCGGCTCGTCTGCACCGAGCTCAGCTGCGATCCGCTGGTTGATAGACGTCGGCACGGTTGTGGTCCACCTTCGCTGTCTGTGAGTCCGGGACGGGCCGTTCGCTGCCGGACCCGGGGTTACCGTCCCTTCCGAACCTAAAGGACCCGGACTGTGGGCGTTGCTGGTCGTGCGCGGGAACGGCGGGCCGTGTTGTCCGGGAACGTGACGGAACCTCTGGGAACGAACGCACGGTCGGGCCGGTACCGCTCGGTCACGGGAAGAGGCCCGAGCGTGCCGTGGGCCGTGCGGCGCCCCCGGGGGGTGCTGCTCCTGGTCACGGTACGGCGCGCACCATTGATGCCCTGGCAGGTCACCTGTTAGAGAAGAAGCAAGGACCCCTTCCGACCTTCCGGAAGGACGGTGCCAACGAGGGGTGGGATAAACGTGATCCTTGATCAGGCATCGTTGCGCGAGCTCGCGGCTATGAAGGACGAGATGGGAGTGCTGTCCGTCTACGCGACCGCCGACCCACGGGAAAAGTCAACCTCCTGGCCGGCTTGGCGCCGTGAGGTGAACAACGAGCTCTCCGCGCTACGGGACGACGTGGCGGCGAACGGGGAGAAGAAACGTAAGACCGCGGTGCTCGCGAAACTCGACTCGCTGGAAACGGACCTCGCGGATGTGCTCGACACGGGCGAGAGCGGGGTGGGCCGGGCCCTTTTCGCCCCCGTCAGCAGCGACGAGGTACGCATGCTGTCGCTGCAGATGCCACTCGAGGACCGCGCCGTACTCGAGTCCCGGCCCTACCTGAGGCCGCTTGCTGCCGCACTGAGTATCGGCGCTCCCGCCGGTATCCTGGCGGTCTCCCGGGACGGGGTGCGTCTGGTCGACCTGCGCTTCGGGGCGGCGACCGAGGTAACCAAGTTCTCCTTCGAGGTCGACACCAGTGAGTGGCGCACGATGCGTGGTGCGGGAGGCGGCAAGTCGGGGCCGGCCGCCCACGTCTCACCGCAGTACGACCGGTTCGACCGCCGCGTGGAGCAGAACCTCATCCAGTTCCTCCAGTCGATCCGTCCCGACATCGAGGAGCACGCGCGCCAGCAGGGGTGGCAGAGCCTCGTGATCACCGGTGAGCCCCGGCTGGTCGAAACGGTCCGTGGCAAACTCCCCGCCAACGGCCACCGCGACATCATCGTGTTGGACCGGGTGCTGGAGAGCCTGTCCGCCTCGGAGATCGCAGCCCAGATCCGTCCCGAGCTGGAAGCGATCCGGACCCGCCGCTGCCGGGAACTGGCCGAACGGGCACGCGGAACCGCGCTGTCCGGTGGCCAAGCGACGGTCGGAGTCAGCGACACGCTCGGCGCGTTCCGGGAGGGAAGGGTCGCGCATCTGATACTTGCGAGCGACCAGCGGTTGAGCGGCCACAGAACGAGTGACGGCCAGTACTTCCCCGAGGGGGAGCTCCCGAGCCAGCAGACCGACGGCAGCGTCACCCACGAGCCCGACCTCGGTGAACGCATGATCGAACGCGCGCTCACCAGCGGTGCCGACGTCACCGTGCTGCCAACCGACGTGGCACACGTCCTGCAGGCTGATGAGGGGGTGGCGGCTTACCTGCGTTGGTGACGGTGTCCGACGACGGGCGCGGAACCCGGTGCCCGCCGTCCCGGTCACCGGCGGGAGCCATACTCCGAGTTCCGCTTCATCAGGAACGCGACCACGGTGTAGATCGCCGCGATACCAACGACCAGTAAACCGATAACGACAAACTCGGCGAATACCATACCCATACCGGTGCTATGCCCGGTGCGGCCGGCAGTATGCCTGCTGGGCGGTTACCGTGCGTCTGTCCCGCGGTTCCGTAGCGGTCCGGTCCCGGTCCCGCGCGCCCGCCTCAGGAGTCCCCCTCCAGCAGGTCGGGAGCGTAGTACTCGTCCACGGGTACTGGTCCCCGGTACCCCTGGCACATGCACGAACGGTAGCTGCTGCTGCTCTGTCCGGTCCATCGGCCGGGGATCACCACCTGCGCCTGACACATTTTGGTCTCGCGGTCGTGGAAGACGAGATGGTGGCCACACCCGCAGATCGGTTGGGGAGCGTGCTTGCCGCTGTGCACAGCCTGGTGCTGTTGCTCCTGGTGCTGCGGCCTGGCCGCTGGCCGCTCCGGTAGCAACCGCCCCACGAGAACCCCGCCGAGTGCGACCGCTGCTCCAATGACCAGACTGACTGGGTCCATGTTCCGCACCACCCTCCAACGTCCTCGCTGCCCCATTGTGGCCCACGTCCCGCACCCGTGGGGCAGAAGATGCGGCTCTTCGGACGGCTGTCTTCGGCGTGCCGCCTACTGGGGGTATGACCGAGTTGTCTCCTGGTGGTAACCGCTGGGGCCGCCCTCCAGCACTCACCGGGCCGGTGCGCCGACCGGCTCCGCAGCTGTGGCCGGAGCCTGCGGGGACGGGGCGGCGCTCCAGCCAGCGGAGCCGCGCTCCCGGGAGGCGGTATGTCCCAACGTGCGCAGTCTTCTCAGCGTGTTGACATCCGCGGCGTGCGGAGTTTCCGGGCCCGGGGTCTCGACGATGACCGGCACACCCGAGCTCACCGGGTGCCGGAACAACTCAGCGAAGGGCGCGGCCCCGATCCGACCGGCGCCGATGTTCTGGTGCAGGTCCTTGTTACTCGCGCACTGCGCTTTGGAGTCGTTGGCGTGGACGAGCTCCAACCGGTCGGCTCCGACGGTCTCCCCGAAACGGTCCAGCATGGCGCGCATACCCGGTGCGGTGGATATATCGTGGCCCGCGGCGAAGGAGTGCGCTGTGTCCAGGCACACCCGGAGCTTCGGATGCCACTCGAGCATGTCCAGGTACTCCGCCACATCGTCGACCGTGGCGCAGAGGGCTCCTCCCTGGCCGGCCATCGGTTCCAGGAGGACCGGAGGGGAAGACGGGGAGAGCCGTTCCAGCACCGCAAGCAGACGCTCGCGCATGCGACGCAGCCCCTCCCGGCGGCCGTCCCGGACGGCGGAACCGGTGTGCACCACCACACCGCCCGCCTGGATCTCCTCCCCCCGGAGCAGCGCGTGTTCCAGGGAGGCGGCCGATCTCGTCGCGGTCTCCTGGTAGGGGGTCCCCAGGTTGATCAGGTAGGGCGCGTGGATGAACAGGGGGAGAGCGCTGTTCTCCCGCAACGCCGCGTCTTCCGCGGGGTTGCCGGGGCCTCGGGACCAGCTGCGGGGATTGCTGACGAACACCTGGATCGTCTCGGCCCGCACGGCGGCGGCGTATGCCAGCCCGCGTGTGGCGATCCCGCCGGAAACCGGGACGTGCGCACCGACAGGAGACAGCGGCGAAGCAGTGTGTGGGGTTGTCATAGTCACCTGCCAGCATACGACCGCCGAGGTTCCGCGGGGTCACGCCGGTTCGTGCTCTCGGCTCGGTGTCAACCCGGCCGAAACGCTAACCTGCGGTCCGTGACTACTGCGCCACTGACCCTGCGTGAAGTAACCGGGGCATTCGAAGCTATCTACGATCCGGCATGGGCCGCTTCGTGGGACGCCGTCGGTCTGGTGTGCGGCGACCCGGAGCAGCCGGTGTCGAGAATCCTGTTCGCCGTCGACCCCGTGACATCGGTCGTTGACGAGGCCCTCGCGTGGAACGCGGACCTGGTCATCACCCACCACCCCCTGCTGCTGGGCGGAGTGAACAGCGTCGCGGCGACCGGCCCCAAGGGACGTGTCGTGCACCGGCTCATCCGCGCCGGTACAGCTCTCTACACCGCCCACACCAACGCCGACACCGCTTTCCCGGGAGTGTCGGACGCGCTCGCCCGAAAGGTCGGGCTGACCGGGGAACTGCGCCCGCTCGCTCCCGACCCGGACGACCCCGCCGGCCGCAGGGGAATCGGCCGTGTCGGCCGCCTTCCCGCCACGGTGAGCCTGCGGGAGTTCGCCCACCAGGCCGCGAACGGTCTGCCGGAAGTCGCCGGTGGTGTACGGGTGGCAGGGGATCCCGACCGGATGGTGGACTCCGTCGCCGTAGCCGGGGGAGCGGGCGACTCCCTAATGGAAACGGCGCGTACGGCCGGGGTGGACGCCTACCTCACCTCGGACCTGCGGCACCATCCGGCGTCGGAGTTCGTTGAGCACCCAGCGGCCCCCGCCCTGCTCGATACCGCTCACTGGGCCAGTGAGCACCCGTGGCTTGACGACGCCGCGTCCCGGTTGGTCGACGCGCTGCGAGGAGAACGCACTAATGTGGATACTCGTATATCCACCACACCCACGGACGCCTGGTCGCAGGCAGTACGAACCTCGCGTGATCACGGCCGTTTCCCACAAGAGGAGTCCTGAACCCAAGTGAAAGCAGAATCCGTCCACCAGATCCGCCTGCTGGATCTGCAGGAGATCGATACCCGCCTGGACCAGCTGGACCACCGAGCGCGTAACCTTCCGGAGATCGCCGAGGTCCAGCGGCTCGACGCCCGTATCACGGAGCTGCACGAGCGTGTGGTCGCTGCCGAGACCGAGCTCTCCGATCTCGGACGAGAACAGCGCAAGGCCGAGTCGGACGTCGAACAGGTCCGCAACCGCGCCGAGCGCGACAGCAAACGTCTGGACTCCGGCCAGGTCTCCTCCCCCAAAGAGCTGGAGAACCTGCAGTCGGAGATCGCGTCGTTGCACCAGCGCCAGTCCGAGCTGGAGGAGGTCGTGCTGGACGTGATGGAACGGCGCGAGGCGGCGGAACAACGCCGGGCCCAGCGGCAGCAGGAGCTGGACTCCGTGCGTGCCGAGCGTGACGAGGTGGAGGAACGACGGTCCTCGACTCTGCTGGAGATCGAGGCGGACCGGGCTTCCGCGTCCGACCGGCGAGCCCGGGTCGTGGCTGACCTTCCCCAGGACCTCCTCGACTTCTACACCAAGCTGCGGGAGCAGTACGCCGGTGTGGGGGCGGCCGCTCTGCACTACGGGCGGTGCGAGGGATGCAAACTGGCGTTGAGTCCGGCCGAACTCGCGGACATACGCCACGCGCCGGACGACGAGGTGCGGCGGTGCGAACAGTGCCAGCGCATCCTCGTCCGCACCAGCTCTTCCGGACTGTGAACACCCGGAGCGGACAGGAGGACAACATGGCCCGGTGTTTGGTTCTGGAGGCGGACGGGGGATCGCGCGGCAATCCCGGGCCGGCCGGCTACGGCGCCGTGGTGCGGGACGCCACGACCGGCGAGGTGGTGGCCGAGGTCGCCGAGTCGCTCGGTTCCGCCACCAACAACGTCGCCGAGTACCACGGGCTGATAGCCGGTCTCGAGGCGGCTGCGGGCATCGACCCGCAGGCCGCGGTCGATGCCCGCCTGGACTCCAAACTCGTCGTGGAACAGATGTGCGGGCGGTGGCGGGTCAAACACCCCGACATGCGTCCGCTGGCCCAGCGCGCGAAGGAACGCGCGGCAGCGTTGCGGGAGGTGACGTACACGTGGGTGCCGCGCTCCCAGAACACGCACGCGGACCGGCTCGCCAACGAGGCCATGGACGCCGCGGCCTCGGGCGCGGAGATGGAGCATCGCAGGTCGGCCTCCACAACGGTCTCGGAGCCCGAGCCCTCCCACGAGTCCTCGGCGGAGCAGCCCCCGCCGGACACGACACCCACGCGGCTGCTTCTGCTACGGCACGGCGAGACGCCGCTCTCCGCGGAGGGAAGGTTCTCCGACTCCGGGGAGAGCGCGCTCACCGAGACCGGGCGTGCGCAGGCCGGCGCCGCGGCCAGTGCGCTCGCACGGGAGGGGATCGACGCGATCCTCTCCTCCCCGCTTCGGCGCAGTAGGGAAACGGCCGAACGCGTCGCGCGTGAGATCGCTGTCGACGTGGAGTTCCGCGACGAACTCACCGAGACCGATTTCGGCGAGTGGGCGGGGATGTCCTTTTCCGAGGCCCGGAAGCACTCGCGTGCGGAGCTCGACCGTTGGCTGGCCGATCCCGAGGTGGCGCCTCCGGGAGGCGAGAGTTTCGCCGCTGTGGCCCGCCGGGTCAGTGACGGCCGGGACAAGATCCTGGCGCAGCACCGTGCGGGAACCGTGCTGCTCGTCAGCCACGCCACCCCGATCACGGTCATGGTCCAACAGGCGCTGCTCGCACCGCTGCAGGCGCTGTACCGGATGCGTGTCGACACGGCGTGTCTGACGGAGATCGACTGCTACAGCGATGGGCCCATGGTGCTACGGAGGTTCAACGACGCGGCCCATCTCGGCGGTACTGGATAACAACGGGCCCTCGTCGGCCTAGAATGGAATGCGGAGAGAGTCGGCCAGGTGGTCGCGGCACCCGGGCTATCCGGTGTCGAGGAAAGTCCGGACTCCACAGGGCAGGGTGGTCGGTAACACCGACCCGGGGCGACCCGCGGGAAAGTGCCACAGAAAACAGACCGCCACCGCGTGCGGTGGTAAGGGTGAAACGGTGGTGTAAGAGACCACCAGCGGCCGGAGTGATCCGGTCGGCTTGGTAAACCCCACCCGGAGCAAGGTCAAGAAGGAAGGCTTCGGCCTTTCACGCGGACGGTTGAGGGCGGCCCGCCTGAGGTCCGCGGGTAGACCGCACCGAGGTTGCCGGCAACGGCAGCCCCAGATGGATGGCCGCCCGGTTCCACGGAACCCGACAGGATCCGGCTTATCGGCCGGCTCTCTCCTCTCCCGGCGGCCGGGTGCGGCCTCCCTGGGGCCGGGGCGCGGCGATCCGCCGAGTGCGGCCACGTATCGCTCAACAACACCGGGAGCTACCGATAGATTGGTGAGAGGCTACGCCTCGTGGCGCTGCGGCGCGGTTCCCGAGGCGTGGCGCGGCCGGTGTCTCCTGTGAAGAGGGTGCGGTAGATGGACTCGTCCGTGGCCTGGATGGCCCTGTTCGGCCTGCCTATTGCCGCGATACTCGTTATCGTCGGTTTCGCCTGGTACCACATGACGGAGGTGGAACAGGACGACCGCGACGATGTTCCGGACAGTGAGTGAGAACGTCCGCTGGGGAGCACGTGCTGCACCCCAGCGGAACGGCGCCGTCGTGCGGACGGCGGCGGTGCGTTCTCTCCCTCACGCGGGTGAGGTGTCCTGCTGCTCCGGGCTGTGTTCCTGGCGAGGCGTGCCGTCACCCTCGAACCGGATGGGAACGAACTCGGTCCGGTTCTCGTCCAGGATGTGCATCCGTACCGTTTCCAGGTCGTAGTAAAGACCGAAGAGTTTCAGCTCCCCCCGCTCGGACCGGCTGCGTACACCAGGGTAGGTAAGCAGGTTGTCCAGCTGCTGGGTGACGTTGTTCTGCGCGAGCAGACGCAGGGATTCCGCGGGGTTGGCGGGAGCGGGGCTGGTCGCGGCGAACCGTTCCAGGCTCGGAGCAGCGCCCCGCAGCCAGGGTCCGAGGTGTTCCAGCCGTTCGCTGTCGGGCTCCGATCCTGCCTCGCTGAGCAGAGCTTTCATCGCTCCGCAGTTCGAGTGTCCGCAGACCGCGATGGCGGATACGCCCAGCACCTCCACCGCGTACTCGATCGCGGCGCCGACGGAGTGGTCTGTTGGTTCTTCGTCGTTGCGCGGCACCAGGTTACCGATGTTGCGCACTGTGAAGAGGTCGCCTGGGCCGCTGCCGGTGATGAGGTTGGGCACCACCCGGGAGTCCGCGCACGTGATGAACAGGAACGGGGGGTTCTGCCCCTGGGCGAGCTGTGCCATGAGCGTGCGCATACGGTCGGTAACGGCCGCATGGTGCTCCTGAACCCCGGAGTGCAGTAGGTCCGAGGGGCTGGTGCCGCCGCTGTCGTCCATGGACCATGGTGTCCACCGTTGGGCCGTCTCACGCGGCGATGTCTTGTGTGCCGGAGGAGTTTGCATAGAGCTGCGTTCGTACCAGTTCTCGTGTATTTCGTCGATGTCCACGCATCCGCCGGTGCGTTCGTGGTCGAGGCGCCACGTGTGGATCGACTCGAATGCCGCGTGGTCCATGAAGTCCACGTGCAGGTCGAGGTCGACGTGGGAGCCTGTGGGAAGTGTACGCAGTACCTGCGTCACCCGTGGTACCCCCAGGAACGTGAGCGAGCCCTTCACCACGACGTGCCACCGGTCGTGGACCTGCTCGGTCAGTATGCTCAGTCGGGTGAGCCTGCGCAGTGAGAGGGCGAGTGCCAGGGCGACGCCGATCATCACCCCCGTGCCGATGCCGAAGGCGACCACGGCCACCAGTGTCGCTACGTAGACCGGGGCCTCGCGCTGCCGATGGAGGTAGCGCAGGTGCGCGACGTCGACCATCTGGAAACCGACGAAAACCAGAAGGCCGGCCAGGGCGGCCATGGGGATCAGCTCTACCAGGTGGGCGAACAGCGCGACGAAGAGGAGCACCCACACCCCGTGCAGGACCGTCGCGAGCGGGGTGCGTCCACCCGCCCGGACGTTGGTCGTGCCGCGGACGATCACCCCGGCGACGGGAAGCCCTCCCAACGTTCCGCTGGCGATGTTCGCTGCCCCCTGTCCCAGGAGCTCCCGGTTGAGCCGGACCCGTCTGCCGTCGTGCAACCGGTCAACCGCGATCGCGCAGAGCAGCGATTCCACGCTGGCGACCATGGCGACGGTGAACACTCCCACGGTGACTCCGGGGACCTGTTCGAGTCCCGGAAATGCGGGGCCGCTCCAGGCAGCGGAGAACGACTCGGGAAGTGCCACCCGTTCCACGTCCCATCCGGCGACTGCGGCGAGAACGGTGGCACCTCCCACGGCCATGAGGGCCGCGGGGATGCGGCTCGGCCGTAGCCCTCCGAGGCGTGGTAGTCGGGACCACAGGAACATGGTCGCCATGGTGACCACGCCCACGGCGACGGCGGCTGTGTGGTTGTTGACCAGCTGCTGGGGCAGTTCGAGGATGTTGGTTACGGCCGAGCTCTGGGGATCCCCACCCAGTACGACATGCAGCTGGGCCAGCGCGATCGTGACGCCGACGCCAGCCAGCATCCCGTGGATGACCGCTGGGGACACGGCCAGCGCTGCACGGGCCGCCCGAAAAGCTCCCAAACCGAGCTGGACCACTCCTGCCAAGGCCGTGATGAGGCAGGTGACCTGCCATCCGTAGCTCTGTACCAGCCCGAAGACGATGATGGTCAGGCCGGCTGTCGGCCCGCTTACCTGAACGGCGGATCCTCCGGTGGTGCCGGCGACGATCCCTCCCACCGCGGCAGCGATGATTCCGGATATGAGCGGCGCGCCCGAGGCGATGGCGATACCCAGTGAGAGGGGGACCGCCACGAGGAACACGACGAGGGAGGCGGCGAAGTCCCCCGGAAGGTTGGCCGGTAACGGAAGAGAACGTACGCGAGTGAGGGGGGCAGTAGGCGCTTCCTGTCGGGCGGTGCGTGGCCGCTGAGGGGCTGCGCGCATGTGTCTCCCTGGCGTATTGGATTGAAGTGGTGCTTGCGGATGGCAACGGGGTCCCGTCCCACGGGGGTGCTCCAGTGGTGCATGGGCGCCGGCGGGTACGGATGTCCGCTGTTGTCACAGAGGACGAGCCATCGGTAACTAAATGTAGTCGTTTGACGGCGTAGTGGCACCTTTTGTGATGTGATTTTGGTAACCGTTTTCTACGTCCGGGTCATGACCCGTGCATGCGTGAGGGGGCCGGGCGAAGACCTTCGCCCGGCCCCCTCACGCATGGGCGCCGCGGGTGCTTCGCTAGTAGCGCCAGCCGTCTCCGTAGCCGTACCAGCTCGGATCGTAGGAATGGTAACCCTCGTCGGGGACGGGGCCGCCATACGGTGGCCGCTCGCCGGAGGGGGGCCCGTAGCCGAGACCCGAGTATCCCCCGCTCGGGTCGGTTTCGGACGGATAGCTTCCGAACGTGTTGTTCGCGGGGTCCGGGTACGGCTGCGAGGAGTGGGGCGGGGCAGGAGATCCGGGGAGATGGGAGCCGCTCCACGGGGCCGGGGAGGAGGGAGCGTAGGAGGACGGTGGGAACGTGTTCCCTCCGTGGGACGGCTGGCCGAACGTGTCCGGACCGTAGGAGGAGGATGGGGGGCTCGTCGGGGAGTACGAGGGGTAGCTTTGCTGTCCGCCGGTAGAGGAGTCCCATGCGCCGGCCCAGGGACCCTGCTGCGTCTCGGCCGTACCGCCGTGGAACGGAGCCGGGACACCAGGGGAGGGGCTGTGGTCGGCAGCGGGATAGGAAGCAGCGCCCGTGGAACCGGGGGGAACCGGGGGCTGCGGTCCGGACACGGGAGAGCCTCCGGCCGCTTGGTGGTTCGTCCCGGTGTGTCCATAGGGGAAACCACCGGTGTCATGGGTCTGCGGTTTGTTGCCTCCGCCGTACTCCGTCAGAGGGTCGTACCCGCTTGGAGAGGGACCAGCCGGATGGGAAGCGCTGTTCGGGGAGGGGGAGGAGCCCGCGGGGGGATAGTAGGAACTCGTGCCCGTACCCGGCCAGGCGGGGGGTGCCCACCCCGCGTCCGTCTCCGAGGGCGCTGTGGGGAACGGGGGGGAACCGGGGGTGTCCCCGTGCGCGGGGCCGCCGAAGCCGCCGAGTGAGTAGGAGGAGGGGGAGGCGCTCCCGTACTGCGGTCGTGAGTGCATACCGGTGTCGTACGGGGAGGGTGCGGCGGGGTCCGCGCCGTAGGGGGGCCGGGAGTGGGTACCGGTGTCGTAGGGGGAGGGGAAAGCGGACGCGCCTGTGCCTGTGTCGGGACGGACCTGGGGGGTTCCGCCGTAGGAGGGGCGCGCGTAACTTCCGGTGTCGTACGGGGAGGGTGCGGCGGGGTCCGCGCCGTAGGGGGGCCGGGAGTGGGTACCGGTGTCGTAGGGGGAGGGGAAAGCGGACGCGCCTGTGCCTGTGTCGGGACGGACCTGGGGGGTTCCGCCGTAGGAGGGGCGCGCGTAACTTCCGGTGTCGTACGGGGAGGGCTGGGGAAACGCCGGCTCGCTGCTGGGAGTGGGGCCGGTGAGCGGGTCGTGGCGGTCCGGCTGGTGAGCTGTCGTGTCGGCGGGGGGAACAGCGTGGTCCCGGCGGCCGGAGAGGTCCGCCTGCCACGACTCGCCTGGGGAGGACGCGGCCGAGGGGGACCGCAGCGGCTCAACGGTGGGCCCCTCTCCGCTTACCGGGGATTCGTGGCCTGTTGGAGCAGGTGCGTCTTCCGCGGTGGAGTGACTACCGGCACCGTTCCCCAGACTGGCCAGCATCGCCACATCGGGATCGTCGATGGGGCCGGAGGGCGTGCTTTCGGTGGCATGCGACGCCGGGGCGGCGCGCTCGGGTTCGGGGGAGGCGCGGCGTCGGCGGGAACGGGGCGCGGGTTCGGGACCCTCGCCCCGCTCGTCGTCCGCAGGGGCGCTCCTGTCCTCCTGGTCCGGCTCGACGCGGGTCTCCTGTCCCACCGGTTTCCCGTCGGCCCCATCCTCCACGGCTGCCGCGTCCTCGGCCAGGCTGGACCAGAACGAGTTTCCGCTCAGGCCCTCGTCGTCATCCCAGCTGCTGCGTTTACGCCGGGAACGCCCAGTACGTTGTGGGGCTTCCTGCTCGGGTTCGGGGGAGGCGCGGCGTCGGCGGGAACGGGGCGCGGGTTCGGGACCCTCGCCCCGTTCGCTTCCGGCGTCCTCGTCCTCGTACTCGTCCAGGTCGTCGGTTCGCGCCTGACCGAGACTCAACGCGCGCATGCCCAGCACGATCAACACGAGCGCGATGAGGACGACGATGATGGCGATGATGGTGGTAATCGCAAAAGTCATGATGGGTGCACCACCCTAGGGCCAGTGGCCGTGTCGAGTATAGGAGCGCCGTTAACGGTGGGGGTGTGGCTGGCTCGTGCAGGAGGGCGCGGAAGATGCCACTGGTGATGAATCGACGGAGGAACCGGACCGGACCGTGTACGGCGGTTACTGGGTAACGCGACACGCACGGCAACCTCCGTTCTCGCAGGGCAGGAGTTGTGGCCCCTGACGGAAACACGTGGAGTGTGTGCTGTGCGCTGGATAGATTCGGTCATATCAACGGGGGGCACGGTTCTACTTTATGCATAGATGCACTGTCAGTGCATAGTGGTGACAGAAAGTCCGTCGTCCGCCCAGGAGGGGCGACTGGTGAGGAAGTTCCGAAATGAGGATATCCGAAACATGACGGGAATCCCCTCATGACTAGCCACTGGTAGTCGTGAGAGAGCCACGGGCGACGGTATGCGCAGCGATCTCCTCCAGTGAGTTGTCCAGCGGTTCGTCATCGGCCATGTCGGGATCGGTGCTGAGAGCGTAAACCGTGAACCGGTACTCCTGCTGTCCCCCGCTCTCGGGACAGGGCGGGTCGTACGAGGCCTCACCGGCAGTGTTCTGCCCCTGCCGTGCTGATCGCGGGACGCTTCCCTGCCGCAGCTCCGCCACTTGGGGATCTATACCGTAAAGCATCCAGAAGACGGTGGCTTCCTCCGGTTCGTCGACCAGGATCGCCAGGGACTCGATCCGGTCGTCCTCAGGCAGCCCCGACCACTGGAGCGGGGGAGAGGTGCCTTCCCCCGCGCAGGTGTAGAGCTCCGGCAGCGGTTGCCCCTCCTGCAACATCGTGCTGCTCACGTTGATGTCGGCGATGCGCTCACTGTCGATGCCAGGGGAGAGTACGCCACATCCTGCCGTCACGGTTGCCAGGACAGCGGCTCCGCACGTCGCGGTGACCGTGCGGTACCTCGGTTGTCCCACCAGTCGGGGAGAACGAACTCTGTGGGCTGGTAGACGGTGGTGCGCGGCCGGGAACATGGGGCTCCTGCAGGACGGATCAAGGTCGGTTGCGGCCTCCGGAATCCGGAACGCCACGGGCTCCCGTGGCGCAGCCTTCCCGTGAGGCGGTTTCTCTCCTCGAACCTTACTGCGATGCGCGCGGAAACGAACCGTGGCACGGGGCAACCCACCGCCCTCGTTCCCGGCCACGAACACGCGCTGCGGGGTGGGCGCCCACCCCGCAGCGGAGGAGGAACGTGTGCGGCCCCGCCTCAGGCGCGCTTCCGGTAAGCGCGCATGGCGAGTGGGAAGAAGACAGCGACGATGACCAGGGTCCACAGGAGCGTCAGCAGCAGTGGTCGGGTTACCGCCTCTCCGTCCATCAGTCCACGCATCGTGTCCGTAACGTGGGTCACCGGATTGACCTCGGCGAACACGCGCATCCAGGTGGGCATGGCGTCGGGCTCCACGAACGTGGAACTGCCGAAGGTCAGGGGGAACATCCAGATGGTCCCGAAGGTCTGGACAGCCATCGGGGTCCGCATCAGCAGCCCGACGAACGCCGACATCCAGCACAGACCGAAGGCGAAGACCATCACGACAGCCCCCGCGGCGACCGTGCCGAACCATCCGCCCTCCGGACGGAAGCCGATGGCGATCCCAACGAGAAGAACCATGACGATGGTCAGGAGGTAACGCACCATGTCACCCAGCACGGCACCGATCAGCGGGGCCGAACGCGCGATTGGCAGGGAACGGAACCGGTCGAAGATGCCCTTCTCGATGTCGGTGTTGAGGGAGACACCGGTGCCCAGCGTTGCGAAGATGACGGACTGCGCGGTTATACCGGGGATGATGAAGTCCCGGTACTGCTGCCAGTCCCCCATGAGCGCCTGGCCGAAGACGAACACGAACAGCGCGACGAACATCAGCGGCATGAACGTCAGCCCGAGGATCTCCTCCGGGTTGCGCTTGATCTTCAACAGGCTCCGCCAGGTCAACAGTGTGCCGTGCTGCAGCGCTGTCAGGGGAGTGACCCGCGGTGCCGCACGGGGGCGCTCCCGGGCCGACTCGTCCGGGGCCGGGTGTTCCACGGTGGGGGCGGCGTTCATACTGTTGTTCCTTCCGGGGTCGCATCGGTGGAGTCACTGTCCGGCCCGCTTGCGGCAGCGTGTCCGGTGATGGCCAGGAAGACCTCGTCCAGACTGGGTTTGCGCAGGGTAAGCTCGCCCACGGCGATCCCTTCCTCGTCGAGGCGGCGTACCACCTGGGGAAGTACGTTCGGTTCGGTCACCGAGGCATGGACCGCCGTCTCGGAGGAGCGAACGTCAGTACCGGTGACCTCGTGGACGATGGACGCCACCCGGTCCAGCTGCGCTCCCTCCTCCGGCTGCACCTGCAGAACCTGTGTGCCCGCGCGTTCCTTCAGCTTCTCCGGCGATCCCTCGCTGATGACGCGTCCGTGGTCGAGGACGACGAGATCGTCGGCCAGCTGGTCGGCCTCCTCCAGGTACTGGGTGGTGAGCAATACGGTGACTCCGTCGTCCAGCAGGCCGCGCACCACCTCCCACATCTCGTTGCGACTGTGCGGGTCCAGGCCGGTGGTGGGCTCGTCCAGGTACAGCAGACTCGGACGGCCGACAAGGCTGGCGGCCAGGTCCAGCCGCCGCCGCATCCCTCCGGAGTACGTTTTGGCGGGGCGGTCGGCGGCGTCGGTCAGCGCGAAACGTTCCAACAGCTGGGAGGCGCGCTGGTGCGAGCCGCGCCGGGAGTAGCCCAGTAGTCGGGCGATCAGTACGAGGTTCTGGGTGCCCGTGAGGTCCTCGTCGACAGCCGCGTACTGGCCGGTGAGACCGATGAGGCGGCGTACGTGGTGCGGTTGGGTGCTGACGTCGTACCCGCCGACAACCGCGTGTCCGGCGTCCGGGCGAAGCAGGGTGGACAGGATCCGGACCGTCGTGGTCTTGCCCGAACCGTTGGGGCCGAGAATGCCCATCACGGTCCCGGTGCGTACCGTGAGGTCCACCCCTGCCAGAGCCGTCTCACCGTTGAATCTCTTCACCAGGCCCTCGGCCCGGATGGCGTCTGTCATCGTCGTCAGACGTACGCGTCCCGGACCCCGAGACGTTGTACGCCTCCTCCTTCCTGCTCTGATGATGTCGTCCCGCCCGTGTTCACCCCTCACCGGTTCGAGACGAGAGCGACCCGTGTCCGTCCTTCGGCCCGGCCAAGCGCGATGGCGCCATCCGTGTTGTGGAACCACGAGGTGAGGTCGGGCGGCGCGCCTCGAAACAGCACGGTTTCCGAAGCGGAGAGCGCCCCCCTGAGCCGGCCGAACCTCGTCGGGGACACAGCCTTACCAGCGGGTACCGACACAGTGACGTAGCCCGTCGGCGGTTTTCGGAACCAGCGGGATGCTAGATCTATAACAATCGGCCTTTTCGGCACAACGTCGTTTTGGCGAGGATTGTTTCGCAGGCGAACCAGCTCGGAAACGACTCCCGGGCAACGCGGCCCCCAGCGCCGGACCGTGTTCGTAACTCCGCGCGGGAAGCCGCAGCCCCTAAACTCTGATGGATGACAACTGCCGCTCTGCGACCGCCAGCGCACCGGGTATCGCCTCGTGCCGTCCCCATGTGGACCGTGCGTTCGGGTATGGGGGTGGCACTACTCGTAGGCGTACTGTGCGTCGCGGCGTGGAACGCCGGCGCCTGGGGCTGGTTGCCTGCCTGGATCCAGCAGAACGCCTGGTGGGGGCCGATCGCCTATGGAGGGATCGCCGTGTTCCAGGTCGTCGTGGTCCCACGGTGGCGCTACCGGGTCCATCGCTGGGAGGTGACGTCGGACGTCATCTACACCCGAACCGGGTGGGCAACCCGCGAGTGGCAGCTCGTGCCGGTCAGTCGCATCCAGACCGTGGACTACAACCAAGGGTGGCTGGAGCGGCTGTTCCGGCTGGCGACGCTGGAGGTGCAGACCGCCTCCCACGCGGGATCGTCCACCATCGAGGGACTGGACGCCGAACAGGCGCGGCAGGTCTCCGAGGAACTGGCGACACGGGCAGGAACCCTGCGGGACGACGCGACGTGAGAGGGGGACTGGTGGGCTGTCGTCCGGGCTGGTCCCGGTACGGGCCACCGCGACGGGAGGTGAGGGACGGCTGTGTTCCACACGGGCAGCGCAGCCACCGGGCCGTGTGTGACCACGCTCTGTCCCGGCGCCGCACCCCACGCGGCGGGGGGGCAGCGACCCCCACGGGGACAGGGGCGTCCACACCACGAAGGGGAAGGCGGCGCGTCCTCCCCACCTGACAGCGGGAAGGACGCGCCAATCATCCGATGACAGAACGCTGGCGCTTCGGGGGCGGCATGGAAGACAACAGTTCGTCCCGTCCGGACCGGGAGGGCGAGGACGCGGAGGAGGTTCCCGCACCCAGCACCACGCCTTCCCTGGCAGGGGAGGAGGAGCGCCGTCTCAGCGCGCTGACGCTGGTCACCGCCCCCATCGCGCACCTGAAGAATTTCATCACTCCGATCGCCATAGCGGTCGTGGCAGGCACGTTCAACCCGTGGATCCTGGTCAGCGCAGCGGTAGCGGTACTCGGAATGTTCGTGAGCGGTCTGGTCACGTGGCGGACCTTCCGCTACCGGCTGGGAGAACAACGGCTGGAGATCCGACAGGGTCTGCTCAACCGTTCCCGACGCAGCATCCCGGTGGAGCGCATACGTGGAGTGGACATCACGTCGAAGCTCCTCCACCGTGCCCTGGGACTCGCCGTGGTGCAGATCGAGGCGGCCGCGGGGGGAGGCGCCTCGGAGGAGGGGAAACTCGACGCTGTGACCGTGGCCGAGGCGCAGCGGGTACGCCGCGAGTTGTTGCACCGCCGTGCCGTGCTGCTCGGTGAGAGCTCCCGAGGACACGTCACCGATGCGGCGGAAGCCGCCACAACGGAAGAGGAGGACCGTTCCGGCGGGGAGGGGCAGGACGGCCGGACGTCGGAACGGGAGGGGCAGTCACCCGCGGAAACCGTGTACTTCGTGATGCCTCGGAGATGGTACTTCTACTCTCTTCTCAGCCTCGGCTACCTGCTCACCCCGTTCGCCGCCCTGGCGACCCTGCTGGGGTTCCTCGCCCAGAACGTCGACGAGGTGATCGACACCACGCCGGGAAGCGCCGCCTACGAGACGGCGGAGTCGATGCTGCGTGGTGGAACGATGGTCCTCATCGCCCTGGGAGCGTCGGCCTTCGTTCTCCTGCTCCTGATGATGCCCGTGTTCGCTGTGGTTTCGTACACCGTCACCCACTGGGGGTTCACGCTTTCCGGGCGGACGGAGTCCCTCGTCGCCGAGCGCGGGTTGTTCACACGCCAGAACGTCACGCTGGAACGGCGAAGGATCCGCGGTTACGAGCTACTCGATACCCCGCTGCAGCGGTCACGCAGCGCGGTTCGACTCAACGCGGTCGTGACGGGGTTGGGGGAGGCGACCACCCGCGCGGCACTGTTGCCCATCGGTGACCGGCCGCGTGTCACCGAGGTGGTGGAGAAAGCCCTCGTCCCGTACCGCGGGACACTCCGCTCCCACCCGCGCGCGGCCCTGGGGCGCAGGTTGTCCCGAGCCGTGGTCCCGTGGGGGCTCGCGTCGGTTGTCGCCGTCTTCCTCGGCTTCCCCTGGCTCGCCCTCGTGCTCGGGCTGGGCGCACTGCTGGGGATCCCCCTGGGAGTGGACCGTTACAGGTCCCTGGGGCACGGCCGCGACCGGCGTATGGTGAGCGCGCGCTGGGGAACCCTGCGTCGGAGGCAAGCCCATGTGCAACGGGACGCCATCATCGGTTGGAACTGGCGCCAGAGCCCGTTCCAGCGCAGACCGGGACTGGCCACCGCGCAGTTCGCCGTCGGAGCCGGAGCGGGAGCCTATCCCATCGTCGACGCTGACTTCGCGGACTCGGTCGCCTTCGCGGCTGACGTCACGCCCGAGGTGGTCAGGCCCTTCCTCGTGCCGCAGCAGACGGAAGAGGGATAGGAGCCTCGGGGGAACCTATCCCTACTCGGACTTCTTCGCGCCGAACATGATCTCGTCCCAGGAGGGGACGGAGGAACGTCGGCCCCGTCCTTTTCGCTTCTCGGTCTGACCGGTGTCCTGAGCGGCGCCACCGGCGGCAGCAGGCAGCGAACTCTCGGGGGAGCCCTCCTGCCCCTCATCCCCTCGGTCGGGGGGAGGCGGCTCCGTGCTTTCCCGCTGCACGGAAGGCTCGGGACGTTCGGGGACCTGTGTTTCTCCCGCAGAGGAGGTGGTCCGTGCCGTTTCGGAGACTTCCGGAACCGCGTCGTCCGTGGAGGGCTGATCCTCTTCCTTCGGGAAGGGACGCGCGTGCTCGGGTTCGGTCTCGTTCCGGGCAGCAGAGGCCGGGGGAGCCGTCTCGGTAGCGGCGGGTGGTTCCTCCACGGGAGGGGAGGCGGCGGGAGTGTTCCGCTGCGTGGCCTGTTCCGTACCACTGCGCCGCGGCACGAAGGGCGTCACGTTGGCGCTCGCCATTCCGAGCTCCAGCGGCTCCTCCGGTTGCGGTGTGGAGAAGCGGGCGGCCTCCTCGTCGGCCGGAGTGACGCAGCGGCGGCGCGGCTCATAGATCCAGTGCGCGACGCGCTCCTCACCGGAAATGTAGAAGACGAGCTTGAGGTGCCAGGTGTTGTCCTCGCGTTTCCAGGAGTCCCATGTGGCCTCACCCGTCTCCAGTTGGTGGGCACCGACCCGTTCGGTTACCAGGTCTCCGAGTGTCGGCCCGGGAGCGGAGTCGCCCTGGCGGCGCACAGAGGCGTGCTGGGCCTGCTGGCTCATGTACTCGCGTTCCTGCAGGACGGGGCTCTCGAACCAACGGACTCGGTCGATCGGAATCCCGGAGGTCTCGGCGATCGCCTCCGCGGTTTCCCCGGAGCGGATCCGGGCCTGGATTTCCTTGGGGCGCAACGGATTCTCCACTTCGATCTCGTACTGGCCGAGCCGGGAGAACTGGCCGCGCACAGCGGCGCGGAGACGGTCGTCGACGGGAAGCATGAATCGGGTTCCACGGCCGGCGCTCGCCAACACCAGGTAGCTGCCGTCCTCACTGACGGCGACGAGGCGAAGCTCTTGCATCGCCCTCTCCCTTTCGTGTCCCGTCGAGGGCAGGTCCTCAGCCATCCCCCATGCTCCCAGTCTCACTGACCCGCGATCGTCCGGCCAGTACCGCGCCCGGCATGTCCGAACTGTGCGTGCCCTTCCCGGCGCCGATCCTGCGCTGCCCCGTGTTCGCCGCTTCCGTCCTCCTGCCCGTGGCGCGGAGACAGTGGTGGGAACCGGCCAGCCGGTGGTACTCGGCGGCTCCCGGCGGAGGCTCGGATGCCGATCGTATCCGGCCGCCGGCGCGGCATGCTCCTCGCATGACGTACCGGGCACTGTGCCCAGTCCGATGTCACAGGACAACCGGATCACAGCTCAGCGCACCTGGCGATATTCTGGGGTGACTTCACCGTTATGTTCCGATTATTGGATTGTTAGTAATTTGCGTGGCTGTGGGGCGGAAGGAGGTCCGCACCGCGCCCGTTCCCATCACGGGGGATCCGATAGAGGCCGTAGTGACTGTGGGAGGGGACAGGCAGTCCATGGAGAGGCAATGAGCCGGGACGAGACGAAAAAACCGAACATCGACGTGAGCATGTCCCAGGTCGCCGGCGGCGGGCTCGCGACGCTGGCCGCGGCCACGGCCGCCGCCTTCCTCGGGGTGTACGGCACCATCGTCGGCGCCGCCATGATGAGCGTCCTGAGTACGGTCGGCACCGCCGTCGCCCAGCACTACCTCAGAAGAAGCGGGGACAAGGCCAAGGGCATCGCCGTCCGCGCCAGACGTACCAGTGACCATGCGGACCCCGGCTCGGGAAGTGGCAACGCCGGTGGCGGAGAAGCGGCTGGAAACGACACATCCTCCTCCGGCGGCCCAGCGGGAACGGAGGGAGCGGACACGACCAGTGCCCTCCCGACCGTCGGTGCGGTCGAGAACCCGCATCGGGAGGGAGGAGAGAGCGAGACAGAACAGCCGAACACGTGGCGGCGATGGCGCGGGGTCGCGGTGACCGCTGTCGCTGTGTTCGTTTTCGCGATGTCGGTGATCCTCGTGTTCGAGCTTGTCACCGGCCGTACGCTCTCGGACACCGTGCACGGGAACGAGACCCGGTCGGGGCCCTCGATCACGGGAGGCAACTCCACGGGCCAGGACCAGCAGCAGGACCCCGAGGGTGACCCCGTTCCGCACGAGCGCACTCCCACGACGCAGCAGTCGGAGACCTCGGGCGAGGACGGGACGGCGCCCGGAGACGCTCCGGAGAACGGGGAGCCCGAGGGCGGTGAGGACGGTACCGGTGGGGAGGACAGCGAAAGCGTTCCGGACGACGACCCGAGCGGCGGTGGAGAGGAACCGGACACCTCCGAGGAGACCCCGGGTAGCGGGGAAGGCCAGAACGACGGTGAGCCACCGCAGGACGGGCAGCCGGCCGAGTAGGACAGCACCCCGGAGGGCGGTGGTAGGGCCCACGCGCGCCAGGGCCTTGGTGCGGCCAGCTCAGGAACCCAGCACGGAAGCCGTGTAGGCGTTGCTGAACCGCCCCTGGGGGTCGAGCCTCGCGCGCATCCCGGACGCGGTGTTCAGATGCGGGTAAACCGTCTCCAGGTACGTGTGGTCGCGGGTGTGCAGCTTTCCCCAGTGCGGCCTGCCGTCCACCGCCGTGAAGAGAGCCTCCAGATCCGCGAAGAACCGTTCGTGGGAGGAACCACGGTAGATGTGCGCGGCCACGTAGACGGTGTCCCGCCCGTAGGCCGTGGACAGCCAGACGTCGTCAGGGGGCGAGAAACGCACCTCGACGGGGAAACTGACCCGGTGCCCGCCTTTGTCGACGATCGAACGCACCTCCCGGAGGACCTCCGAGGCGTGCTCGGCGGGAATCGCGTATTCCATCTCCACGAAGCGCACCCGCCGGCTACTGGCGAAGACCCGATGCGCGACGTCCGTGTAGGAGCGTGCGGACAGAGCGCGCGCCGACAGCTGGTTTATCGCCGGAACCGTGGCGGGAGCCCGCGCGCCGATCCTGTTGGCCAGACCGAAAACCGAGTTGGACAGGAACTCGTCGTCCAGCCACGCGCGGAACCGGGAAGGGGGATGGGCCGGGCCATCGCTCCGGTTGTTGCGCTTCGTGTTGGTGCGCCCGGTGTGAGGGAACCAGAAGAACTCGAAGTGTTCGTTCTCCGCGCGCAGCTCGGGTAGCCGGTCCAGCACCTGCTCCAAGGGCAGCGGCTCCTCGCGGGCGTGCAGCAGGAAAACCGGGCACACCTCCAACGTCACGGCGGTGACGATTCCGAAGGCACCCAACCCCACCCGGGCGGCATTGAACAGTTCGGGATTGTGCCGGGCGGAACAGAAGGTGACGGACCCGTCCGCGAGCACCATCTCCATTCCGCACACCTGGGCGGCCAGCCCGCCGACGTCACGGCCCGTACCGTGCGTCCCGGTCTGGATAGCGCCCGCCGCGGTCTGGGTAGCGATATCGCCCATGTTGGCCAAAGCGAGCCCGCGTGCCGACAGCTCGGTGTTGAGGTCACACAACGGAAGCCCCGCCTCCACCGTGACGGTTCCCGCCTCCGCGTCCACCGAACGCACACGCGTGAGCGCGGTGGGGGAGAGCAGGACCCCTTCCGTTACCGCGGTGTCGGTGAACGAGTGGCTCGACCCCACCATCCGTACGGGAAGACCCTCCTCGGCTGCCGTCCGCACCTCGGAGGCGACACTGTCCGTACTGGTGGGAGTGGCGATCCGCCGCGGCCGCGCCTGGTGGGTGCCGGACCACGTGCGCCATGACACATTGCTCATCAACGCTGAGATTACTGGTGCGTGTACCATGCACAGTCAGCGGGGTGTGCGTTCCCCTCCCGGCCCCCCGGGCCGGGGCTGGTCCGGAGAGCTGGTGTGACCTGGTTTCATGTACACCATGAGGCCCTATGACGCGTTTCTACTGATCTCCTTCGGCGGACCGGAAGCCAACGAGGACGTGATCCCTTTCCTGGAGAACGTCACGCACGGGCGCGGCATACCCCGCGAGCGCCTGGCGGAGGTCGGCGAGCACTACTACCTGTTCGACGGTGTGAGCCCGATCAACCAGCAGTGCCGTGAACTGCTCGCCGAGATCCGCTCCGACTTCTCCGCCAATGATGTCGACCTCCCCGTCTACTGGGGGAACAGGTTCTGGGATCCGATGCTGACCGACACGGTCGCCCAGATGGCCAAGGACGGTGTACGCCGTGTCGTGGCGATGGCCACCTCGGCGTACAGCAACTACTCCAGCCACCGCGCCTATCTCAACGACATCGCCACGGCCCAGGAGGCTGTCGGCCCCGACGCTCCGCGGATCGACCTGATCCGCCCGTTCTTCGACCACCCGGGGTTCGTCGAGCCCCTGGTGGAACACACGCGGGCCGCCCTGGACCGGCTTCCGGCCGGGAAGCGTGCCGGGGCGCGACTGCTGTTCTCCGCGCACTCCATTCCCACCGCCATGGCCGAAGCGAGCGGATCCCCGCATCAGGACTACGGCCCGGAGGGCGCCTACGTCGCGCAGCTCGCCGAGGTGGCACGGCTCGTGGTGGAGCGTCTTGGGAGCGGTCACGACTATGACCTGGTCTACCAGAGCCGCAGCGGTCCGCCGAGCCAGCCCTGGTTGGAGCCCGACATCAACGACCGGCTACGCGACCTTTCCGAGGAGGGCGTGTCCGCTGTCGTGGTTGTCCCCCACGGCTTCGTCTCCGACCACATGGAGGTCAAGTACGACCTGGACAACGAGGCGCGGGAAACGGCCCAGGAACTGGGCATGGATATGGTGCGTGCCGGAACCCCGGGAACGCACCCTGCCTTCGTCTCCATGGTGCGGGAGCTGGTCGCGGAACGGGCAGACCCGCACGCCTCGCGGGCGGGTCTGGGGAACGTGCCCGGATGCCCGGAGGAGTCGAACGACTGCTGCCAGCGCGGGTGAACCGGAACGGCCAGTCGCGTCGCCTGATGGCACGGTTCGTTCCTCCGCCGCTGACCTCCGACGGGTCGGAGGGAACCGGCCACCGCCTGCTCCGCGGTCTGGCGCACCTGGTGGAACACGCGGTGTGGGAAAGTGTTCTCCTGCGGGGCGTGTGCCGCGGGGGTTCCGGACGACGCCGGTACCACCGCGGCCCGGGGCGCGATCCAGGGCACCGATCAGTGCCGTGTCCGGCTGTTGCAGCGCGCGGGCGGTTAGGTCCTGTTTTCGGGCGCTTGTCCTGCTGCGCGCCGCCCCGGGACACCGCCCGGCGGCGTTCTCGTCGGTCGGTGGAGGGTCCGCTCTGCCTTCCTCCTCGGCCTTGCCGGGCGGCACCGGAGACGCCGCTCGCGACGAACAGCGCCCAAAAACAGGACCTACACCCACACCAGAGAGGAGGAGGGCGTTTCCTCCCCGGTCCGACGGGCTGGGGTCTCCACGCCCAACACGACGATGACTGTTGCCGCGCGGCCGGAAGAGTTGCTGGCCCTCGCCGTCGACGTCGCCGGTGAGGCCGGCCGGTTGGCGCTCGAGAACCAGGACGGCATCGACGTGCTCGACACGAAGAGTTCACCCACCGACGTGGTCACTGAGATGGACCGCAGGTGTGAGGAGACGATCCGGGAGAGGCTGCTGCGGGAGCGTCCCGGTGACTCCGTCCTCGGGGAGGAGAGCGGGTCCGACAGCGGAACGAACTCCGTCCGGTGGATCGTCGATCCCATCGACGGCACGGTGAACTATCTTTACGGCCGGGAGGACTGGGCCGTGTCCGTAGCAGCCGAGGTGGCGGGCGACGTGGTGGCTGGCGCTGTCGTCGTCCCGCGGCACGGGGACGTCTACACGGCCGCCCGCGGCGCAGGAGCTGCCTGCAACGGGCAGCCCCTGCGCGCCGCGCGGCCCGTGCGGCTGGACAGGGCGCTCGTGGCCACCGGCTTCGGCTACAGTGCCGCGCGACGTGCCCAGCAGGCCGAGGTGCTGCGCGCCGTGCTGCCACAGGTACGCGACATCCGGCGCGGTGGCGCGGCGGCTGTGGACCTGTGTTCCGTGGCTCGGGGGCGGGCGGACGCCTACTACGAGCGAGGGCTCAAGTACTGGGACTGGGCCGCTGCCGCACTGGTCGCGCGGGAGGCAGGGGTCCGAGTGGAGGGGCTGCACCACGCGCCTCCCGACTCGGAGCTGCTTCTCGCAGCCCCCCACGACCTGTTCGAGGAGCTGCACGACCTCCTCGCATCGCTGGGCGCCGACACGACCGGTTGACGGTACGCGCCGGTGCGGCACCCGCGTCTCCGTCAGCGGACACGGCCGACGGGCCCCTCGTTCCCTGCCGGGGGACGCGGGATCAGCTGCTCCCAGCCGCAGCCGACGCGCGGTTGTCCTCAGCGCTCCCGGCCGCGTCCCGCTGATCCGGCTTCCGCTCCTCGGGCATCGGCGGGGTCGGTCGGGGGGATGTGCGGCCGAGGCCGAACTTCTTCATGACGCCGGAGATCACGGCGCAGACGACGCTGGCGCCGAGCGCGACAGCTGTCCACAGAACAAAGTCCTTCCCCAGAATGATGGCGAGTGCTGCTATGCTCCACGCCGCGATCCAGGTGACGGTCAAAAACCACGCGGCGACGGTGTTTCCGTGGTCCTCGTGCTGCTCGTCGGCCATCAAGACTCCTTCGAATCCACGTTCGTATCGGTGGCGGGCGCACTGGTCGCAGTCGCGGAGCTGGATTCTGCGGTGACGTCGTCCGACACCGGCCCGAGAGTGGGATCGACGCCGCTGTCCAGGGTTTTCCACAGTTCTGCGGGTTCGCCTGCGCGGTTCGCGTCGGCGGAACCGTGGCGATCGTACCGGCTTCCCATGACCGGCCACGCACCACCCCGTACAACTGTAGCGACCCCAGCTGCCACCAGAAGGACAGCGCCTGCCGCGGCAAGCACGGGCCACGCCGTGTGCACCGTAGGTCCGCTGATCGGACCGTCGACAGCTGACTGCTCACTGGCCAGGCGTGTGAGTTCGGATCCGCGCGTACTGTGCCAGATGTCGTACGCGGCCACCGCGCCGAAACCCGCGACCGGGACCCCGAGGACACGGCGTGCTTTTCCCCGGCTGGCTACCAGGGCGGCGACACCGGCGAGGCCGGCCCATCCCAGGGCGGAGACGGTGCGGGTGACCTCGTCCCCGGACAGTGCCACGGAGGCGGGAGCCAGTGGGTCGGGCAACACTACGCTGCCCGACGCCCAGGTCTGCCCGCTCGCGGTGAGCAGGGCCGTCGTTCCCGCCAGGATCGCCAGCAGGACAGTGGTGTACTCTCCTCGACTCCACCGGGCGCTGGTCACTTCTGCTCCTGAGCGAGGGGAAGAGGATCGGCGTCGAAACAGGTGCGCTCTCCCGTGTGACACGCCGCACCGGTCTGCTCGACCTGGAGGAGCAGCGTATCCCCGTCACAGTCCAGAGCGGCGGCGGTAACGTGCTGGACGTTTCCGGAAGTGGCGCCTTTCACCCAGTACTCCGAGCGGCTGCGCGACCAGTACGTGGCGTGACGGGTGGCCAGGGTGCGACGCAGCGCTTCGTCGTCCATCCAGGCGAGCATGAGGACCTCCCGCGTGTCGTGCTCCTGGACGATCACGGGAAGCAGGCCGTCACTCGTGTGCCGCAACCGCGCGGCGATGCGGGAGGGCAACTCGGCGCGAGAAGCGTCCTGGGGTGTGTTGCCGGTGGTATCGGAACTCATGGGACCAGCTTAGGGCCGTACCGGAGACCTCCTTCTCGGGACGGGGGGACGTGCCCCGTCCGGTTCGCTGCGCCGGGGCAACGCCAACGGGACCGTCCTGAGGGGAACCGTCGGAGGCCGCGGAGCGTCCCGGATACCAGAAGCGGGTGGACCGCGTGTTCGTCGGGACGGGGTGTGGTTCCCGGCGCGGGGAAAGCGGGGGCTCCGGCCCGACAGCAGTTCCGGAACGGAAGAACGGTGGGCGCCAGCAATGCCAGAAGCGGAAACCACGACGGCCACGACCCCCTCCGGCCGTACGCGGGCGAGGAACCTACTGCGGCGCGTACACCCGGCCACGGTGCCCGTGCTGCTCGGGGCCGCGGGGCTGGCCGCCGCCACGATGGTCCACTTCGTGGACCCTCACGAGCCGGGACACTATCCGGTGTGTCCCTGGCTGCTCCTCACCGGGACCTTCTGCCCCGGGTGCGGGACGATGCGGGGGGTGAACGCGCTCACCAACGGGGACATCCTCGGGGCATTGCGTATGAACGCGTTCACCATGATGATGCTCCCCGTCCTCGGGTACGGTTACGTTGTGTGGCTGTACCGTTCGTTCCGTCCGAAGCGCTCTCCCGGGGGGCTCCGGATCCCCGCAGTCTGGCTCTACCTTTTCCTTGGTGTTCTCCTCGCTTTCTGGTTGGTGCGCAACCTTCCCTTCGGTTCCGTCCTCGCGCCACCCTCCTGACGGAGTGACGGTGCGGGAAGGACGAAGCCGCGTTCCCGCACCCCCGGACAGCCCGTCCCGACGGCGCGGCTCACGGTTCCGGGACGGAAGGACCGTGTAGCGACCAGGCCGGTGGCGGGTTCCACCTCCCGGGTCGATACGATCAAGAGCACAGGACGGCGAACTACGGGGCTTGCCGCTACCACCGCCTCCCTTGTCGCGCTCCGCCCACGGTACGGAGCGGCCAACAACGGGGTCGGCAGAGCGGGAACTGCTTATTAGAGGGGGCAATCTCACGTGAGCGTGCTCGACGAGATCCTCGATGGTGTACGTGCTGATCTCGCCGATCGGCAGGCCGACACCCCCTTGGAACGGCTTCAGGAGAAAGCCGAGTCAGTGCCATGGCCCCACGACGTCGCCGCGGATCTGCGTCGTCCAGGAGTGCAGGTCATCGCTGAGGTCAAACGTTCCAGCCCCACCAAGGGGCCGATGGCTGCGATCGCTGACCCGGCTGCTTTGGCCCGCGACTATGCGGACGGCGGTGCCTGCCTGATCAGCGTTCTCACCGAGCCGCGCCGGTTCAGTGGCAGCCTGGGCGACCTTTCCGACGTGCGTGCCGCGGTCCCCACCCCACTTCTGCGCAAGGATTTCATCATCAGCGCGTACCAGTTGTGGGAGGCGCGAGCGTACGGCGCGGATGCGGTTCTGCTGATCGTGGCGGCACTGGAACAGGGCGTCCTGGTGTCCTTGGTCGAACGGGCCGTGTCACTGGGCCTGACCCCGCTCGTGGAGGTGCACACCGAAGAGGAGACACAGCGAGCTCTGGACGCGGGCGCTACTGTCATCGGCGTCAACGCTCGCGACCTCAAAACGCTCACCGTGGACCGCGAGGTTTTCTCCCGTATCGCACCTCTCATCCCCAGCGATCGGGTCAAGGTCGCCGAGTCCGGGGTTCGCGGGCCGCACGACCTGTTGGCCTACGCGGGTTCGGGAGCGGATGCGGTCCTGGTCGGCGAGAGCCTTGTCATGGGAGGGGCGCCGCGCCACGCTGTCGCCGACCTGGTGACGGCGGGCGCGCACCCGGCCTTGCGGGACCGGGGATGACGGGAACGGCACCGGTCCCGGTCCGTGACGTCGGGAAAACCGGTTAGCCATGTGTGCTGCTGCCCTCGTGTAGGGTCGTGGGCAGAGGGAGGTCGCCAGTCGTGCAGTCGCGGTATCACCACCAGCCGGAGCCCGGGTGGCGCCGGGGGTGCGGTGGTGCCGGACCAGCCGGCAGTGGAACAGGATCCGCTCGGAACGGCACTCGCCGGGACAGTCTTCCCACGTCCCGCAGACCGCTGCGAAAACCCCTGCAGAACTCGTCAACGGGTCCGCCGCGGCCCGCGGGGTCCGCCGCGGGCGTTGCCGCCACCACCGCTTGGCGAGAGCCCCACGAGCACGTCCACCACCTCGTTCCCGTCCTCCCGATGCGCGAGTCGGCGGCACGCGGGCCGGAGCCTCCGTCGCGGGGCGGGAGCAGACGCCCACCGGAGGGTTCCACCGGACGATGGCGCAGGGGAGTCCGCTCGCTCCCCGGACTCCCGTGATCCCCCGGACATCGGAATTCTCTGCTCAGGGAGGTGCGGCGGCGCTTCCGAGCCCCTCGCTCGCGGCACGACGTCGGTGCCCGGCCGTGGGGTTGCCCCTGTGAGGTAGGAGCGTCGGTCCCCGGCCGGACCGGGGCGGTGCGGAGCCCGCCACCCAGCGGCTCCCGTACCCTCCCGCCCCCAGGGACGGCATCCTGCCGCCCCGGGAAAACGGACACCGGAGTCGGCGGCCGGTTCTCGGACCGTTCCGGCCGCCTCCCCGTATGCTGCGACGCCACTGCGCAGCGTGATAGGGCTTTCCAGCGCAGGTTCCTGCGGCGGCCCAACCCGTTCGTTTCGTTTCGCACGTATCCAGGAGAGGAACCATGACCTCCACACGACCCCGTTCCGCCGGGGGGCACTACGGCCGTTACGGCGGCCGTTTCAGCCCGGAAGCCCTCGTCGCCGCCCTCGACGAGGTGGACCAGCAGTGGGAGCGGCTCAAGAACGACTCCGCGTTCCAGCACGAGCTGGGAGAACTGCTCCGGGAGTACAGCGGCCGCCCCACTCCCGTGACCGAGGCGGCGAACTTCGCCGCTGAGAGCGGCGGCGCGCGCATCCTGTTGAAACGCGAGGACCTCAACCACACCGGGTCGCACAAGATCAACAACGTGCTCGGCCAGGCACTGCTCGCCAAGCACATGGGAAAGACCCGTGTCATTGCCGAGACCGGTGCTGGACAGCACGGGGTCGCTACCGCGACCGCCTGCGCTCTGCTCGGGTTGGACTGTGTGATCTACATGGGAGAGGAGGACACCCAGCGCCAGGCCCTCAACGTCGCCCGGATACGGATGCTGGGTTCCGAGGTCGTTCCCGTTGCGATCGGAAGCCGCACCCTCAAGGACGCGGTCAACGAGGCGTTCCGGGACTGGGTGGCCAACGTCGGGACGACCCACTACCTCCTGGGGACGGCCGCCGGTCCCCATCCGTTCCCCACCGTGGTGAGCGAGCTGCAACATGTGATCGGGGAGGAAGCCCGAACCCAGGTCACGGAACGCACCGGACGGCTGCCCGACGCGGTCGCGGCCTGTGTGGGCGGAGGTTCCAACGCCATCGGGATCTTCGGCGCCTTTCTCGACGACACCGACGTGCGTCTGTGCGGGTTCGAGGCGGGGGGCGACGGAGTGGAGACCGGAAGGCACGCCGCTTCCATCAGCGGCGGAACGCCGGGAGTCTTCCAGGGCGCACGCACCTACATGCTGCAGGACGAGCACGGACAGACCATACCCAGCCACTCCATCTCGGCGGGTCTGGACTACCCCGCTGTGGGTCCGGAACACGCCTGGCTCGCCGACAGCGGCCGGGCAACCTACACGCCCGTCTCCGATTCCGAAGCTATGGACGCGTTCGCCCTGCTGTGCCGTACCGAGGGCATCATTCCCGCCATCGAGAGCGCGCACGCCCTGGCGGGTGCGTGTGCGCTGGGACGGGAGCTCGGTCCGGAGGCGACGATTCTGGTGAACCTGTCCGGTCGGGGAGACAAGGACGTCAACACCGCCGCCACGTATTTCGGGCTGGTGAACGAACAGGAAGGGAAACAGGCGTGACGGTACTGCACACCACACTGGCGAAGACCCGGGCTGCCGGTAGGGCGGCCCTGATCGGCTACATCCCCGCCGGTTTCCCCGACGTGGACTCGTCCATCACACTCATCCGGGCCATGGTCGAGGGAGGGTGCGACGTTGTCGAGGTCGGCCTTCCCTACTCCGATCCGACCATGGACGGTCCCACGATCCAACGTGCGGCGGACCAGGCCCGGGCGTCGGGAACGACCCCCTCCGACGTACTGCGGGTCGTGGCGGCGACAGCGGAAACCGGCGCCGCGCCGCTGGTGATGTCCTACTGGAACCCCATCGAGCGTTACGGTACGGCGGCTTTCGCCTCCGACCTGGCGCGGGCCGGGGGAGCCGGAGTGATAACCCCGGACCTGCTTCCCGAAGAGGCGGGGGAGTGGTTCGCCGCTACCGACGACGCCGGACTGGACCGTGTTTTCCTGGTCGCTCCGTCCTCCAGCGACGAGCGGCTGAGGCTGACGACCGGCGCCTGCCGCGGTTTCGTCTACGCAGCGTCGCTGATGGGGGTCACCGGTACCCGTACACAGGTCGCCGACACCGCAAAGCACCTGGTGGCGCGTACGAGAGCGGCGGCGGGTGAGGAGCTTCCGGTCTGTGTGGGACTGGGTATATCCACCGGTCGGCAGGCCGCTGAGGTCGCTGAGTTCGCGGACGGGGTGATCGTGGGCGCCGGTTTCTGCCAGCGTGTTCTGGAGGCACCGGATCTCGCCGGGGGAGAGGACGCGGTGCGGTCCTTCGCCGCCGAGCTCGCCCAAGGGGTGCGTGGCCACGGGTAAGAATCACGTGAGAGTGCTTCCCGGGATTGCGGCTCTCGGGTGCGCGCAGCGTTGTGTTACGGCTACAGTTCCTTCCAGTGGTCGGGCGCACAGCGTGCCGAGACCCTGACAGCTCCTCGCCGCTGGACGGGTGGAGAGGTGAAACGCCCGCGGAGGCGATGCGGGCCCTCAGGCTGGGGCGCTCGCCGTGGAAGCGGGAAGCAGCGGGAAACCGTGAGGAACTACCGCTCCGCACGCGGCCCGAGCCGTGTCGGGGCCCCGCCGTCCGCGGCGGGGTACGTCAGACGACCGTGTTACCGCCGGGAAAGAGACACTGATGGAGACTGGCAACCAGGAGCTATCCTCTCCCCCCGACCAGGGATCTTCTTCGGCGCCGCAGGCGGGTTCCGGTGCGATGGCCCGTTACTGGGAGGTCGCCCAGCCATGGGTGAGCCTGCTTTCGCGGCTGGGGCTCGCAGGCGTGCTGATGTTCTCCGCTTACACGAAGCTTCCCCCGCCCCTCTCGGTACAGTCCGTCGAGGCCTACCAACTCTTCCCGGACGGAGTGAACACGTTCCTGGGGTACACGCTCCCCCTGTTCGAGTTCGCGTTGGCAGCACTGCTGCTGGTCGGGCTGGCGACGCGTTACGTTGCGGCTGTCACGGGGCTTCTCATGGTCGTGTTCATCGCCGGAATCGTCTCGGCGTGGGCACGGGGGCTGACGATCGACTGCGGTTGTTTCGGCAGCGGAGGCCAGGTCGCAGCCGACGAGACCGCCTACGGTTGGGACATCGCCCGGGACATCGGGTTCATGGCACTGGCCGGCATCATCATGGTCTGGCCCCGTTCCCCTCTCGCTGTCGACCGGCTCGTCGGGTTGTACCGCTGACCGGGCACCGGGCGGGATTCCGGCTGCTCGGACGGCACCGAGTCCAGGCGGGCCACGGTGGTCCCCCATGCCAGGGTGGAGCGGAGGCTGGCGACCGGCCGCGCGCTCGTGCGACCGAAGGCGCCGTGCGCGACCGGAGACCGCCGGGTGCCGGACGGTGGTGCTCGTGCGGCGCGTGACGTCACCGGGCCGGAGCTGCCGGTTCCGGCCTCCAATACAGTGGGGTTCCCTCGCTGCTTGGTCAGGCTGGGGACATGTCAGGGCGTTGAGGTGCTGGCCTGCCGTTGGAAGGGTGTAAGGACCGGACTTTCCGCGCGGGTCCTGCAATGCCAGCTAGAACAGATTCGGCAAGGGAAATGGTGATCGGCTGATGGGTAAGGCGTCGCGGCGCGCCTCCCGCGAGCGGCTCAAACAGGAGCGGATGAAGGCCCGGCAGCGGGCCAAACGCAACAAGATCCTCGCTGTGATCGGCGCTGCCGTGGCCGTGATCGCGTTGGTGGTCGGTGCTGGGACACTGTACTTTTACCAGCAGAAGAAGGAAGCGCAGGAGTTCGCCGAGCAGTACGACTCCCTGCCCTCGCAGGCTCTCCAGCAGGACGGCAGTGTCGTCCTGGCGAAGGAGGACACCCAGGCTCCGGTCGTGGAGGTGTACGCGGACTTCCAGTGCCCCGCCTGTCGGCAGCTCGAGGAGAGCACCGGTCCCACCCTGCAGAAACTCGCCGCTGACGGGGACGCCATCGTGCACTACCGGCCGGTGAGTATCTTCGCCACCCAGGGCTCTCCCACCGGGAGCAACTCGTTGCGCGGCGCTGCCGCGGCACGGGCCGCGGCCGACTACGGGAAGTTCGTCGAGTACCACGACATTCTCTTCCAGAACCAGGGGGCGGAGAACGCCACCGGGTTCGAACCCGACGAGCTGAAGGAGTGGGGCAACACCGTCGGCATCGACGACCCGGAGTTCGACGAGCGTGTCGACGCCGAGAGCGAGACCGTCGACGAGTTCTCCGGGGACTACCTGAGCGATCTTGTCGAGCAGGCGCGCTCCGAGTTCGGGCAGCAGGAGATGCAGAACATGGCGCTGGACGAACTGGTCCAGTGGGGCGACGAGAACGGCCTGGACAGCTCTTTCATGGACGGGACCTACGTCGAGGAAGTGGTACAGGCCACGGGCGAGGTCAAGCGAAAGTACCCGGAGGAATTCCAGGGGACGCCAGCTGTCTTCGTGAACGGGTCGGCGCTGGGTAACGAGGCGTACTCGGCGGACGGGATGGAGCAGGCCGTCCAGGACGCGGAAGCGGGAACGGTGGATACCGAGCCTGCCGATTCCGGAGACGGTGCGAGCCCCGATGCCGAAGCGGAAACAGACGACTCCGCCGACAGTGAGAAATAGTCCCCGTATATGACAATTCCAACATCCGGGACCGCGACACGTACGCTTGCGGTGATCCCCAGCCCCGAGGTGAGTTCCTTCCAGCTCGGCCCGCTGACCATCCACCTGTATGCGCTGTGCATCCTTGCCGGTGTCATCGTCGCTGTCTACTGGAGCGAACGCCGCTGGGCCGCCATGGGTGGCGAAAAGGGCACCATCATGGATCTGGCGGTACCGGCGGTCCTGCTGGGGCTCGTCGGGGGGCGCCTCTACCACGTGATCAGCGACTACCAGTACTACTTCGGCCCCGGAGAGGAGCCCATCAGGGCGCTGTTCATCTGGGAAGGCGGCCTGGGAATCTGGGGCGCCGTCCCGCTGGGGGTCCTGGGGGTCTGGTGGTTCGCGCGCCGCCGCGGCCTCTCCATGGCGCAGTTGTCGTTCGCCATCGCTCCGGCGCTGCCACTCGCCCAAGCGTTCGGCCGGTGGGGAAACTACTTCAACCAGGAGCTCTTCGGCCGGCCCACCGACCTTCCCTGGGCGCTGGAAGTCACTCCCCACCCCAGCGGGGCGCCCCGTGCCGGCATGGTGATCGGTGAATCCACGTACCACCCCACCTTCCTGTACGAGTCGTTGTGGTGTCTGGGGCTGGCGGTCGTGCTGCTCTGGCTCGGGAGACGCTACCCGCGCCAGCTGGCGGGCGGGCGTCTCTTCGCGGTCTACGTTATGGGCTACGCTGTGGGGCGGTTCTGGATCGAATACCTGCGTGTCGACCCGGCGCACGTCATATTCGGACTGCGGCTGAACAACTGGACATCGCTCCTGGTCCTCCTCGGCGCGATCGTCTACTTTGTCTGGGCCGGGCGCCGTCTGAAGCCCCTGCTGGTAAAGGGGCCGCAGGTCGAGCGGGAACCCGACGCCCCCTCCCCGGACACGCGCGGGAACAAGGGGAGCTCCCCGTACGCGGATGAGGAACAGCGCACCGGCGAAACCTCCGCGTCCGGTGAGGAACCGGGAACCGAGCGATCCGACGAACCGTAACGGGAGGAATAGGCGAAGCTGGTTCCCGGGGCCTTCCGGCTCCGTGACCAGCCGGATGAATGAGCACCCACGTGAGCAACTCCGACTCCGACAGCCGGGCAGGACGACGTCGCCCCCGGAAATCCGGGATGTTCCGTAACCGCGGTAAGAGAGCGGAACGGACGGAACGCCCCCAGGGTTACGAGGACGCCGGGGACGCACCGTCTCCGGAGCAGCAGGCGGAAGCGGCCGGTGAGCACAGCAGCGGTGATACTCCGGTTTCCTCCCGCCGGGAACGCTCCCGGCGGGAGGAGAACCCGAGGGCAACGCGGCGCGCGGCTCCCCGGAGCGGCGTCGATCCGGTCTCCCGGTTCTCCGCCTCAGCGCTGCGCCGCGTCAGTGTGCTGGGGGACCGCCCTAACCAGATGGTCAACTCGCTGGCGGAGCAGAGCCTGCGCCGACGTGGCTCGGTGGTGCTGGGAACACTCCTCTCGCTGAGCGGGGTGGCGCTTCTGGCGCTGCTCGGTGTTCTGGTGTACCAGTTCGTCTTCCTGTCCTCCGGCCACGAGACGGAAGGAACGGGAAAGATCGTGGACCCGCCCAGCGGGCATCCCACGCTCGTTCCCGACATGTACCAGGGGGACGGCTCCGGGCAGGAACTCTTCGCGCCGATAGAGGAGCGCGGGGACGAGGCGACCCCGCTCACCGAGAAGGAAGTGTTCGGGTCCGACACCGAGGAGCTGGATCTGGACAACAGTACGCTGACGCTGCAGGACTCCGAGGTCGGCGACACGTGTACGGCTATGGTCTGGGGAGAGGATCTCCAGCAGGCGCTGGTGGACGGTACGTGTACCTCTTCCGCGCGTGGCGTCTACCAGGACCCGGACGGGGAGTATGTGACGCAGTTCACCCTATTCGATCTGGATGATTCCTCGAGTGCCGGCGAGGTCGCCGCGGAGCTCGACCCCACCGACCAGGAGACCGAACCGGGGTTCGTGCTTCCGCTGAACCAGGAGATCGAGGGACTGAACTCCGGATACAGCCAGGCGACGACTCAGGTCATGGGTCATTACCTGGCGGTGTTCTGGACCGCGCGTGTCGACGGTGAGGAGCCGGGTGACGACGAGACCCTGGCGACCTTCAACGTGTTGACGATGGACGCCGCTGTGTCAGTATACGAAGAGCTCAGCAGGACCAAGGAAGCCCAAAGCTGACGTGCGGTAACCGAGACGCCCGGTGCGCGCTAGGATTTGCGCACTGGCGGCGGGTAACGGCAAGCTTCGCACATCCCCTCCAGTCCATAGCCACTCTTTTACCCCCGTCGAGAGGTTCTGGTGTCTCCTTCCGAGTCGTCCGTCTCCGGTACTCCCGGTCGGCGGAGGAAGCCCGACGAAGCCGACTCCATCGCGGGCCTAGCCGCGCCGGCGCCCCGCAAGAAGGGTTCCCGCCGCCGGCGTAAGAACAACGCGAGCAACGGGAAACTGCTGCGTGTGCTGCTTTCCGTGCTGGGCGTGGCCGTGGTCGCTCTCGTCGCTGTTCTGCTGGTGCAGTTCGTCTGGGGAGGAGCGACCGCACCGGAGCAGGCCCGGCCGGCCGCCTACAACGTTGAGGACTCCCAGACGATCACCGAGGCCCTGGCCACGCGGGAGGACGACAACCGTGACATCGGAGAGAGCGAGTTCTTCGAGCGGGGCAACGAGGAGTTCGAGAGTCAGGGGCTGACCTTCGAGCTGGAGGAGAGCGACATCACGGCCGACTGCGCGGAGGCCGTGTGGGGCGAGGAACTTCGCACGGCGTTGCGGGAAGGCGGTTGCGAGCAGGCTGCCCGCGCCGGCTACACCAGTGACGATCACGTGGCCGCCGCGGTCGTGTTCAACCTGGAGGACACCGATGCCTCCGAGTCGGTCGCGGAAGCGATGAGGCCGCCCCAGGACGCTGAGGCGGAGGCCCCCGGATTCTTCACCGTTCCTGGCGACTCCTCTCCGCTCGACCGGCTCGGCGGAGGATACAGCGCTGCCGAGGCCATGGTGAGCGGCCACTACCTGGTGGTGGTGTGGGTCCAGTCAGTGGCATCGGACTCTCCCCAGGAAGAGGAGGACCTCACCTCCCCCCTGATCGCGGTCAGCGGTTTCAGCGACCCGCTCTACCGTCGGGTCGTCCAACAGGAGAACGCCCAGCAGCTGGACGGAGAGCAACCGGAAACCCAGTGAGCGGGCTGGATGCGGCCGGAGGGTCCCGGGAGACGTGTCACTGCTGTCGGGGCGCGGGCAACTCCGCGGTGAGGCTCCGGGTAACCGACACCAACTCGGCGGTCCGGTGCTCGGGCAGGGTGAGCAGCGAGAAACCGGACAACTGGGAAGCCGTTCCGGCGACCCGATGGCGCGCCCCCTTCTTGTTGACCGGCGCGCCGGACTCGGAGGCGACGCGCACGAGCCCCTCGCGCAGGACACTGGTGAGGTTGCCGTGGGCGCGTTGTTGGCAGTGCAGGAGCAGACGCTCGGCCGGTGTGCTCGGGGCGGTCTCCCGCTCGCTGGCGACGAGGAGGGTGTATCCCGGGGTGGGCTGCCGTTCCAGAATCCGCAGGTCGAAACGCGGCCGGAGGAGCCGCTGCAGCCGTGTGTAACCGTCCTTGCGGGCGTGGGGGTTGGCCGCGGACACGAGAACGTGCGTCTCCGCGGCGGAACTCGCGAGGACGACCCGGAGAAGCAGGTCCTCCCACCCACCGGTCAGGTTGACGGCCGCCCGGTCAGCCGGCGTGGGGGACGACAGCCAGTCCTCCAACCGCACGCTCTGCCGAGCCGGGTCGGCTGGGGTAACCGGCCACGCCCCGACCGTGGTGTCCGCGGCAGAGCGTTCCAGGACCGCGCGCGCACTTGTTTCCGGTAGGACACCCTCGGATTCTGCCGCGTTCTCCCCCCGGCTGTAGATCCGGGGGCGATCGGTGGTGGTACGCGGGGCGGGGGTGCGTGGTGTGGGACGCAGCACGTAAAGGTCGCTTGCGGCGCCGATGGCCTCCGCTCCCGTGTAGCGGTTGAAGTCCGGCCACATCGCTTCGATGGCGAGGTTCAGCCGCAGCAGTCGCGTCTGCGTCTTGGCGGTGAGGGTCGGTGTTGTCTCGCTCGCCCCGTAGGCGAGCAGCAGTCGTGCCTGCCGGAAGTCCGCGAGCCCCTCCAAGCCCCGGCGGACGAACGTTTCGACGCCTTCGGGAGTGTAGGGAGGGTCAGTGAACACCAGGTCGGATCCGGCCTGCAGGGAGGAGGGGAGGTCCAGACGCAGGTCGGCGAAGTAACAACGCACCGCGAGTCCGAGTCGTCCGGCGGTGGTGTCGATGTACTCCAGCGTGCGTTCGTCGATGTCGACGACCCTCGCCTCGACATCGGGACACACCATCGCCGTGGCCAGGGATGTCAGGTCATGGTCACCGACGAACAGCAGGCGCGCCCCGGACAGCGCGAAACGGGAGTCCAGCAGGACCCCCCGGCGTAGGGCCGTTTCCGCCGTGGCCGCAACGTGGTCGAGTTCGGTGCGCGGGGGTGGTGCCTCCGCGACGATCCGCCGCAGTTGTTCCGCTGCCTCGGCGTGTTCCGTCCCGGAAGGCGGGAACGGGTCGGCCGCCCGGCTGCGGTGGTAACGGAGGTACTCGTCGGGACGGGCCAACCGGACACGGTCCCCGTCGCGTTCCACCTCCGTGCCGAGGGACACAAGGGTGCTATCCACCAGACGGTGCGGAACGGCGGTGGCTCGCACGAGCTCGCGCGGACTCCACCACGAGCCGTCCGAGAGGGTGGCGAGGACATGGTGGATACGTGTTGCGTTTATGCCGTGCTGGTTGAGCAGGTCCGGGATGCTCGACGGGTAGTCATCGGTCACGCCCCGATCATCCCACGCCGTATCCGGGGGAGCGGCCCGGAGAACCGGTACCCGTCCCTCGCGCGGCACGGTCGCGCTCCTCCCTACCGGGAGGATGGTTATGGTCACACTTCGGGCTCCGCTGCGGGCAGGGGAACAGGATTCCCGAGGAAAACGGGATGTTTGTGTTGGATGTCTGGAGGAAAGACCTGTGTCCAGCTCGTTCCTGAAGGGAGCGCCGAGCGCCTTCCCGCAGTGGGGCACGGGTGTCCTGGTTCCGCGATGGCGCGGTGGCCAGTCGTTTTCCGTCATCCCCTGCAGCAGTGCGGAGCCACGATGTATTACGATGAGTGACCCGCGAGTGCGGCACTCACTGGAGCGAGTACCGGAGATCACGAAGGGGTGCATCCACGGACGGCTTTGACGCCTCCGGGGATCCGGTTACAGGAGAGCAGCAACCGCGTGCCGACGCAGCAGGGCCAATGTCGTCCCGTATGCGCTTTTCACGAAGCCCAGACGTACGACGACAGGAGGGTCGATGCCTGCTGGCCATGCACAGCGTTCTCCCCTACGGCCGACCACTCGTGACAGCCGGGACGGGCTGTACGACAGCGCCCACGAACACGACGCTTGCGGTGTCGGCTTCGTCGCGGACCTGTCCGGCAACCGCACCCACGAGACCGTGGACAGGGCCCTGGACGTCCTCCGCAACCTCGACCACCGCGGTGCCGCCGGGGCTGACCCCGACGACGGTGACGGCGCTGGCATCCTGACCCAGGTTCCCGACGCGCTCTATCGCGACGTGTGCGGGTTCACCCTCCCCGAGGCCGGCGGGTACGCCACAGGTCTCGCGTTCCTTCCGGCCGACGCCGAGGAACGCGAGGCTGCCATCGCCACGGTCAACGCCATCGTCGAGGACGAGGAGCTGACGGTGCTCGGCTGGCGCGACGTACCGGTGGAACCCCAGTACTGCGGGCCGGCGGCGCGCGAGGTCATGCCGTTCTTCGGTCAGGTCTTCATCACCGGCCGTACCGGAACCCCGACCGAGGGACTCACCGGGATCGAGCTGGAACGCTACGCGTACTGTGTGCGCAAGCGGGCCGAACACGAGGCCGGGGTGTACTTTCCGAGCCTCTCGCCCCGGACCATCACCTACAAGGGCATGCTGACGACTCCGCAGCTGGAGCCGTTCTTCCGCGACCTCTCCGACCGGCGCTACACGTCCGGGCTGGCGCTGGTGCACTCGCGGTTCTCCACCAACACCTTCCCCTCGTGGCCGCTGGCGCACCCCTACCGGTACGTCGCCCACAACGGGGAGATCAACACGGTCAAGGGCAACCGCAACATGATGCGGTCCCGGGAGGCCACCCTCGCCAGTGACGTGCTCCCGGGGGACCTGTCACGCGTCTTCCCGATCGTTGATCCCGGTGACTCCGACACGGCCTCCTTCGACGCCACTCTGGAGCTGCTGCACCTGGGTGGGCGCTCCCTGCCGCACGCGGTGCTGATGATGATCCCCGAGCCCTGGGAACGCCACTCCGAGATGGATCCCCAGGTCCGGGCGTTCTACGAGTTCCATTCCATGCTCATGGAACCGTGGGACGGTCCGGCCTCGGTTTCCTTCACCGACGGTTCCCTCGTGGGCGCGGTTCTGGACCGGAACGGGCTGCGGCCCGGCCGCTACTGGGTCACCGACGACGGCATGGTGGTCATGGCCAGCGAGTCCGGTGTTGTGGACGTCGAGCCGGAGCGTGTCACCCGCAAGGGGCGACTGGAGCCCGGCCGGATCTTCGTGGTCGACACCGAGCGGGGGCGCCTGCTGGAGGACGAGGAGATCAAGGCCGAACTCGCGGCCGAGCATCCCTACGCCGAATGGCTGGAACAGGGAGTCGTCCGTCTCGAGGATCTCCCGAGAGCCGAGTCCGACCCTGTCGCGGATCTTCTCCACCAGCAGCAGGTCTTCGGCTACACGGAGGAGGAGCTCCGGGTCATCCTGAGCCCGATGGCGCGGACCGGGGCGGAGCCGATCGGTTCGATGGGTACCGACACCCCCGTGGCGGCCCTGTCGCACCGCTCCCGGCAGCTCTTCGACTACTTCTCCCAGGGGTTCGCCCAGGTCACGAACCCACCGCTGGACGCCATCCGGGAAGAACTGGTCACCAGCCTGCACACAGCGCTCGGCTCGGAAGAGAACCTGCTCTCGCCCGATCCCCAGGACTGCGAGCGCATCGTGGCCCCCACCCCCGTGCTCAGCAACGAGGAACTGGCCACGGTCGTCGCGGCTGGCGCAAGCGACGGCAACCCGGCTTTCCGTACATTCGTCGCGGACGGCACGTATCCGGTCGCGGGTGGAGGAAGCGGACTGGTGCGCCGTCTCGACGAGATCTGCTCCGAGGTATCCGCGGCCATCGCGGAGGGTGCGCACATCGTCGTCCTGAGCGACCGCGGCGCCTCGCCGGAACGGGCCCCCATCCCCTCACTGCTGCTCACCGGAGCCGTGCACCATCACCTGGTGCGTGACAAGACCCGCAACGAGGTCGGGATCGTCGTGGAGTCCGGCGACGCACGGGAATGCCACCATGTCGCGCTGCTCCTCGGCTACGGAGCTTCGGCGGTCAACCCCTACATCGCCCTGGAATCGGTGCGTGACCTGGTGGAACGGGGCGTCATCAGCGACGTTTCCCCCGAGTCCGCCACGGCGAACACGGTCAAGGCCTACGCCAAGGGCGTCCTGAAGATCATGTCCAAGATCGGCGTCTCCACCGTGAACTCCTACAGCGGGGCGCAGATCTTCGAGTCCCTCGGGCTGGGGGCCGAGGTCATCGACCGCTGCTTCGTGGGAACCACCTCCCCGCTGGGAGGCGTCGGGTTCGACGTGCTGGCCGAGGAGATCCGGATGCGGCACGCCACCGCTTACGCGGACAACCCGGCTGACCATCGCCGCCTCGCGGTCGGTGGTGAGTACCAGTGGCGGCGTGAAGGCGAACCGCACCTGTTCAACCCCCAGACTGTTTTCAAGCTGCAGCACGCCACACGCAGCCGCCGGTGGGAGATCTTCAAGGAGTACACCTCCGAGATCGACGAGCAGGCCCAGGGGCTGATGACGCTGCGCGGTCTGTTCCGCATCAAGGAGGAGGAACGCAGTCCGGTCCCGATCGAGGAGGTCGAACCGGTAAGCGAGATCGTGAAGCGGTTCTCCACCGGAGCCATGTCGTACGGGTCCATCTCGGCGGAGGCGCACGAGACCCTGGCGATCGCGATGAACCGGCTCGGGGGGAAGTCCAACACCGGCGAGGGCGGTGAGGACCCGGACCGGTTCACCCCCGACGAGAACGGGGACCTGCGGCGCAGCGCCATCAAACAGGTGGCCTCCGGCCGGTTCGGTGTCACGTCGCACTACCTGACCAACGCCGACGACATCCAGATCAAGATGGCCCAGGGGGCGAAGCCCGGTGAGGGCGGCCAGCTCCCGGGACACAAGGTTTACCCCTGGATCGGCGGAACCCGCCACTCCACTCCCGGCGTGGGCCTCATCTCGCCTCCGCCGCACCACGACATCTACTCCATCGAGGACCTCGCCCAGCTCATCCACGACCTGAAGAACGCCAATCCGCAGGCGCGGGTGCACGTCAAGCTCGTCTCCGAGGCCGGGGTCGGCACCGTCGCGGCCGGTGTGTCCAAGGCCCACGCCGACGTGGTGCTCGTCTCCGGACATGACGGTGGCACGGGTGCATCCCCACTGACCTCGCTCAAGCACGCCGGCACCCCCTGGGAGCTGGGGTTGGCCGAGACCCAGCAGACACTGCTGCGCAACGGACTGCGGGACCGGATCGCCGTGCAGACCGACGGTCAGATGAAGACCGGGCGCGACGTCATCATCGCCGCACTGCTCGGTGCGGAGGAATTCGGGTTCGCGACGGCTCCGCTGGTGGTCTCGGGATGCGTCATGATGCGGGTCTGCCATCTCGACACGTGCCCGGTCGGTGTCGCCACCCAGAACCCGGAGCTGCGGCAGCGGTACACCGGCAAGGCCGAGTTCGTCGTGAACTTCTTCGAGTTCATCGCCGAGGAAGTCCGGTCCTACCTCGCTGCGCTGGGATTCCGCAGCCTGGACGAGGCCATCGGCGAAGTGGGACTGATCGACCCCTCCGAGGCTGTACGGCACTGGAAGACCGAGGGGCTCGATCTCACGCCGGTGCTGAGCGAGACCCCGACGTGGGAGGGCGACCACCGGCGCCAGGTGCGCAGCCAGGACCACAGTTTGGAAAAGGCGCTGGACAACACCCTCATCCAGCTGTGCGAAGGGGCGCTGGAGTACAAGGAACCGCTCCAGCTGGAACTGCCGATCCGCAACGTGAACCGCACGGTCGGGACCATGCTCGGCCACGAGATCACCAAGCGTTACGGCGCCGTGGGGCTTCCCCAGGACACCATCGACATCACGTTCACCGGCTCCGCCGGACAGTCCTTCGGGGCCTTCCTGCCCAGCGGGCTGACACAGCGACTGGTCGGAGACGCGAACGACTACGTCGGCAAGGGGCTCTCGGGGGGCCGGATCACCGTCCGTCCGCCCGAGGACGTGCCGTTCGCCCCCGAGGAGCACATCATCGCCGGGAACGTCATCGCCTACGGCGCGACCTCGGGAGAGGTCTTCCTGCGCGGGGTCGTGGGTGAGCGGTTCTGCGTGCGCAACTCGGGAGCCCTCGCAGTGGCCGAGGGGGTGGGTGACCACGGTTGCGAGTACATGACCGGCGGCCGCGCCGTCGTCCTCGGCAGTACGGGGCGCAACTTCGCCGCCGGCATGTCCGGCGGGATCGCCTACGTGCTCGACCTCGACCCGCAACGGGTCAACCACGAGATGGTCGATCTGGACCCCTTGGACGGGGACGACCGCGCGTTCCTGGCGGACGTGCTGCGGCGGCACCGCGAGGAGACCGGATCCGAGGTGGCCAGGGAACTGCTGGCCGGCGGCGAGGCCGCGTTGGGGCGGTTCGGCAAGGTCATGCCACGTGACTACAAGCGCGTGCTGCAAGCCCAGGCTGAGGCGGAACGCGCTGGACGCGACGTCAACGAGGCCATCATGGCCGCCGCCCAGTCGTAAGCGCCGCGCCAGCGAACGGAAGGACAACGAACAATGGCGGACCCGAGGGGATTCCTCAAGATCACCGAGCGGGAGCTTCCCGCGCGCCGTCCGGTGGACGTGCGTATCCAGGACTGGCGCGAAGTCTACGCCGAGGCCGACCGCGGATCGGTGGAACAGCAGGCGTCGCGTTGTATGGACTGCGGCGTCCCCTTCTGCCACAACGGTTGCCCGCTGGGCAACCTCATCCCGGAGTGGAACGAACTCGTACGGCGCGGTGACTGGGGCGAGGCGATCGAGCGGCTGCACGCCACCAACAACTTCCCCGAGTTCACCGGGCGGCTGTGCCCCGCACCGTGCGAGTCGGCCTGTGTGCTTGGCATCAACCAGCCGGCTGTCACCATCAAGAACGTGGAGAACTCCATCATCGACCGGGCGTGGGAGGAGGGGTGGGTCCGTCCCCAACCTCCCGCCGAACGCACCGGGAAGAGAGTCGCCGTTGTCGGCTCCGGCCCGGCCGGGCTGGCCGCCGCCCAACAGCTCACGCGGGCGGGACACGACGTGACCGTCTACGAGCGGGCGGACCGTATCGGAGGGCTGCTGCGGTACGGCATCCCGGAGTTCAAGATGGAGAAACGGCACATCGACCGCCGCATCGCGCAGATGAAGGCCGAAGGGACCACGTTCACCACCGGTGTCGACATCGGGGTGGACGTCACGGTGGAACAGCTGCGTGCCCAGCACGACGCCGTCCTGCTGGCCGGTGGCGCCACCGCGTGGCGGGACCTTCCCGCCTCCGGGCGCGACCTGGACGGGGTGTACCAGGCCATGGAGTACCTTCCGCAGGCCAACCGGGTGCAGGAGGGGGACTACACCACCCCCTCCATCAACGCCGAGGGCAAGCATGTCGTTGTCATCGGCGGTGGTGACACCGGGGCGGACTGCATCGGTACCGCCCACCGCCAGGGAGCGGCCTCGGTCACCCAGTTGGAGATCATGCCCAAGCCTCCCGAGCAGCGGCCCGACAACCAGCCGTGGCCGACGTATCCCATGCTGTACCGCGTGAGCACCGCCCATGAGGAGGGCGGGGAACGCCTCTACTCGGTGAGCACGGTGGAGTTCCTCGGTGACGAGCACGGGCGGGTGCGCGCGCTCAAACTTGTCGACGTCGAACGCACCGACAGCGGGTTCACCCCGGTGGAGGGCAGCGAGCGCGAGATCCCGGCGCAGTTGGTGACCCTGGCCATGGGGTTCGTGGGACCGCAGAAGGAAGGCATGGTCGAACAGCTCGGGGTCGAGCTGGACGGCCGGGGCAACGTGTCCCGGGACAGCGACTACACGACCTCGGTTGAGGGCGTGTTCTGCGCCGGTGACATGGGGCGCGGCCAGTCCCTCATCGTGTGGGCCATCGCCGAGGGCCGTTCCGCTGCTGCCGGGGTGGACCGTTTCCTCACCCGGACGGAGACGAACCTGCCCCGGGCCGTCGCCCCCACGGACCGCCCGTTGGTCTAACTCCGTCCCGCCCGGCCCTGGGAAGCGGCCACACGAGCCGGTGCCCAGGGCCGGGCGGTCGGAAAACACCGTCATCTGAGTACACCAACGGATGCCCGGACAGCCGTTCGCCGCGTAGCGTCGAGGTTATGGGGTACCAGATCATCGGCGAGGCCGCGATGGTACTGCACTTCGCCTTCCTCGCCTACCTCGCCGTCGGTGGGTTCCTGGCCTGGCGCTGGCCGAAAGCGTTCTGGCCGCATCTGGTGTGCGCAGTGAACGCCGGGGGAATCATCACCATCCAATGGCCGTGCCCGTTGACCACAGTGGAGAACTGGGCCCGCCTCCGCGCCGGTGACGAAGGGCTCCCCACCGGCTTTATCGATCATTACCTAACGGGGGTGATCTATCCGGAGGAACACCTTCTGACCTCTCGGATTCTCCTCGGGGTGGTCATAGGGGTCTCCTGGGTGGGGGTAGCGCTCCTGCGGTGGGGCCCACGCACCCGGGCCAGCGCCGGGGGAGACCGGAGTGTTAAGGATCCGTAATGATCAGTCACGACGCCCGTCCCCTCCTGCGGGAAAACATCGCAGTTCAGGAGGGAAGACGCTGGTTGAGGAGCCATGTCGTCTTCCGCTGTGGGGCGGAGCATGAGCGTAGATTCGTCGTATGACCACGATGACTCCGGAAGCTCTCCGCGCTGCGGAGCACTTCATCACACGTAACGCACGCCTGCTCGACCGCCACCGGTTCGCTTTCCACTTCCACAGCGGGCCCGCAGCACCGGTCCGTTCCGTTCTGGAGGCGTACCGCAACATCGACGACGGGTACGGAAACGGGCTCGAACCGGACATACGCGGTCATGGTAGCCAGCCGGCCGCGGTCGAATGGGCGCTGCGCCATCTGGACGAGTTGGGGACCATCTCCCAGGAGACCGGTTCTTCGGTGTGCCATTACCTGACCGGGATCACGGACAACACCGGTGGGGTTCCGCCTGTCCTACCCAACGTCCGCTACACGGAGGCGGCCCCCTGGTGGCGGGAGCGGGAGAACTTCGAGGCTGCCCTCCACCCCACCGCGGCGATCGCGGGCCTGCTGCACAAGCACCACATCAGTCACCAGTGGCGCGACCAGGCCACCGCGTTCTGCTGGACGCGACTGGACGCGTTGCGCTGGACGGACCCCTGCGAGGCCATGGCGATCTGCACGTTCCTGCAGCACGCTCCCAACCGGCAGCGCGCCGAGGCCGAACTCGACCGTCTCGCACCCATGATCCGGGCGGTGATCGAACTTGACCCGCAGGCTACGGGGTACGTTCACACACCGCTCGACCTCGCCTCCCATCCCGACCACATCGCCCGCCAGCTGTTCACTGACGCCGAGATCGACAAGCACCTCGACGCCCTTCAGGAGCAGCAGGCCGACGATGGCGGCTGGAACGTCAACTGGAACAGTTGGGTGGACAGCGCAACCCTGGAGTGGCGCGGCATTCTCACCGTGCAGCGTCTGCTGACGCTGCGCGCCTACGGCCGGATCGACAGCTACCTACCGTTCCCCGTCCGCGAGCACTGAGTCCAGCCCCGGCCCGGGTCCGTGGCCCGGGCCGGGGGGAACCGCCCAGCCTTATTCCGAAGCCCTCCGTGGCGAACCGCGCGGTCACGCGTAACACCGTGCCCTGGTGGGAAGCGGAGTACGTGACTCCTGACAGGGCAACGGAAAACTCCCGTCATCGTGCGAGGGGGAACTATGGCTGCGGACCTCAGCGGAGCGACGATCGCGTTCCTCGCAGCGCCGGAGGGCACCGAACAGGTAGAACTCACCGACCCGTGGGAAGCCGTGCGTGGGGCCGGTGCCGTTCCCTGGCTGGTCTCCACCGCCCCCGGAAGCATCCAAGCGTTCAACCACCTGGACAAAGGCGACGTCTTTCCCGTCGACACCACCGTCGACCAGGTGACCTCCCGCCGGTTCACCGGTCTGGTACTGCCGGGTGGGGTGGCCAATCCCGACTACCTGCGGACCCGGGAACGCGCGGTCGCGTTCATCGCGGAGTTCGCCGCGGAGGGCAAACCCGTCGCGGCTATCTGCCACGCTCCCTGGAGCCTCATCGAGGCCGGAAACGTTCGGGGGCGCGAGCTGACGTCCTATCCCAGCCTCAGGACCGACATCGTCAACGCCGGCGGGAAATGGACCGACGAAGCGGTGGTGGTGTGCTCGAACGGAGCCAACACTCTCGTCACGAGCCGCACCCCGGACGATCTGCCTGATTTCGACAATGCCGTGCTCGAGGCGTTCGCCGGATAGCGACACAGAATACGCCGTTTGGAAACCTGGTTTAGACCATCCTCCCCGCAGAACGCTCTAGAGTGTTAACCGTGACACGACGAGCGAAAATCGTCGCGACCCTCGGCCCGGCAACCGCGAGTCCGGATACTATCCGTACGCTCGTCGGGGCCGGACTGGATGTGGCGCGACTCAACCTCAGCCACGGAACACACGAGGACCACAGTGCGAGCTACCACAACGTGCGTGCCGCAGCGGAGGAGAGCGGCCGTAGCGTCGGGATCCTGGCCGACCTCCAGGGGCCCAAGATACGCCTCGGCACCTTCGCTGACGGGGAAGTAGAACTCGCTCCGGGAGACCCGTTCACCATCACCACGGACGACATCGCTGGCGACGCCCAGCGGGCGTCCACTACCTACAAGGGATTGCCCGGTGATGTGCGGCCCGGTGACAGGGTTCTCATCGATGACGGCCGCGTCGTCCTCGAATGCACCAAGACCAGCAGTACCGACGTCCACACCCGGACCATCATCGGGGGCCCCGTCTCCGACCACAAGGGCATCAACCTGCCCGGGGTCTCCGTGAGCGTTCCCGCGCTCACCGACAAGGACGAGAACGACCTCAGGTGGGCGCTCCAGCAGGGTGTCGACCTCGTCGCGCTGTCGTTCGTACGCAGCCCCGCGGACGCCGAAGAGGTGCACCGGATCATGGACGAGGAGGGGACCCACGTTCCTCTCATCGCCAAGATCGAGAAACCCCAGGCGGTCGAGCGGCTGTACGACATCATCGAGGTTTTCGACGGTGTCATGGTCGCTCGGGGGGATCTGGGCGTGGAGCTTCCGCTCGAGAACGTTCCCATGGTGCAGAAGCGCGCCATCGAGCGGTGCCGGGACAAGGCCAAGCCTGTCATCGTCGCCACCCAGATGCTGGAGTCCATGATCCATGCGCCCCGGCCCACGCGTGCCGAGGCTTCCGACGTGGCCAACGCTGTCATCGACGGCGCGGATGCCGTGATGCTCTCCGGAGAGACCAGTATCGGTGACTATCCGATCGATACGGTCCAGACCATGGACCGTATCGTCGCGGCGGCGGAGCAGGAGTCTCTGCGCGCCTCGCACGTCCTGAGCCGGGTCCCGGAGACCACGGGCGGAGCCATCGCGCGTGCAGCCGCTGAGGTCGGGGCTACCGTGGGCGCCCGCGCGTTGGTGGCCTTCACCATGTCCGGGGAGACCGCCCGCCGTCTGGCGCGTTACCGGTCCCCGATCCCGTTGCTGGCCTTCACCACCCAGCGGGGGACGCGCTCCCAGCTCGCCCTCACCTGGGGGGTCGACACGCACTGCGTCGCCTGGGTCGACAACACGGATGACATGGTGCGCCAAGTCGAGAGCGAGCTGTTGAACATGGGCATCTACCAGAGGGGCGACAAGATCGTCGTGGTGTCGGGAAGTCCGCCCGGGACCCCGGGTTCCACCAACTCGTTGCGGGTGCACCGCATCGGGGACGCCATAACGCACGGTAAGTAAACGGGTCGTGCCCCCGTAGCTGCTTCTCCCGGTCCCAGCCACCGGGGGCGCTGGATCCCACGTTCGCTGTTCGGAGCGTGGGGGAGGCGTTTCTGAGAGACCGTTCACCACACACGTTGGCCCCGGCCAGTGGCCGGGGCCAACGTGTGTGGCGCCCTCACCCCCAGCACCGCCAGTGGTCTGCGGGGATTCCCGGGGCGTGCAGTACCGCGGCCCGTACCCTGGGCGGTGTGTGCCACCCACCGTCGAGGCGGGCGAGCGGGGCCGGCGGTGGCGTCCGGGCCGCCTCCCGCGGGCCGTCGGAGCGGTGCCCAAGGCCGACCACGCTCAGGAGCTCTCTGACGGACCGGACCGCGTTGGTGCGGTTGCGGGACGACGGACGGGGAGGCGAGAGCCAGCCGGAACGTGGGCGGTGCAGCGATCCGTTCACCCTGTCACACGGTGGAAACCGGACCGCCGCTACGCAGCGGGAACTCGCCTCCCGGCGCTCTTTCCAACGGCATGTCCCAGGGCAACAGGTTCCACGGGCTCGTCGGGTCCCGGGCCAACAGGCCCAGAGCGGTCCACAGTCGGGACGAGGTGGTGCTCTCCAGCTGTTCCTCGTACCACAGCAGGTAGCCCATGTGGAACGCTTCGGTGAGTTGCTGCCAACTCGCGTACCTGCGTTGCAGATCCGAGGCGATACGCCGGAGGAGGTTCTGGGCCTCGGCCTGGCTGAGCCAGTTAAGAGTAGCTCCGCCACAGGCCAGCCTGATCACGTGTACCGCTTTCCACCATTGGCACGTGCTTATGACGACGGTCTCGGTCGACTCCTCGACTCCGGTAATCTCGCGGAACCGGGCCAGGTGGGCAGGAGTCAGCAGAAGCGCTCGTTCCTGCTCGGGAGAGTCCGCGTTGTGAACGTGTACTGCGCCGGTGCGGAGATCCACCACGAGGTCGGTGTCGTTCTCCGCGTGCAGTTCGGTCCACAGCCGTTCGGTCGCCGCCAGCAACGTGGGGCGGTCGACGACGCCCCATTCGGATCGGAGTACGGCACGGTACTGGCGCCGTAGCTGCGGCCGCACCATCACATCCCAGGGTTCGGCCAGTGCCACACGGAAGGGGGCCGCGACAGCGACCGCCCAGCGTTCGGTGCTCAGGGGGGCGTCGGGGTTCCTGGTGCACAGTACGGGGGTCTCCCGTCCCCCGATGACGAGTTCGGCGAACGCGCTCCCGAGCAGAACGGTGATGGCGAGAAAAGCCCACCCGGGCGAACCGGCATAGACCAGGAACACAACAGCGAGTGCGATCGGGAACATCAACCACGAACGTTTCCGGCTCGACGCCCAGGCCACGATGGACCAGGCACCGATTGCCAGCGCACCGATCACCCCGGCCACCGCGGTAAACACCCGCTACTCCCTTCCTGCGGTCGACAGCGCGCATTGCGAGACTGGGCTCGGCCCGACGAACCCCTGACCTCTCCAGGATCGGGCTCCCGGCAGCTTGATAGCGACCAAACGGACGGGTTGTGTTCAGGTTGTAAGCGTGATGTGACCGGACGGAACGCGGCAGGCCTCCCGCCGTCCTCGCCAGCACGGTGGGGAGAGGCGCTTCGGGTCTTGGAAACAAAAAAAGAACCACCCTCTGGTGGTTCTCACAAACTGCTTGGACGTGCCACGAAGCCGTGCCGGAGGTGGGATTCGAACCCACACGCCCTTACGGGCAAATCATTTTGAGTGATCCTTGTCTACCATTCCAACACTCCGGCGGATCATGTCCGGTTGCATGGTACACCATGCGGCCGGGGCCAGCGGACGGCTGCCTCAGGGGCGAGCCGACGTCAGGAAGTCTACACGTTCTCGATACCCTCGTGTTCGTGACGACGACGCAGAACCGCGTGGTGATCGCGGAAGATGAGGCCCTGATCCGGCTGGATCTCAAGGAGATGCTTGAGGAGGACGGTTACACCGTCGTGGGCGAAGCGGGCGACGGTGAGGCGGCGATACGTCTTGCTGGCGAGCACAAACCGGATCTCGTCATTCTCGACATCAAGATGCCTGTGCTGGATGGACTGTCCGCGGCGGAACGAATCGCTGCGGACCGGATCGCGCCTGTGGTCATCCTGACGGCCTTCTCGCAGCGCGAGCTTGTGGAGCGGGCGAGGGACGCCGGAGCCATGGCCTATCTGGTGAAGCCTTTCAGTAAGCCTGACCTCGTTCCGGCCATCGAGATGGCGGTCAGCCGTTACGCTGAGCTGGCAGCGCTGGAGTCAGAGGTCAGCGACCTGCAGGAGAGGCTGGACACGCGCAAGGTGGTGGAGCGCGCCAAGGGGCTCCTGCAGAGCAAACACGGACTGAGCGAACCAGAGGCGTTCCGGTGGATCCAGAAGAACTCCATGGACCGCAGGCTTACCATGCGCAAGGTCGCGGAGACGGTCGTCGAGACGTTGAGCGGTGACGAAGAAGAGGGATGAGTACGTCGACAGCGGGGAGCGTGCTCCGTCGACGGGTCCCGCGGTACCCCGCTCCGTTCCCTCCGCCGGTCCGCCGCGGCGAGAAGACCGAGGACGGGTTCCGGCCTGGCACGGGAAGCGGTGGAAGACCACTCCTGACCTCCCCGCCGCACAGGACCGTCTCCGCTGCGCTCACCCACGGGCGGGTCGGCGCCGGGTCGCTCCCCGCTTCCGTACCGCTGTTCCCGGGCCCCGTATAACACTCCTGTCCGTTACCCGCCGCCGGCACACCAGGCGCCCGGGCAGGTGAACGCTCCCGTGGCGGACAGCCGCGGTCGGGCCGGCTCCCGGTCGGTGCGCGACTCCTGCTTCGTGCGCGCGGGAAGGAGCGGTTGCCGGTACCGCGCCGCGCAGGAACCACCCTGCGGCCCCCTCGGGATGCCTCCCCTCTCCCCAACCGCTCACCAGGGCTGACCTCCCACTCCGATGAGGGGAACCGCCCGTGGCTCCTCGGGCCTTGGTTGCAGTCCTGTCACGGATATATACGGACTTGTGACGTTTGAGTCACGTGGCTTTAGTTGTGCTGAATAATCAGGCAAAAACAGGCTAAACTCGCGCCGTCAACTGACGAGCCACCGCTTCCCGAGCACCGTGCAGGGAAGCGAAATCCGCAAAAGCGCAAGGAGTGCGCGTGCGCACATATCTCGTGACTGTGCCGCTCGCCGTGATGGCCGCGATGCTGGCGATCCCAGTACCGGCAAGCGCGGATGCCGGGGACGGGGAATCGCTGCAAGGGCAGATCAGTGCCCCGGAGAGTGACGATGAGGGCGTCGAGGGTATCGAAATCCTGGTGTCGCAGGACGGCCAGGAGGTGGCAACCGCCACCACCGACGCGGACGGAAACTGGGAGGTGGAGCTCCCCGACGCGGGGGAGTACCACGTTGTCCTGGAAGAGGACTCCGTTCCCGGCGAGTACGAACTCAAGGGGCCTGCCGGTCCCGAACGGGACGTGACGGTGGGGGCGGACAAGGCGTTCACCGTGGTCTATCCGCTGGCTCCGGAAGGGGAAGCGGAAGCGAGCGACGACGCCTCCTCCGAGGACCCCTCCGAGGATCCGTCCCCCGGCGGGGGAGAGGAGTCCGCGGAGGAGGACGGGGACGGGGCCGCCGGCGCTCCCGCCGTCGACTCCGGGGACCCGTTCGGTGAACAGGTCATCAACCTCACCGTCGCCGGCGTGCTGTACGGCCTGATCATCGGTATCGCGTCAGTGGGACTGTCCCTGATATTCGGCACCACCAGGATGATCAACTTCGCGCACGGGGACATGGTCACCTTCGGCGCGATCATGGCGATGCTGTTCAGCTGGGTGATCCTGTCCCCCGGGGTGGACGCCGTACTGTCCGGAATACCGGTGCTGGGGCTCGTCAACCCGCTCGTGCTCGGAACGGTACTGGCAGTGGTGTGCGGCGGTCTCCTCGGCCTCGGGCTGGAACGCTTCCTGTGGCGTCCACTGCGCAGACGCAACGTCGCGCTCATCCAGATGTTCATCGTGACGATCGGCTTCTCGCTGATCCTGCGGAACGTGTTACTGGCCGGGTTCGGCGCGCGGCGCCAGCAGTACCCGGCGTTCCGTATCCAGGAGATGTGGAGCATCGGCCCGGTATCGATGACGCCGCGCGACCTGTCCATTCTGGTGCTCGCGATCGTGGTCCTCGTGGGCGTGGCGAGCATGCTGCAGTTCTCCCGGATCGGGAAAGCGATGCGGGCGGTGGCGGACAACCGCGACCTCGCGGAGTCCTCGGGGATCGACGTGAACCGGGTGACCCTCTACGTGTGGGGTCTGGGAGGCTCCCTCTCCGCTCTGGGTGGCGTGCTCCTCGGGCTGAACCAGACCGTCTACTGGCAGATGGGATTCCACCTGCTGCTGCTGATGTTCGCCGCTGTGATCCTGGGCGGTCTGGGAACGGCGTACGGCGCCATGGTCGGGGGTCTGGCCATCGGCCTGGTGGCGCAGCTCTCCACGCTGTGGTTCTCGCCGCAGCTGCAGAACGCCTGGGCACTGGCGATCATGGTCATCGTGTTGTTGGTCCGGCCCCAGGGCATCCTGGGCCGTCGCGAACGAGTCGGCTAGGGAGCAACCGTGGAAATTGTCAATATCCTCACGATCTCCCTGGAAACGGCGATAGGGCCGGTAGCCGCCGTCTACGTGCTCGCTGTCATCGGGCTGAACCTGCATTTCGGTTACACGGGCCTGCTGAACTTCGGCCAGGTGGGCTTCATGCTGCTCGGCGCCTACGGCGTCGCCATAGGCGTGAACACCTTCGGGCTGTCGCTGTGGTCAGGTTTCCTCATCAGCGTGGGATGCGCTGTCTTCATGGCGCTGGTGCTCGGCATCCCGACAGTGCGCCTGCGCGCCGACTACCTGGCGATCGCCACGATCGCCGTGGCGGAAGTGGCACGTTTGGTGTACCGGGCGGAGTTCGCCCGGCCGCTGACGAACAGTGTCTACGGCATGCAGGGCTTCGCCGACGGTTTCTACGCCGCCAACCCGATTCCCTCCGGGTCCTACGGGATCGGTGCCGTGGACTTCTCCTCACGCCAGCTCTGGCTGATGACCGTGGCCTGGGGGATGGTGGCGCTGGGACTCCTCGCCACCTACATGCTGATGCACAGCCCGTGGGGGCGGGTCATCAAGGGCATCCGGGAGGACGAGGAAGCGGTTCGCAGCCTCGGTAAGAACGCGTTCTCCTACAAACTGCAGATCCTGGTGCTGGGAGGTGTGTTCGGGGGGCTCGCGGGCGCGATGCTCGCACTGCACCAGCAGAACCTCGCACCCGACCAGTTCATGCCCGAGGTGACCTTCTACCTGTGGGCGATGCTGTTACTGGGAGGCGCGGCGCGTACCTTCGGCCCGGTCCTGGGGACGACAGTGATGTGGTTCCTGCTTGCAGCGTTCGACGAGACACTCCGTTCCCTGCCCCCCGACATTATGGGCAACGCGGCCATCGGAGCGCTGCGGGACGCCTTCGTCGGCCTGGTCCTGGTGCTGCTGATCATCTTCCGGCCGCAGGGCATCATCGGTAACCGCAAGGAGATGCTGGTCAATGTCAAATGACACGAACGGCGGTGCGCAACCCGGGACCGTCTCCTCGGCGACCCCGAACGGGATAGCCGGACTCGCCCCGCAGCCGGGAGTCGACAAACCGGACCCGATCCTGCGTGCGAGCGGCGTGCGCCGTTCGTTCGGAGGTCTCACAGCTGTGAACGTCCAGAACCTGGAAGTGCAGCGAGGAACGATCACCTCCCTGATCGGGCCCAACGGCGCCGGAAAATCGACACTGTTCAATCTCCTCACCGGTTTCGACCGGGTGGACGCCGGCCGGTGGGAGTTCCGAGGGAAGAAGCTGAACGGGATGGGAGGGCACCGGGTAGCACGCCAGGGGATGGTCCGGACCTTCCAGCTCACCAAGGCTCTGACGCGCATGACCGTGCTGGACAACATGCTGTTGGCTGCCCAGGGGCAGTCCGGCGAACGTTTCCTCGGTTCCTTTCTCCCCTTCGCCTGGCAGCGTCAGGAGAGGGAGAACCGGGAGCGGGCCATGGAACTGCTGCGCCGGTTCAACCTGGAAGCGATGCATGGCGAGATCGCCGGAAGCCTCTCCGGCGGCCAGCGGAAACTGCTGGAGATGGCTCGCGCGCTGATGGTGGAACCCTCCATGGTGATGCTGGACGAACCCATGGCGGGCGTGAACCCCGCGCTGGTGCAGTCGCTGCTGGGCCACATCACGAGCCTGCGGGACGAGGGCATGACAGTGCTCTTCGTCGAGCACGACATGGACGTGATCATGGGGATCAGCGACTGGATCGTGGTGTTGGCTCAGGGAGAGGTGATCGCTGAGGGGCGTCCCGAGGACGTCCGGTCCAACAGCGCGGTGATCGACGCCTACCTGGGCGCGCACCATGACGAGGGGTGAGCCGCTCCGGGATCCGGCCGGACGGCCGGATCCCGGAGCGGCCGGGCGGTGCCGGTTCCTGGGAGGCGCTCCTGCGGAACCGGTGCGGCGTTCCCGTGCTCCGCGGCCTCACCGGCGGGAGCGCATACCAGTAGCGCACCGGTGCTCTGTGGTTGAGGTGCGGAGGGGGAACCGGAGAAGCCCTCATCCTCGCCGCCGGACGGGCGGAGAGGATAAACGCCTGCTGGTCCGTCGCGCCCCCTCCGGAGGGGCCACGGCAGCAGGAAGCAGCGGGAACCCGCGAGGAAGTACCGCTCCGCACGCGGCCCGGACCGTGTCGGGATCTCCGCTCGCGAGGCGGAGAGCACGTCAGAAGCCAGGTGAGGAAACCCATGGCGCTCAGGAGGCCCAATGAGCGAGAGCCCCACCGATCCTCCTCGGCGTTCCTCCGCCGACGACGCGGCGCAGGAGATGCAGAAGGAGCGAGCGGAAGTGCTTCAGCACACCGACGACACCCCGGAGGAAGTGGACCATTCCGGTTGGCTGCTGGCCGCTGAGGAGGTGGTCGCGGGATACGTCCCCGAGGTCAACATCCTCCAGGGGTGCACCCTGACACTGGACGAGGGGGAGGTCGTCGGGATCATCGGCCCCAACGGGGCGGGCAAGTCCACCCTGATCAAGACGGTGTTCGGACTCCTGCCCGTGCGTGGCGGAAGGATCACGCTTCGGGGGAACAGCATCGTCAACCGAAGCGCGCACGAGCTGGTCTCCTCCGGAGTCGGATACGTTCCCCAGGCGGCCAACGTGTTCCCCTCCCTGACGGTGGAGGAGAACCTGGAGATGGGCGTGTTCCTGCGCCCGAAGAAGTTCTCCGAGCGGTTCGCCTCCGTGTCGGAGCTGTTCCCGCTGCTGGCCCAGCGTCGCAGGGAGAAGACAGGTGCCCTGTCGGGCGGAGAGCGCCAGATGGTGGCGATGGGGCGTGCGCTGATGATGGAACCCTCGGTCCTGCTGCTGGACGAGCCGACCGCGGGACTCTCCCCCATGCTGCAGGACGAGGTGTTCCAACGGGTCCGGAGTATCAACGAGACCGGCGTGTCAGTGGTCATGGTGGAGCAGAACGCCCGTCGGTGCCTACAGATCTGCCACCGGGGCTATGTGCTTGACCAAGGGAAGAACGCCTACACGGGAACCGGCCACGAACTGCTGGATGATCCCAACGTCGTGGAGCTGTACCTGGGAACGTTGGCGAAAGCGGAGTAGCCGTCCCGCGGCAGCGCGTGCCTTGTCCCCGGTCCCGACCGTCGGTGGGAAGCACCGGGGACAAGGCACGGACCTGGGATCAGGAGACTTCCTGCGTACCCAGCATGCTGTGCTGTCCGTCGCTGTCGAAGCCGTAGACCTGCATGGCAGCAGCGGTCACGTCGCCCTTCCCGTCGAAGTCGATGGGACCGCTGGCGCCCTCGTAGTCGATGTCCTCTCCCTCACGGATGAGGTCACGGCACTGCTCGAAGCTGCTGCACTCCGTGCCCTCCCGGGAGACGGCCTGGATCTCGTCCACGAAAACCGTGGGATCGGTACTCTCCGCCTGCTCGGCAGCCAGGGCGGTGACGATGGCGCAGTCGTACACCTGACCGGCGAACTGGAAGACCTCGAGGTCCTCGTCATAGGCGGTCAGCTCGTCGAGGAAGCCTTCCCCCGATCCCGGCGCGGTTCCCTTGAACCCTTCCATGATGCTGGGATCGTCTCCCCCGACGGACTCACCAAGCGTCTCGTCGTTGAGACCGTCGGTACCGTACATCTGGTCCGCGTCGATCCCGGCCTCGATCAGGCCCGTGATGATCTGCACACCCTCCTCGAACGAGACGAGTACGGTGGCGTCACTGTCCGCTCCCTCGATGTCGGAGACGACCGAGTCGAAGTTCGGAGCGTTCGGGTCGTAGCCCTCGTTGTAGTCGACCGTGATGCCGTTCTCCTCGAGAGCATCGGCGGTCGCGTTCGCCAGCCCCTCGCCGTAGTCGTCGGCACGGTAGGCGATGGAGACGCTCTGGTGGCCGTCGGAGGCGATCTCCTGGCTGAGTACGGGGCCCTGCAGTAGGTCGCTGGGCGCGGTGCGGACGTAGTACTCCGTGTCGTTGTCCTTGGCGAGGTCCGGCGCGGTGTTGGACCCGGAGCACTGCATCTTCTCCGCGCCGGTGACCTTGTCGATGATCGCCAGGGTCATGTCCGTGGAAGCGGCACCCAGGATGACGTCAGCGTTCTGGTCGATGAGGCGGTCGGCGGCGTCGTTGGCCTTCGCGGCGTCGTTGGCCTCGTCTCCGCTCATGATCTCGGGTACTTCGCTGTCGAGCACGCCACCCGCGTCGTTGATCTCCTGGAGCGCGAACTTGGCAGCGCTGATCTGTGGTGGTCCCAGATGGGACAGGTCGCCCGTCTCCGGGAAGACGTACCCGTAGTCGAGCGTCTGGTCCTCACCGCCTCCACCGCATGCCGTCAACCCGAGCGTGATGGCCGCGGCCGTCGCAGCGAGGCTGAGGGCTTTGGTTCTTGGCATTCTTTTGGTCTCTCCGTTCGATCGGCTGGTTCGTGCCGATAGGGCTGGTGCCTGCCCGAAAGGACTGGCCCGCTTAACGCGTTCCGTAAGTTGAGCTTAAATAGCCGGTCCGCGTCCGGAAAGATCACCGGTTGTGTTGGTGCCAAGTCGGATTCATGACGTTATATTTCTGTAGCTGATTGTGGCGCGGTGGTGCGGTGGAATATCACTTTGCGAGATTCATTGAATACTCTTTGTGACAAAGAATTCTTCGGCCCGGGAAGGGAAATGCGGAAAGGAAGGCGCGCTCGCCCGGGACTCACGCGTCGCGCAGCAGGCAAGTGAGACGGGAGGTGCACACTCGTTTCCCGTCATCGTCGGTGATGGCGATCTCCCAGGTAGCGAGAGTGCCGCCGAGGCGGACGGGCGTCGCCGTCCCGGTGACGTGGCCGTGGGTGGCGCTGGCGTGATGCGTGGCGTTGATCTCGATCCCGACCGCGATCTTCTGCTCTCCTCCGTGGAGAGCTGATCCGATCGACCCGAGGGTCTCGGCGAGTACGCACGAGGCACCCCCGTGCAGCAGGCCATAGGGCTGGGTGTTGCCCTCGACCGGCATCTTCCCCACCACCCGTTCCGGGGAGGCCTCCACGATTTCCAGCCCCATCCGGTCGCCGAGGCCTCCGGACGTGCTGCTCGTTCCCATGAGCTCGGCGAGCTGGTCGGCGTCAAGAGTCATCGAGTGGTTGGCGCGGGATTCTCCACCGTCGGGTGGAGGAGGATGCGCCGTCCTCCTTCCTCGTGGTGTGGTGCGGTTGTCCGTCCCGCTGCAGCGAGCGGACGTGCCGGTGGGGGACTGCGGTGTGGGGTTCCGTTGCTGGTGGTGATGGTGAGACCGCCCGCGGCTCCTACCGTGGGGCCGCCTTATGGGGTGGAACGTAGCCCCGGTCGCCTCCCATCGTGGTGGCTCGCGCTGGTGGCGGCGGGCTCGGGCTGGCCGGGAGTCCCCGCCTTCCGGAGGGATCCCGTTACGCCACCCCCTGTCTCCCCCGCGGCCCTACAGAGTACGACGCGGGACCGCGTTTTGCCCCAGGGGATCCGGAGTGGAAACAGCGCACGGTCTGCACCGCATCCTAGGATTTCCTGTGTGGTGACGAGAGATGAGACCCCCGAACACAGTGCTCCTCCGGTAGCGGAGGGGACCGGTACCGAACCGCACCGGCGCCTCCTGCTGCTGGACGGGCACTCCCTGGCCTTCCGAGCGTTCTACGCACTGCCGAAGGAAGGCTTCACGACGACGACCGGACAGCCGACCAACGCCATCTACGGCTTCACCAACATGCTGGTGAAGCTTCTCAGGGAGGAAGAACCAACCCACATCGCCGTGGCCTGGGACCGCTCCGAGCCGACGTTCCGGCACGAGCAGTACGACGACTACAAAGGAGGGCGGGAAGAGACCCCCCCAGAGTTTCCCAGTCAGGTCACTTTCCTGCAGGAGCTGTTGGGACTGCTCGGTATCGCGAGCCTGTCAGTGGCCGGTTACGAGGCCGATGACATCATCGCGACCCTGGCCACCCGAGCGAACGAACAGGACTGTGAGGTCGTGATCTCTTCGGGGGACCGGGACGCGTTCCAGCTTGTCTCCCCGAACTGCACACTGCTCTACCCGGGAAGCAAAATCTCGGAGATGAGAAGAATGACTCCGGGCGAGATCGAGGACAAATACGGAGTCACGCCCCAGCGTTACCGCGATTACGCTGCTCTGGTGGGAGAGAAGTCCGACAATCTTCCCGGTGTTCCCGGAGTCGGCCCGAAAACTGCCGCGAACTGGCTGCGGAAGTACGGTTCACTGACGGAGCTGATCTCCCATGCCGACGAGATAGGCGGTAAAGCGGGACAGAATCTCCGTGTCCATCTCGGTGATGTCCAACGCAATTATCAGATCAACGAGCTGCTGCGTGATGTCGATACGGGTACCGACATTGCCGGCCTGGAATTCGGTTCCCGGGGGTGGGACCGCAGCGGTGTGAACGAACTCTTCGACAACCTGGATTTCAACGTAGGGCTGCGGAATCGCCTGTTCGACGTTCTGGGTGAGCAGCCCACGACCACCGAGGATGCCGACGACGCCCCCACCATGGATCTTGCCGTGCTCAGCACTGGTCAGGTGCGGGAGTGGCTACAGCGCCACACGGGTACCGGGGAACGGGCCGGCGTGGTTGTCACGAGATCCGACGGCGTGTGCAGGATGGCCGTGGCGTTTCCCTCCGGTGCCGCTGGCCACATAGTCGCCAGCGAGCTCGACGCGTCCGACGACGGCGCACTCGCGTCCTGGCTCGCGGACCCGCAGCAACCCAAGGCCCTGCACGACGCCAAGGGGCAGTTGCACGCGGTGCGCCAGCAGGGGTGGGAGATAGCCGGGATCACCCACGACACCGCGCTCGCCGCCTACCTGGTCCAACCCGGCCAGCGGGGATTCGACCTTTCCGATCTGTGCATGCGCTACCTCGGCAGGGAACTGCGCGAGAACGAGAACACGGACGCGCAGCTCACGCTGGATATTGACACCGACGCGGAGAGCGCTCAGCAGCACGACCTGGCCACGCGCGCCCAGGCGGTGGCTGACCTGGCTGCCACCCTGGACGGGCTGATGGCGCAACGGGGAGTGGACCGGCTCCTGCACGAACTCGAACTGCCGGTGCAGCGGGTGCTGGCGGATATGGAACACGCTGGCATCGCGGCCGACCGCGAGTACCTGAGCGAGCTCCAGGAGACCTTCGCCGCGGCTGTCCGGCAAGCGGTGGACGAGGCGCACCGGGCGGTGGGGCGGGAGTTCAACCTCGGTTCGCCGAAACAGCTGCAGCAGGTCCTGTTCGATGAGATGGGCCTGCCCAAGACCAAGAAGATCAAGACCGGGTACACGACCGACGCCGACGCTCTGCGCTGGTTGGCCGGGCAGACGGAGAACGAGCTCCCCGTCATCCTGCTGCGCCACCGGGACCAGACGAAACTGCGCACTACGGTGGAGGGGTTGATAAAGACGGTCGCCGAAGACGGCCGTATCCACACCACCTTCAACCAGACCGTCGCCGCCACCGGCCGGCTCAGTTCCGCTGACCCGAACCTGCAGAACATTCCGGTGCGTACGGACGCGGGACGACGCATCCGCCGTTCGTTCGTCGTCGGCAGCGGTTACGAGTACCTGGTCACGGCCGATTACAGCCAGATCGAACTGCGCATCATGGCGCACCTGTCCGAGGACCCCGCGTTGATCGAGGCGTTCACGAGCGGGCACGACTTCCACACGGAGATCGCCGCCCGGGTGTTCAACACCGGCCCGGAAGAGGTCGACAACGAGGCGCGCTCCCGGATCAAGGCGATGAACTACGGCCTGGCATACGGGCTGAGCGAGTTCGGGCTCTCCCAACAGCTGGGAATCAGTCCCGGGGAGGCGCGCGAGCTGATGAACGGGTACTTCGCACAGTTCGGCAGGGTCCGGGAGTACCTGAACGAGGTGGTGAACCAGGCACGCCGCGACGGCTACACGGCGACCATGCTGGGGCGGCGCCGCTACCTTCCCGACCTCACCAGCGACAACCGGCAGCGTCGGGAGATGGCCGAGCGTATGGCGCTCAACGCTCCGATCCAGGGATCGGCCGCGGACATCATCAAGGTAGCGATGCTCGACGTCGATGCCGCCCTGCGCAACCAGGGGTTCGCGTCCAGGATGCTGTTGCAGGTGCACGACGAGCTTGTGCTGGAGGCGGCCCCCGGGGAGCTGGAGGCGCTGCGGGAGATGGTGTCGCACCGTATGGCGGAGGCTTACGAATTGCGGGTGCCCCTGGACGTGTCGGTCGGAGTCGGTACCAACTGGCGCGATGCCGCACACTGATCCGCCCCCGACCGGGGGGAAGAATTCGTTTTGCGTACGGGTGGGGGTGGGGGATGCTGTGGCGTGTCCGGAGTAAAACCGGCCACCGGCGGGTCGGGAGGCCCGGACCCGGTGCAACACAGCTCTCACGGTCCGGGGACGTGGGGCCCCACCCCTCGGGAGGACAGGGGAAGCCACGCACCGGGGGCATCAGGGACGTGGGAAGCGGAAGGGGCGACGCTGTGTCTGGGGACGTACGTGTTGACTCTCGGGTGCGGCTGGCGGCCTCGGAGCTGCGGTGGGGCTTCTCCCCCTCACGCGGCCCCGGTGGACAGCACGCTGACACGGCCGAGACGCGGGTTACGCTGTCGTTCGACGTGGCCCGCAGCAGGTCACTGGACGCCGCGCAGCGAGAGCGTGTGCTGGACCGGCTGGCGGGACGGTTGCGTGACGGGGTGGCCACCGTGGTGGTGCAGGAGACGCGCTCGCAAGCGCGCAACCGGGAGATCGCCCGGGAGCGTCTGGCGTCGCTGGTGGCCAGTGGACTGGAGCCGAGGGCCGTACGCCGTCGGCCGCCCCGTCCGTCGCGGACGGCCAAGGCGAGACGGTTGGCGGAGAAACGGCGCCGCTCCGAGGTGAAACGTAACCGGGCGCGCCCGGAAGGGGAATGAGTACGGTCACGTCCCCGGGTGTTACCCGCCCGATGCCCGAGCGCAGGGAGAATGTGATAAGGGCGGCATTGCTCCCGTTGCGGGCAAGGTATCCGATTGACCAGGCGCACCGTATCTCATACTCTAGCTAGAGCGTTGTGGACTCGCGTGCGCACGCTCGACCTTGAGAGATCCTTTGGGGTGCGGCGGACAACCGTCGTGTCCTTCCTGGCTTTGCGGGTCGAGAGGGCGCGGCGGCCGGTCAGCACTCCAGGATCGGCGGAGAGGTCGTGGAGGAATCCTCCAGTTGCCTCACGTTCCCTCTGGACAGCGGGCCAGGCCGGGGCGATTCCGCGGCGTTCCTATTCAGTCCATGTCCGTATCCGGAGTCCACCCACACATGACGAGCAGTACCGAGGCCACCTCGACACCCCAGGTAGCGGTCAACGACATCGGGTCCGAGGATGCCTTCCTCGCGGCGATCGACGAGACCATCAAGTACTTCAACGACGGTGACATTGTCGAAGGCACCATCGTGAAGGTCGATCGAGACGAGGTCTTGCTCGACATTGGCTACAAGACCGAAGGGGTAATCCCCTCCCGGGAGCTGTCGATCAAGCACGATATCGACCCGGGCGAAGTCGTAGCTGTCGGCGACCACGTTGAGGCCCTCGTCCTCCAGAAGGAGGACAAGGAAGGCCGGTTGATCCTTTCGAAGAAGCGTGCGCAGTACGAGCGCGCTTGGGGTTCGATCGAGAAGATCAAGGAAGAGGACGGCGTTGTCACCGGCACGGTGATCGAGGTCGTCAAGGGCGGTCTGATCCTCGACATTGGGCTGCGCGGCTTCCTCCCGGCCTCGCTCGTCGAGATGCGGCGCGTCCGCGATCTTCAGCCCTACGTGAGCAGGGAGCTCGAGGCCAAGATCATAGAGCTGGACAAGAACCGCAACAACGTGGTGCTTTCCCGCCGTGCTTGGCTGGAGCAGACCCAGTCCGAGGTCCGGCAGACCTTCCTCAACACCCTGCAGAAGGGTCAGATCCGCAAGGGTGTTGTCTCCTCCATCGTCAACTTCGGCGCCTTCGTCGACCTGGGCGGCGTTGACGGGCTGGTGCACGTCTCCGAGCTCTCCTGGAAGCACATCGATCACCCCAGCGAGGTCGTCGAGGTCGGCCAGGAGGTCACCGTCGAGGTTCTCGACGTCGACATGGACCGCGAGCGGGTATCGCTGTCCCTCAAGGCCACGCAGGAAGACCCCTGGCAGCAGTTCGCCCGCACCCACCAGATCGGTCAGATCGTTCCGGGCAAGGTCACCAAGCTCGTCCCGTTCGGTGCCTTCGTGCGTGTCGAGGAGGGCATCGAGGGCCTGGTGCACATCTCCGAACTGGCCGAGCGGCACGTGGAGATCCCGGAGCAGGTCGTCCAGGTGGGTACCGAGATCTTCGTGAAGATCATCGACATCGACCTGGACCGTCGCCGCATCAGTCTGTCGCTGAAGCAGGCGAACGAGAGCGTCTCCCCGGACCAGGTGGAGTTCGACCCGACCCTCTACGGGATGGCCGCGGACTACGACGAAGAGGGGAACTACAAGTACCCCGAGGGCTTCGACCCGGAGAGCGGCGAGTGGCTGGAGGGCTACGAGGCCCAGCGCGACGAGTGGGAGCGCAACTACTCCCTCGCCCAGGAGCGCTTCGAAGCGCACCGTCAGCAGGTCGCCGAGGCGAGAGCGGCTGACGCCGAGGCGGAGGCCGAAGCCGAGGCTCCGGCCCAGGAGGAGAGCGAACCGGTACCGAGCGGGGCATCCGCCGGGAAGTCCTCCGGCTCCGGCTCTGGTTCCGGCTCCGGCTCCGGCAGCGGTGGCTCGGGAGCCAGCAACGGCGAGGCCGCGAGCAGCGGAGGGGGCGCCCTGGCCTCCGACGAGGCGCTCGCCGCCCTGCGCGAGAAGCTCGCCGGCGGTGGCGAGTAACCTGAAACCCTCACCGCACTGAGCGTTCGCGCGGGCCGCTTCCCCGTATGCGGGGGAGCGGCCCGCGTTGTTGTACCGGTACGGCCACCCGGCGCTCTCGGACCGCCGGGTGGTCGTACCGGTCACGGGGATTGCCTACGATCATGGGCATGCTGCGTGTAGGACTCACCGGAGGGATCGGTTCCGGCAAGAGCGAGGTGTCCGGATGCCTCGCCGCGCATGGCGCTCTCGTCATCGACGCCGACCAGATCGCCCGAGAGGTTGTCGAGCCGGGAACACCGGGGCTGGACGAGGTCGTTGCCGAGTTCGGGACGGACGTGCTCACCCCGGAAGGAACGCTCGACCGGCCCAAGCTCGGCGAGATCGTGTTCGCCGACCGGGAGCGGCTCGAACGGCTGAACGGGATCGTGCACCCGCGGGTGGGCGAGCGCACCGAGGAGCTCATGGAACAGGCGCCGCCCGACGCGGTCGTGGTCTACGACGTCCCGCTGCTGGTCGAGAACGAGCTGCAGGCGATGTACGACGTGGTCGTCGTGGTCGACACGCCCGAGGACGCCCAGATCCAGCGGGTCATGACCAACCGGGACATGACCGAGGAGCAGGCTCGCGCGCGGGTGCGGGCCCAGGCGCCCCGGGAGCGGCGCCGCGCTGCGGCTGACATCGTGATCGACAACTCCGGTGGCCTGGACGACCTGTCCCGCCAGGTCGCCGACGTCTGGGAGCGGTTGCGCAAGCGAGCCTGACGCGGGCCACCGTCCATCTCGGGACCCATTGGAACCGGTCGCGCTCAGCTCACCCCAGCATGCCCTGTGCCGACAACTGGTCCATGACCAGCCGGACGCCGGGGGCGCACAGTGCGCGCTCGGCGTGGGACAGCCAGGCCAGCTCGGCGATCTCCCCCTGCTCGGTGGGGTCACCGTCGCCCTCGCCGGTGAAGCAGGCCAGGCGTACCCGGGTGCCCTCAGGGTAGCCGTGCGCGTCCTCGTGGACGACGGTGAACGGGGCGACGCTCTCCGGGCGCAACCGGACGGACGTCTCCTCCTTGACCTCGCGCACCACCGCCGTGACGTCGCTCTCTCCGGGCTCGCGCTTGCCGCCGGGCAGGTAGAAGAGGTCGCTGCCCTCGGTGCGGGCCGCGAGCATCCGGCCATGGCGGACGTGGACCCAGGCGAGCACGTCCAGGGGTGGCCGGGCGGGTGCGGTGCTCTCCACCGAGGGGCCGGGGACCTCCCCTCGGGGCGCCGAAGACCAGTAATGGCCGATCCTCTCCAGGAGGGATGCGGGGTCGCTGTCGAACAGCAGCATGTCCCGGGACCCGGTGGGGAGGAACCCCTCGCCGACCATGTGGGACACGAATGCCCGCAGCGGCTGGTAGAACCCCTCGACGTCGAGCAGGGCCAGGGGTTTGCGGTGCAGACCGAGGTGTCCCCACGTCCAGACCTCGAAGAGTTCCTCCAGGGTCCCGATACCGCCGGGCAGCGCGATGAACCCGTCAGCGAGCTCGGCCATGAGGGCCTTGCGCTCGTGCATGTCGGCGACGACCCTGAGGTCGGTGATCCCCTGGTGGGCGAGCTCGCGTTCCACCAGCTGGCCGGGGATGACACCGGTGACCTCGCCGCCGGCGCCGAGCGCGGCGTCGGCGACCGCACCCATGATTCCGGCGCGGCCACCGCCGTAGACCAGGCCGATCCCGCGCCGTGCCAGGGAGGTGCCGAGTTCACGCGCCGCGGCGGCGTAGCGCTCGCCACGCCCGGTCGAGGAGCCGCAGAAGACACAGATTCGCACCCGCGTCATCCTAGTGTCCTCCCGGCGGCTGTCCGACGCACAAGGTGGTGCGAACCGCGGGTGGTCCGGCCGCGGGAGGGGAGCTGGGACGCCGGACCGCTCGGGCAGTCCAACGACCAGGAGGCGCGCTGCGCGAGCGGCCGCATCGCCGTCGGGCACCGTCCACTGCTATCCCCGGGGCTCCACTGCTCACAACGCTTCGTCGCGGGCGGCGGCCAGGAGGGCGCCCCACGCAGTGTCGGGGAGGCTAAGGTGGCCGATGAGGTCAACATCCGCCTCTTCAGCGCCGGCACCGCGGGCAAGGCCCTCGAAGTCCTCATGACGCGCGGGTAGCGGAGAGCAGGAGGCGACCGGCTCGGCAGGGCCACCGTATTTGCTAAGAACAACGATCACGCCGAGTCCGCAGCCGAGCGCTGCAACACCGCCCACCCGGAGTCCACTGGCGGTCAGGTCATCGCCGACCAGAGCGACGACGGTCGGAATCCCGTCGACGGGTTCGCCACTCCGGGCGCGAACCGCACATCGCGGTCTCGGTGGCCATGCTCGACGCCGGGACCGACGTGCTCGTGGACGTCTTGGCCGGGGCAGCCGTCCTCTGCCGCTCGGTGATCCCGTAGCTACCGTCACTGAGTGCGTTCTTCGAGCTGCGTGGTCTCTGGCTCCGTCGGCGCCCGGGTGCTCGCCCGAGTGGACGGTGTCGACGCGCGTTCGTCCGGCCTCCGGCACCCTCCCGGGGCGCGGTCAGCACCGATGACCGGCCGCCCGCACCACAGCGGTTGCGGCAATGGGGCGAATAACCCTCACTCCCCGAAACTCGAGGACGACGCGTCGCGACGGCAGTTACGGAACCGACGGGAACCGGAAAGGGGAGGCGGGCTCCGCGGCGTCGTTGAACTGGGAATCCTCTGCGGGGAGGGCATGTTGTCGGTGGCGGGTTATAGCGTGAGGGCGACATTCGGATCCGAGGGGGCTGAGGCGACGTGCGACCGGTGAGCGATATCGAACGCAGCATGGCACCGTTCGAGGTGGTCTCGGACATGGTTCCCGCCGGGGACCAGCCCGGGGCGATCGCCGACCTGAGCCGCAGGTTGCAGGCAGGGGAGAACGACACCGTACTGCTGGGCGCCACCGGTACCGGTAAGACCGCCACCGTCGCGTGGCTCGCGGAACAGGTACAACGGCCGTTCCTGGTCATGCAGCCGAACAAGACACTCGCGGCGCAGTTCGCCAACGAGTTGCGGGAGATGCTGCCGAACAACGCGGTCGAGTACTTCGTCTCCTACTACGACTACTACCAGCCGGAAGCCTACGTTCCGCAGACGGACACCTTCATCGAGAAGGACTCCTCGGTCAACGACGAGGTGGAACGGTTGCGGCACTCCGCCACGAACTCGCTGTTGACCAGGCAGGACACGATCGTCGTCTCCTCGGTGTCCTGCATCTACGGTCTAGGGACCCCACAGGAGTACGTCGACCGGATGGCCAAGCTCGAGGTCGGTGCGGAAGTGGACCGGGACGAGTTGCTGCGCAAGCTGGTCGAGATGCAGTATGCCCGCAACGACACCGCTTTCACCCGGGGAACCTTCCGGGTCCGTGGTGACACCGTCGAGATCATCCCGGTCTACGAGGAGCTGGCGATCCGGATCGAGATGTTCGGCGACGAGATCGAGCGGCTGAGTACGCTGCATCCGCTCACCGGCCAACTCCTCGGGGACGAGACCGAGGTTTACCTCTTTCCCGCCTCGCACTACGTGGCCGGTCCCGAGCGGCTGGAGCGCGCCGTCAGCTCCATCGAGGCCGAACTCGCCGGTCGGCTCAGTGAGCTGGAGGGGCAGGGAAAGCTGCTGGAGGCGCAACGGCTCCGGATGCGTACCACCTACGACATCGAGATGCTGCGCCAGATCGGGTCGTGCTCCGGCATCGAGAACTACTCCCGGCACTTCGACGAGCGCGAGCCCGGGAGCGCCCCGAACACGCTGCTGGACTACTTTCCCGAGGACTTCGTCCTGGTCGTGGACGAGTCGCACGTGACGGTTCCCCAGATCGGCGGGATGTACGAGGGGGACGCCTCCCGTAAACGGACCCTGGTCGACCACGGGTTCCGTCTTCCCTCCGCGCTGGACAACCGCCCGCTGAAGTGGGACGAGTTCGCCGAACGGATCGGCCAGACGGTGTACCTCTCGGCCACTCCCGGTCCTTATGAGCTGCAACAGAGCAACGGTGAGGTGGTCGAGCAGGTGATCCGGCCGACAGGCCTGGTTGATCCCGAGGTCGTCGTCAAGCCGACCGAGAACCAGGTTGACGACCTCGTGCACGAGATCCGGGAACGCGCCCAGCGCCAGGAGCGGGTCCTGGTGACGACACTGACCAAGAAACTCGCCGAGGACCTCACCGACTACTTCACCGAGCTGGGGATCCGGGTGCAGTACCTGCACAGTGAAGTGGACACGCTGCGCCGGGTGGAACTGCTGCGGGAACTACGCACCGGGGAGTTCGACGTCCTCGTCGGTATCAACCTGTTGCGGGAGGGCCTGGACCTGCCCGAGGTGTCCCTCGTGTCGATCCTGGATGCGGACAAGGAGGGCTTCCTGCGTTCCGAGACGTCCCTGATCCAGACCATCGGCCGGGCCGCGCGTAACGTCGCGGGACAGGTGCACATGTACGCCGACAACGTGACCACCGCGATGCGTAACGCCATCGACGAGACCGATCGGCGCAGAGCCAAGCAACTCGCCTACAACAGGGAGCACGGCATCGATCCGCAACCGTTGCGGAAGAAGATCGCCGACATCCTCGACTCGCTCGCCCGCGAGGACGCCGACACCGAGGAGCTGATCGGCGCGGCTGCCGGAGGGTCGGGTCAGCAGCAGACGCCCGTTCCAGGGGCCTCGGCGGGCGCTGGAGAGCGCACCGCGGAGTCGGCACCGCGTCCTCGAGCGGAGCTGACGGGGCTGATCGAGCAGCTGAACCAGCAGATGCACCAAGCGGCGGCAGACCTGCAGTTCGAGGTCGCAGCGCGTCTGCGGGACGAGATCTCCGAGCTCAAGCGTGAGTTGCGTGGCATGGACGAGGCGGGGATCAGCTAGTCGGTCCTCTCCCGCGGAGAGCTGACGGCCGCGGGTTGGTGTCCTGCCTGACCGGAAACCGCGCCACCCACCGGACACGTGTGTCCCCAGGAGAAACGGTTTTTGTCTTGTGGCAAACCAACCGACTGCGTGTTCCCGGGCCTGTCACCTCGCACCTCTCATCACGTATTCGCGTGCCAGAAGCCCGGCCCAATGGGCGATCGCGGACTTGGCATCCGCTACGGTGGTCGAATCCGGGATGGTCGTGTTCGGGGAATCCCAGGGTGACGGCCGGAGAATAAGAGCGGAATTTTTATCGGTCTGTCGCGTATGCACGTGCAGAACGCGCTACGGTCGTTGTGTTCGTACTACGACGCTACGTCATCGTCTTTGGCTCAGGGCCGCCCCGCTGGGCCGTGGTACGGCTGACGGAGCGCGTGCTCAGGGAGGCTGAGGTAACGGCTGGCTCCGCTGGAAGGCGAGGTCGCCACCCCAACGGGAGCAGGACCGCCGCTACCGGCACCAGCCGCCACGACGAAGGGAGGTGACCCGGTGGCCACGTTCCACACGGGCCAGCAGACCCACCGGGCCGTGCTCGGCGGGCGCGGGAGCCCCCGATACCCCCAGCGGGCGCCGTGGTGGGGCTCGGACGTACGACCGCCCGTCCCGACCTCCTCAGGCGGGTGCGCCACGGACAACCGTCCCCGCAGTCACCCTTCCCCGCCGACGGACGCGCCTGCGACGGGCACCATCCACACCCGGTCCGACACCTGCTGGTTTCCCTGGCTGCGTCCGCCCCGGACAACCGCGCTCCTCGGGGCTCGGCCCGGGCGTCCGGGCCGGGGGTGGTGCCCCTAGGGAGGGAACGGGAGCCACGCCGGCCGGGTCGCGGTGCGGACCGCGGTCAGTTCCACCGTCACCACCGCTCACGGCACGGTCCAGGGCATTGGCCACCGCCACGTTCGCCTGCTGCAGCGGGTGGATGGTTATACCTGCACGAGGAAGGAGGACGGCGCTTCCTCTCCCGCCCGAGGGCGGGGGTTCCGCGCCAATCATTCGATGAGTGGGTACGATGCCCAAGTGCGGCACGAGGACCTTCCCGAGGGTGTCGAATTCGACCGGTTGGTGCGTTCGGTGGCGCAGCGATGGTCCGCGGTCGATCCGCTGCTTCCCCAGCCAGCGTCGCATGGCAGCTCTCATCCACTGCTGACGGTGAGCGACGAGTACGGTCGACCGGTTGCTACCGGGACGATGCGGTACACGTGGTACCAGCCAGGTGACGTGGGACGTACGTGGGGGATGCCCGACCAGCACTGGCTGACCCCGCTGGTGGGTGGCCCGGAGCCGGGCCGGGCTCTGGACTCCCTGCTCGGGAGCTGGCGCGAACAGCTGGAGGCGCTTCCCGGCGGTACCGGCCAGGAGTCCGCTGCCCAGCTCACATGGCCCGCTCGCGACATCTGTGGCATCAACCCGTTACAGCGGCACGGTCTCCAGCCTTACAGCTCCCTCGTCGCGCGGCGCAGCCGCCGTGGAGTACCGCCTGTACTGCCGCCCCGGGACGTCACCATCCGGTTGGCGGACACCTCGGACCTCGATCCAGTGGTTCGCCTGCTCATGGAGGAACACCGTTACGAGGAGCATTTCGGTGGTGTCTTCATTCAGGCCGAAACGGCGGAGCAGACGAGGCGGGTCGTGCGTCGGGCCCTGGACCGCTCACCGTCCTGGATATGGCTGGCGGAACGGGGCGGTCGCCTGGTGGGGCTCATCTGGGTCTCACCGCCGGAGCGTGCGCGATGGGCCGCACCCCTGGTCGACCCCGCTCCGGTGGCCTATATCGGTTATGGCGTGGTCGCTGCTGAGGAGCGCGGCCGCGGGATCGGTACCGCCCTGGTGAGCCAGGCACACCAGGCGCTGGACGCCCACGGGATCGCGGTGACCCTGGCCAACCACGCCGTCACCAACCCGCTTTCCGGCCCGTTCTGGCACCGGATGGGGTACCGGCCCCTCTGGACAACCTGGGAGGTTCGTCCCGCCCTGGCGCTGCGGTGAGGTCGGACGCGCTGTTCGTCCCGTAAGGGGCAGCGGTCCCCCCCGGAGGAGTCCGCAGCGGAGTACCGCGGGGCGGGCGATTAGGGTGACAGCGGGTCCGCCGTTGGGTGGTGCGGACCGGAGCCGACGCGCGAAGGACGGAACGGGGTGGACGCCGTGGTAAGGGAACGTGCGGACGTGGACATCGTCGAGGTCGGTCCGCGGGATGGGCTGCAGAACGAGGACACGCTGCTGAGCGTGGCGCAGAAGGTGGAGCTCATCGAGCGTGCTGTGGCCGCGGGAGCGCGCAGGATCGAAGCGGTGAGTTTCGTCAACCCCCGCCTGGTTCCCCAGATGGCGGGGGCCGAGGAGGTCATGGCCGGTGTGCCTCGCGACGTGGGCGCCTCCTACATCGGTCTGGTACTCAACCGGAAGGGGCTGGAGCGGGCGTTGGCCGCGGGAGTGGACGAGATCAACGTCGTGATTCCGGCCAGCGACGAGTTCTGCCAGCGTAACCAGGGGTGCTCCGTTGCGGACATGCTGTCCGTCTACGAGGGGATCGCCGCGGACACGGTGGGGACGGGCATTACCGTCAGCGTGACCGTCTCGACCGCGTTCGGCTGCCCGTTCGAGGGGGACATCCCGCCCGAACGGGTGGTTGACATCGCCCGTCGAGCGGCGGAGGCGGGGGCCGATGAGATCGCCTTGGCGGACACCATCGGTGTCGGTGTTCCCCGTCAGGTCGCAGACCTGGTGCCCAGGGTGCGTTCCGTAGCGCCAGCCGCCACCCTACGGTGCCATTTCCACAACACGCGTAACACTGGTTACGCCAACGCACTCGCCGCCCACGAGTACGGCGTCACCGTACTCGACGCCAGTGTGGGGGGGTTCGGCGGCTGCCCGTTCGCTCCCGCGGCCACGGGGAACATCGCCACCGAGGACCTGGCGTACATGCTGCGTCGCAGCGGAGCCCGCACCGGGGCCGATGTTGGGGAACTCGCCCGTACCGGGGAATGGTTGGGAGCGGCGCTGGGTATGCAGCCGCCGGCGTTGTTGGGCCGGGCGGGGGACTTTCCCACCTGATCACCTTTCCGGTGGGCGCAGGCGTACCTGTCCGGAAAAACCACGAACACCCCCTGGGCAGTGTTATCCTGGTGGCCCGTGGCGTCCGAGGTAGCGGCCGGATGCGGCAGCGCTCCGCCGCCGGACACCGCACGGCCGTCCAAACCGTAGTGGGCGAGCCGTAGCCATTCGACCACGGGAGCAGCACTTTGGCATCCGCCGCGAGCACCAAGCATCTCTTCGTTACTGGCGGCGTCGTCTCCAGTCTCGGTAAAGGTCTGACCGCCTCCAGTCTCGGGCGGTTGCTGAAATCACGGGGTCTGAGCGTGACCATGCAGAAACTCGACCCTTACCTCAACGTCGATCCCGGGACGATGAACCCCTTCCAGCACGGTGAAGTGTTCATCACTGAGGACGGGGCCGAAACGGACCTGGACATCGGCCACTACGAACGGTTCTTGGACACCGAGCTCTCGGCTTCGGCCAACGTCACCACCGGCCAGATCTACTCCAGCGTCATAGCCAAGGAGCGCCAGGGCGCTTACTTGGGGGATACCGTTCAGGTCATCCCGCACATCACCAACGAGATCAAGTCGCGTATCTACGCGATGGAAACGGCCGACGTCGATGTCGTCATCACCGAGATCGGCGGCACCGTGGGTGACATCGAGTCGCAACCGTTCCTCGAGGCGGTGCGCCAGATCCGTCACGAGATCGGCAGGGACAACTGCTTTTTCCTGCACGTCTCCCTGCTGCCGTTCCTCGGTCCCTCCGGGGAGCTCAAGACGAAGCCCACCCAACACTCCGTCGCCGCTCTGCGCAGTATCGGCATCCAACCGGACGCGATCGTGTGCCGGACCGACCGGGTCATCTCGCAGAGCATGAAGGACAAGATCAGCCTGATGTGCGATGTGGAGGAAGCCGGCGTGGTGTCGATGCCGGATGCTCCCTCCATCTACGACATCCCCAAGATGGTGCACCGTGAGGGACTGGACGCGTTCGTCGTCCGGCGACTGGGGATGGCCTTCCGGGACGTGGACTGGTCCGAGTGGGACGGGCTGCTCCGCCGGGTCCACCAGCCGGAACACGAGGTCACGATCGCTTTGGTCGGGAAGTACGTGGACCTGCCCGACGCCTACCTGTCGGTCTCCGAAGCACTGCGCGCGGGCGGTTTCGAGAGGTCCGCCCGTATCAACATCCGGTGGGTGGCGAGTGACGACTGCGCGACGGAGGCGAGCGCTGCGCGTGAGCTCTCCGGCGCCGACGGCGTCCTCATACCCGGTGGCTTCGGTGTGCGCGGTATCGAGGGCAAACTCGGTGCGATCCGGTTCGCTCGGGAGAACCGGATCCCGCTGCTGGGAATCTGCCTGGGACTGCAGTGCGCGGTGATCGAGTACGCTCGCCACGTTGTCGGGTTGGCTGACGCCAACAGCGCGGAGTTCGACGACAAGGCACACGATCAGGTCATCGCGACCATGGCGGACCAGATGGATGTCATGTCCGGCGACCGGGAGATGGGCGGGACAATGCGGCTGGGACGCTACGTCGCGGAACTGGCCGAGGGCTCCATCGTCCGCGAGGCCTACGGGCAGGCCGAGGCCGCCGAACGGCACCGGCACCGCTACGAGGTCAACAATTCCTACCGTGGGCAGCTCGAGGACAACGGTCTGGTCTGCTCCGGTGTGTCGCCCGACGGGACCCTGGTGGAGTACGTCGAACTGCCGCGGTCGCAACACCCGTTCTTCGTCGCGACACAGGCCCATCCGGAGCTGCGTTCGCGTCCCACCCGTGCCCACCCCCTGTTCGCCGGCCTGGTCTCCGCGGCGTTGGCGAACGCAGGGGTCGAGGCCGGCGCGTAGCCGCAGGTGACGTGTACGACTGGATAGGGGTATGCCGGCATGGGCGATGATCGGGAGCGGGTGGCCGACCACCGGGCACCGAAGGAGTCCGAGCGCAGCAGCACGGTTTTCCAGGGCGCCAAGACGGCGATGCGCGTCGACTGGCTGCGGATGCCGGGAACGGACGGCGAGGAGGTGGTGCCGCGTGAGTACATGGAGCACCCCGGAGCCTCGGCGGCGCTGGCGTTGGATACCGACAACCGGGTCCTGCTGCTGAACCAGTACCGGCACGCCACAGGGCACTGGCTGTGGGAGCTACCGGCCGGGGTGCGTGACCAGGAGGGCGAGCCGCCGGTCCGAACGGCCCAGCGTGAGTTGTCGGAGGAAGCCGGCTACCGCGCCGAGCACTGGCACCAGCTCGCCGACTTCTTCCCGTCCGCGGGGTTCTCCACCGAGCGTATCCACGTTTTCCTGGCTCGTGGTCTCACGGAACTCACGGAGGCCGAGATCGGTTTCGAACGTGTCCATGAGGAAGCGGACATGCCGATGGCATGGCTGCCCCTCGAAGAGGCCAGAACGGCCGTCCTGCAGGGCAGGCTGCGCAATGGTGCGACGGTCATCGGTATCCTCGCGGCCGCCGCGGCCGCCGGTGACGGGTTCGCCTCGTTGCTTCCCGCCACCGAGGAGGTTTTCGCGCAGTAATCCGCCCCTCGTGGGAACCGTCGCCGCGTCTCCGCCGCGCGGCGGCCCCACTGTGGCATCATCGCGGTGGGAGATCCGCGGGTGAGGTGGTGATGGCTACGAGCGAGAGCGGGACCCCGGCGGATGCGGAACCCGAGTCCCGCCTGACGGCGGAGGCACGCGGCTACCTGGACCACCTCGCGGTGGAACGCGGGCTCGCCGCCAACACGATGGAGTCCTACCGGCGCGATATCCGCCGGTATTTGGAGTTCCTGTCCGGGATGGGACGCGCGTCGCTCGCGGACGTGAGCGAGGCCGACGTCACCGCGTTCGTCCGTGAACTGCGGGAGGGCGACGCCACTCGGCCGGCGCTCGGAACCACGTCGACCAGCCGCGCCGTGGTCGCGGTACGGGGGTTGCACCGGTTCGCGTTCCGGGAGGGGATGGCGGCGCGGGACCCCGCGTGCGAGGTCCGACCTCCCGCCCCCTCCCAGCGCCTTCCCAAAGCGGTGCCGTTGGAGACGGTCGAGTCGCTGCTGACGGCGGCGGACGCGACTCCTTTCCCCCGCTCGTTACGGGACCGGGCCCTTCTGGAACTGCTCTACGGAACCGGGGCGCGGATCTCCGAAGCGACCGGGTTGGACGTGGACGATGTCGACGAGACGTACCAACCGGACGGCACCGGGGACGGGGAGGGCCGGATGGGTGTCATCCGTTTCCGCGGCAAGGGCGGACGGGAACGGATCGTTCCGATCGGGCGTTTTGCCCGGGAGGCCGTGGACGCCTATCTTGTTCGGGCGCGCCCGAAGCTGGCAGCGTCAGGTCGGGGTAGTTCGGCCCTGTTCCTCAACGCGCGGGGAGGAAGGCTCACGCGTCAGGGTGCGTGGACCGTGTTGCGCGCTGCCGCCGAACAAGCCGGAGTGAGCGGGGTTTCCCCACACACGCTGCGACACTCGTTCGCTACCCACCTGTTGGACGGCGGTGCCGACATCCGGGTGGTCCAGGAACTGCTCGGACACGCTTCGGTGACGACGACCCAGGTGTACACCCTGGTAACCATCGACCGGCTGCGGGAAGTCTATGCGGTGAGTCACCCGAGAGCGCACACACCCTGGTGACCGGCACTGTGGGGCGAACGTCCGGGCTCTTTCGGAGGCGACCGTGCGACGGGTGTCGCGTTGAACCACGTGCTACCGAAGTTCTAGAGTCGCCGCACAACGGCTGGTTGTTGTCGACAAATCGCGTTTTTCCGAAGGCCGGTCAGCCGGCATGCGCAACAAGCCTGGTCACGACCGGTCGATAGGGAGGTCAAGGGGCGTGAGCTGGTCGGAAAACGACGGTGCGCGCACGGCTGAGAATGCCGGTGCTACCCATAAGGAAACAGCGAATGGGCCGGCGAGCGACCCATGGGGGCAACCACGCGACACGGGGGCGACTCTGCATACGAACAAGGCGACACACGACGGCTTTCCGGAACCGGATCCCCTGGAAGAACACGGTCCAGCACGGATTGTAGCACTATGTAATCAGAAGGGTGGAGTCGGAAAGACCACCACTACTATCAATCTGGGAGCCGCGATAGCGGAGTACGGCAGACGTGTTCTGCTCGTCGACTTCGACCCCCAGGGTGCGCTGTCCGTGGGGCTGGGGCGCCTTGATCCGCGTGAGCTGGACCTGACCGTGTACAACCTGCTCATGCAACGCGATGTCACAGTCGAGGACGTCCTGATCAAGACGGACGTTGAGGGACTCGACCTGATTCCCAGCAACATCGACCTGTCGGCCGCCGAGGTGCAGCTCGTCGGGGAGGTGGCCCGGGAACAGATGCTGGCCCGGGCACTGCGGCCGGTCGCGGACTACTACGACGTCATCCTCATCGACTGCCAACCCTCGCTCGGACTTCTCACGGTCAACGCCCTGACCGCGTCCGACGGCGTCATGGTTCCCCTGGAGTGCGAGTTCTTCGCGCTGCGTGGCGTCGCCCTGCTGATGGACACGATCCAGAAAGTCCAGGAGCGGCTGAACGAGCGGCTGGTCATCGACGGTTTCCTCGGCACCATGTACGACCCACGGACGCTGCACGCCCGCGAGGTGCTGTCCACCATCATCGACGGTTTCGGCGAGAAGGTGTACGACACCGTCATCAACCGGACGGTCCGTTTCCCGGACGCTACTGTCGCGGGCGAGCCCATCACCCGGTTCGACACTTCCTCGACGGGTGCCAGCTCCTACCGGGAACTGGCACGGGAGGTGCTGGACCGCTGGCCGACCGTCCAGGGCAACACCAGGGCCTGAAACAGCCCGCGGGAAGTGGACGGTGGCTCCGGGCGCGTCCTCGGGGCGAGTGGACCGTTCGACGGCGTGCAACGGAACACGGGTGTCGCACCCTTGTCCTGTGGCTCCGGGTCAGGACGGCTGGCCGTGCGGCACACGCCTGCTTGGGGTAAGCGAAGCGTGCGGGTTTCCTGGTGCCCTTCCGGGCAGCCGTTGTCGCGACAGCCGGGTCACGTTCCGCTGCGGCCCTCCCCGCGGAAACGGGAACGGTTCCTCCGGCTTCCGCCGTGGGCGCGCACGGTTACACATCCGGCCCCGGTCGCCGTGAACGGGAGTATCGCGCGTCAGAACGGGCCGGATTCCGGTACGGTTTCGGCGCGGCCCGTCGTCCTTGCCCCCTCCGGCAGAGGGGAGGAGGCGCGACGCTGGTGCGTACCGGAAGGAACGACGAGGAAACGAAACAGCGGGCGGCGGAATGAGCCTCGAGGATGACACCCCGGAAGGCGCGGGTGGCTTCCAGGTGCACCTGGAGAATTTTGAGGGGCCGTTTGACCTGCTGCTCGGGCTGATATCCAAACACAAACTCGACATAACCGAGGTTTCTCTCTCGAAAGTCACTGACGAGTTCATCGCCTATATCACGGAATACGGCGAGCAGTGGGATCTCGACCAGGCCAGCCATTTCCTCGTGGTAGCGGCCACACTTCTGGACCTGAAAGCGGCGCGCCTGCTGCCGCGTGGTGAGATCGAGGACGAGGGCGACCTCGAACTGCTGGAAGCGCGGGACCTGTTGTTCGCCCGCTTGCTCCAGTACCGCGCCTACAAGCAGGTTTCCGCGTTGTTGTCCACCTACATGGCGACCCAGGGGCGCCGTTTCCCGCGTGTGGTCCCGCTGGAGCCGCAGTTCGCCGGCCTCCGGCCCGACGTGCTGATCAAGCTCGACCCGCAGGAGTTCGCTGCGCTGGCGGCACGTACGCTCACTCCCACGGAGCCGCCGGGAGTGTCGGTCTCGCACCTCTACCAACCGCACACGTCGGTACGGGAACAGGGGGCTGTTGTCGTTGACGCGCTGCGGAGGGGGGAGCGGCTCACGTTCACCGAACTCACCGCCGACTGCGCGGGTACCTTCGAGGTCGTGGCGAGGTTCCTCGCCCTGCTGGAACTGTTCCGTTCCGGAAACGTGGAGTTCGAACAGGCCGAACCGCTGGCAGAGCTGGTCGTGACGTGGACGGGAACGCGCGAGGGCGAGATCACCGTCGACGATGAGTACGAGCAGGCACAGCAGCAGAACGAGGTTGAGGAGAGTGCGTGAGTCCGCCAGGGGAAACAGCCACGCAGAGGGACGATGACCGTGTCGGGAACACCACCCTGCGGCGTGACGCGGAAGCGGTGCTGATGGTGGTGGACCAGCCGGTGACCGAGTACGACCTCGCCCGCGCGTTCGGGGTTTCGGTCGCGGCGGTCACCCGGACGCTTGTCGAGCTGTCGGAGGAGTACTCCGCCCAGGGGCGCGGGTTCGACCTGCGTCAGGTGGCGGAAGGATGGCGCATCTACACGCGCCCCGAATGCGCGGACGTTGTCGAGCGATTCCTCACCGAGGGCCATGAGGTGCGACTGAGTCAGGCGGCGCTGGAAACGATGGCCGTGGTGGCCTACCGGCAACCGGTCTCCCGCGGGCGGGTCTCAGCCGTTCGCGGTGTGAACTGTGACGGCGTTATGCGTACCCTCGTAGTACGGGGAATGATCGAAGAGGCAGGGCAGGATCCGGAATCGGGTGCTGCGCTCTATCGCACGACGAACTACTTCCTGGAGCGCCTCGGCCTGCGTAGCCTCGACGAGCTTCCCGACCTCGCACCTTTTCTGCCTGACGATATCGAAGGTATAGACGACACCGGTGAGCAGACCACGTAACAATCCCAACTCCCGCGGCGGACGCGATGACGGTCAGGGCGGGCCGCGCGGCGGCCAGAAGCGGCCGCCGCACCGCGACACCCGCGCATCGAACGAGCGCGCGCAACAACAGCGGGGGAACCCTTCCGGGAACAACGCGTCCCGTTCCTCCAGCGGCGGGCCGAAAGCACACGGTAACCGTGGAGGAAGCGGCGGCCGCGAGAGCGAGCTGTCGGTCGCCGCGCGCCAGCGCCTGGAAGCGCTGCGCTCCGAGCACGATCCCAGCGACGACGACAAACCCGACGCCGACCGGGATACCTACGTCGATGTTCCCGGCGGAATCCGGCTGCAGAAAGCCCTGGCGCAGGCCGGTGTGGCCAGTCGGCGCGCCAGTGAGGACATGATCGCGTCGGGGCGGGTGGCTGTCGACGGCCACACGGTCCGACGCTTCGGCGCCCGGGTCGACCCGCAGAGTTCCGAGATCCGGGTGGACGGGATGCTCGTGGCGACGGCCCCGGACCTGCTGTACTACGCACTCCACAAACCCCGCGGTGTCATCAGCACCATGTGGGATCCGCACGGCCGGCCAACTCTGGCGGACTACACGGAGAGCGAGGAGCGCCTGTTCCACGTCGGTCGGCTGGACACGGACACCGAGGGGCTGATCCTCCTGACCAACGACGGTGAGCTGACCAACCGCCTGACGCATCCCAGCTACGAGATCTCCAAGACCTACCTTGCCAAGGTTCCCGGTCCGGTGCCGAACCGTGTGGTGAAGCAGATCCGCAAGGGGGTCGAGCTGGACGACGGCTGGGTCAAGGTGGACTCCTTCCGGGCGCTCGACAACCTGGAACCCACGGCGCTGGTGGAAGTGCGGCTGCACGAGGGGCGGAAGCACATCGTCCGGCGGCTGCTCAAGGCTGTCGGTCATCCGGTTTCCGAACTGGCGCGTACGGAGATCGGTCCGATCGGGCTCAACGCCCTCAAACCCGGAACGTCGCGGGCGCTGACCGCGAAGGAGATCAGCGAACTCTACACTGCTGCTGGTATGTGAGCGGATACACCGACCGGGAAGGGGCAGGCGAGAAGTGGCAGTGCGGGCGATCCGTGGCGCGGTGCAGGTGGAACGGGACGAGCGGGAACTCGTGTTGGAGGCGACCACCGAGCTGGTGTCCGAAGTGCTCCGGCGCAACGAGCTCGACTCCGACGGCGTGATCAGTGTCCTTTTCACGGCCACGCCGGACCTCACCTCGGAGTTTCCCGCCCTCGCAGCGCGCAAACTGGGATTGACCGACGTCCCGTTGACATGCGCCGTCGAGATCGGGGTCCCGGGCTCGTTGCCGCGTGTGGTGCGGCTCATGGCCCATATCGAGACGGAGCGCCCGCGCAGCGAGCTCCACCACGTCTACCTGCGAGGGGCGCAGGCCCTGCGGTTGGACATCGCCCAGTAGCAGCGGAGAGCCGCCCACCAGTGCTCTACGCTGGGAGTGTCTGGCCACTGTGGGTAGATCGGGGAGGGACGGGCCCATGCTCAGGAACGCTGTGGTGCTCGGCACCGGCCTGATCGGAACGTCGATCGCCCTGGCACTTCGGGAGAACGGCGTCGAGGTGGCGCTGGCTGACCCGGACCCCGCGTCGTTGCGGATGGCACACGAGCTCGGAGCGGGGGAGGTACTCGGATCGGGGGCGCCGACACCCCCCGCTGACGTTGCCGTCATAGCGGCTCCGCCCTCAGCCGTTCCCACCGCCCTGCGGGAGGCCCAGGGGCGTGGCCTGGCTCAGGTGTACACCGACGCGGCCAGCGTCAAGGACAGTGTGGCTGTCCGTGCGGAACAGCACGGGTGTGACATGTCGACCTACGTGCCCGGGCACCCGATGGGAGGGCGGGAGAAGAACGGTCCCAGTGCCGCCCGTGCCGACCTTTTCCTGGGGCGGCCATGGGCGTTGTGCCCCACTGGTAAGGCTGATCCCGGCGCGGTCACGACAGTGACCGAGCTGGTCCGTGCGTGCGGGGCGGAACCGCACATGCTGACCGCTGCCGCGCACGACCGTGCTGTGGCCCTGGTGTCACACGCTCCCCACGTCGTCTCCTCAGCCGTGGCCGCACGGATGCTCACCGGGGAGGAGGAGGCGCTGGCGCTCGCCGGCCAGGGGGTGCGCGACGTTACACGGGTGGCGGGAGGGGACCCCGAGCTGTGGTGGGAGATCCTGCGGAACAACCCCCGACCGGTCGCCGCTGTGCTGGAGGAGACCGCCACGGACCTGGCACGGGCGGCTCGGGCCCTGAACGCCGCGGATCCGGACCGGGAGGCGGTGTGGGGGGTTCTCGAGCGTGGTGCGCGGGGACACGAGCGGATCCCGGGGAAACACGGTGTCCGACAGGAACCGGAGTACGCGGTGCTGCCCGTTGTGATCCCGGACGAGCCGAACGCTCTGGGGCGCCTGTTCGCCGCTGTCGGCGAGGTCGGCGTCAACGTGGAGGACGTCCGCATCGACCACTCCCCGGGACTGCCGGTGGGAGTGGCGCAGCTCTGGGTACTGGGGACGGAACTCCCACGGCTGTCCGAGGCGCTCGCCGCGCACGGGTGGTCCGTGCACGGGTGACCCGTGCACGCGGCACGGACCGCACGGGGAGTCTTCCGGGTAACCTAGCCTGGTGGAACAAGCGGATCTGTCGTGAGAGGGCCAACGTGAGAGCGCAGGGCAACACTGAGGGGATCGTTATCGCCATCGACGGCCCCTCCGGGTCGGGCAAGTCCAGCACGGCCAGGGGTGTTGCCCGGTCACGAGGGTTGCGGTACCTCGACACGGGGGCGATGTACCGGGCGGTCACCTGGTGGATGCTCGACAGGAACGTGGATGTCGGCGACACCGCAGCCGTGGCGGAACGGGCGTGGCTGCCGGAGCTCGACATGGGAACCGATCCGGCCTCGCCCGCGGTCCGGGTCGACGGTGCGGACGTGGCCCACGCGATCCGCAGCCCCGAGGTCACCGCCAGGGTGAGCGCCGTCAGTGCGGTTCCCGCGGTACGTGAACGGCTCGTTTCCCAACAGCGTGACCTCATCGCCGAGGCACAGCGTGCCGTTGGGGGTATCGTCGTCGAGGGGCGGGACATCACGACCGTCGTCGCGCCCGACGCCGCCGTCAAGATCTACCTGACCGCCAGCGCTGAGGCCCGGGCGCAGCGCCGGGGCAACGAGACCCAGGCGCAGGACCTCGCAGCGACCCAGGCGGAGCTCCTCCAACGTGACCTGCTCGACTCCAACCGGGCGGACTCCCCGCTGACCCGGACCGAGGACGCGTTGGAGCTGGAAACCAGCGGTTTCACCCTGGACGAGGTCATAGCGATCGTGGTCGGGCTGGCTGACGAGGCCACGGGGGAGCGGCAACACTCCTCCACCCTCTAGGCTGGCTCCAGTGGATGCCTCCCCGGACGGGTTCCGGTCGCGGAGGCGGATTCGTCGGGTCCGTGCGCCCGACAGTGAGAGAAAACGTACCTACCAGCCGGCCGTGTGCCGCTCCGGGAGGGGAGAACAAGCTTCCGGAGCGTGACCCGCGGGGCGCCGCAGGGGCGTCCGTGTGTTTCCACGGGTGACGGGTGTGGCACCGGCGGCGGTATTCCTGGCCCTACGGCACGCATCCTGGGCGCGTGGGGCCTCGTAACCGGGAGACGATTGACGTGAACGAGCAAACCGATGCTCCCGGCGGGGAAGACTCCTCCGCCACGGACATCAAACCTGTAGTCGCTGTTGTGGGCCGCCCCAATGTCGGGAAGTCGGCCCTGGTGAACCGGATCATCGGCCATCGTTCTGCGGTGGTGGAGGACACCCCCGGGGTGACGCGCGACCGAGTGGCGTACGACGCCCTGTGGCGGGGACGGGAGTTCGCCATCGTGGACACGGGCGGCTGGGACACGGGAGTGACCGGCTTGGCCGCCACGGTGGCCCAACAGGCTGAGTACGCCGCTGAGACCGCTGATGTCATCCTGTTCGTGGTGGACGCCACGGTGGGGATCACCGACGCCGACGCGGCCGTCACACGAGTGCTCCGGGCCACCCACAAGCCGGTCGTGCTGGCGGCGAACAAAGTCGACGGAGGGATGCAGGAGCCGGACGCGCTGGCGTTGTGGAACCTCGGCATCGGTCAGCCCTACCCGACCAGTGCCCTGCACGGCCGCGGCTCCGGAGACCTGCTCGACGCCGTCGTCGACCAGTTCCCGCCGGAGGCGGCCTCCGAGGCGAGCGGGGAGGACCGGCCGAGGCGGATCGCATTGCTGGGGCGGCCCAACGTCGGCAAGTCCAGCCTGCTCAATCGGATCGCCGGTGAGGAACGGGTCGTGGTCGACCCCATGGCCGGGACAACCCGGGACGCGGTGGACGAGCTCGTCGAGCTGGGGGGAAAGACGTGGCAGTTCATCGACACGGCGGGGATCCGGCGCCGGTTCCGAGCCCTGCAGGGCGCCGACTATTACGCGACGATCCGTGCTTCCACGGCGCTGAAACGCGCTGAGGCGGTCATCGTCCTGCTCGACGTCAGCGAGCCGTTGGCCGAACAGGACATCCGGGTGATCGAGCAGACGATGGAGGCCGGACGCGCACTGGTCCTGGCCTTCAACAAGTGGGACACGCTCACGAAGGAGCGGCGTTACTACCTGGAGAAAGAGATCGACCGCCAGCTCTCCCGGGTCTCGTGGGCTCCGCGGGTCAACATCTCCGCCACCACCGGCCGTAACATGCAGAAGATCGTCCCCGCGCTGGAAACCAGCCTGGAGAGTTGGGACACACGTGTTTCCACGGGCCAGCTGAACAGTTGGCTCAAGGACGTCGTCGCGGCGACCCCGCCGCCCGTCCGTGGCGGGAAACAGCCCAAGATCCTGTTCGCCACCCAGGCCGATGCCCAGCCACCCGAATTCATCCTGTTCACCACGGGGTTCCTGGAGGACGGCTACCGTCGTTTCCTCGAACGCCGGCTCCGGGAGGATTTCGGCTTCGCGGGGACACCGATCAAGCTCAGTATGCGTATCCGGGAGAAGAAGGGCAGCTCCAAGGCGTCCAAGGGGAGCCCCCGCCGTGACAGGAAGCGCTAGGGCCTGTTCGGTGGACACGTGTTCTGCTGCGCGTCGCCCCGGCATCGTGCTGGCGGCGCTCCCGCCAGTCGGCGGAGGATCCGCTTCGCATCCCTCCTCGGTCCTGCCAGCACGGCACCGGAGGCGCTGCTCGCGTCGGACAGCGTCCACCGGACGGAGTCCAGAGCCGCCGACGCCGCGATCCAGCGCGGTTGGCTTGTCACAACCACCCCCGCGAATGCGGTAGAGTTTTACCTGTCCGCAGCGAAGAGCTGCGGGCTCCCGGGACGTGGCGCAGTTTGGTAGCGCACTCGACTGGGGGTCGAGAGGTCGTGGGTTCAAATCCCGCCGTCCCGACCGGAAAAGTGCGGTGCACCTGGTTGATTCAGGGCACCGCACTTTTTTGGGTCATGTGGGGTGGGTCCGTGGTGTCGGTGGTCGACCTCGGGGGGTCGGCGCCGAGGAGCTCGTGAGGGGTCTCCGCTCCGGGCGGTGTTGTTCCTTCCCTGGGAGTTCCGGCAGCCGGGTGTTCATCCGGGAGGGGGCGTGGTCGTGCTGCTCCCTCAATCCCGGTGGCTGACACGTCACTGAGGGTGCGTGACAGAAGTACGGTGTGTGAGGGACCATGAAGCATGGTGGAAACAAGCCGTGCGGAATGGCTCCGCCCGCGTCTGGAAGCGTTGGCCCAACGTCCCCGCCTGGTCCCGGAGCAGGCGCGCCCTGTCGACGTCGTGTCCCGTTGCTACCGCAGTTCGGAGATGGACACCGCCCAGCAGCGGGAGCAGGCGGCCGCAGCGGCGCGTACGGCGATCGCCGGTGAGATCGAGAGCCGGTGGCCGGGAGCCCCATACATCATTCGTCAGGGCACCGTCGGTGAATTCCGGGAACTCGACCTGGACGCTGCGGATGACGCGATGGTCGTGGTCGGTGTGGTCTACCGGTTCGACCGCTGAGAGCGCTGTACGGGACAACGAGGGCCGGCCGCTGGTGCCGCGGGGTTCGGGACGGCTCCCACGGCGATGGTGTGCTTCTCGTCCACACTGTGGCTCTGTCGGCGTGTGCGGGGCCGCGTCCCGGCCTCCCTGTCCGGGAGGCTCCCGTCGGTCGCGTTGCCGGTCCTGACGGGGAACAGCGCGTTGCTGCGGTTCGGACCCAGGGCAGAACCAGGAGAGTGGTGCTGTTCACAGCGCCCGCAGAAGTGGAATGCGGCCGTGGGGCGCGGGGTTGCCGCACGGCGGACCTTTGAGACGCAGTGACGGGGGAGGGACTCATGTCCACAGTTCCCGAGGTGAGCCTGAACAACGGTGTGCGGATCCCGCAGCTCGGCTTCGGAGTCTGGCAGGTTCCCGCTGATGAGGTCGTCGACGCTGTCAGTACGGCGCTGGAGGCCGGCTACCGCAGCATCGACACCGCAGCGGCCTACGGCAACGAGGAAGGGGTCGGCACAGCGATCCAGCGGTCGGGGATCTCCCGCGACGAGCTGTTCGTCACCTCGAAGGTGTGGAACAGTGACCACGGCTACGACGCCACGCTGCGCGCTTTCGACGCCACGACGCAGCGGCTGGGTATGGAACACCTCGACCTGTACCTGATCCACTGGCCGATGCCGGAGCAGGACAGCTACGTCAGCACCTGGAAGGCACTGGAACGGCTCTACAGCGACGGGCGGGTACGCGCGATCGGTGTGTCCAACTTCCACCGGTTGCACCTGCAACGGGTCATCGAGGAAGGGGGCATCGTCCCCACCGTCAACCAGATCGAGCTGCACCCCAGGTTGACCCAGTCGGCCATGCGCGAATTCCATCGGGAGCACGGCATCGCCACCGAGGCGTGGAGTCCGTTGGGGCAAGGGAAGCTCCTGGAGGAGCCCACACTGCAGAAATTGGCGGACTCCCACGGGAAGACCCCGGCGCAGGTCATCCTCCGGTGGCACCTGCAGCTCGGCAACGTCGCGATCCCGAAGTCGGTGACACCTGAGCGTATACGCGCCAATTTCGACGTCTTCGACTTTGAGCTGAGCAACGAGGACATGGACGAGGTCTCCGCGCTCAACACGGGACAGAGGTACGGTCCCGACCCGGACACGATGAACGTCTCCTGAGTTCCGACGGGCTCTGACCCGTTACGGGGGGCTGGTGCGGTCGCCTCATCCGAGGCGACCGCACCAGCCCCGCCGTCTTCCACCAGACGGGACCGGTTCCGGGGTCAGGCGAGTTCCCGACGTCGGGAGGCCGCCATCAGCGTGGCTGTCGGGCCGCGGCGAGCTACCCGCAGTACGTAGACCACACCGCCGAGGATGATACTGACCGGAACGGCCATGACCGCGAGGAGCGCGACCAGGCCTGTAATCGAAAGTGCTCCCATCCCTCCAGCATAGGCCACGCCGTCGTTACCGTGCCCTGGCGGTCGGCGCTGCACTGACGCGGCGGGGAACGACACCGGCCGCTCAGGAGCGTGCTGGCGGAACGCGACATCCGAACACGGGCCGACGCTCGGGTGCGTTTTCACGCATGGGCCGAGCGGAAACGGTGGCAGCATGCGCACAGAGACTCTCTCTTACGGTTCCTCCCCTGACCAGGTGGTCCACACGTGTTATCCGGAGAGCATCCCCGTGCACCGGCCGGCGCCCGTAGCGGTGCTGTTGCATGGTGGTTGGTGGCGGGATCGTCATGATCTGCACCTCATGGACCCACTCGCCGAGGGGCTCGTACAGCAGGGGTGGGTGGTGTGGAACGTGGAGTACCGCCGTACGGGAAAGGGCGGGGGTGGCTGGCCGCAGACCCTGGAGGACGTGCGTCGTGCCCTGAACCTCCTGCGGTGGCGGATCGGACGGAGTACGGAGGCGGGGCATCCCTCCGGCGTCGTCGCCATCGGCCACTCCGCGGGCGGCCATCTCGGACTGCTCGCCGCTCCCGGATCACCGTTGACCGGGGTGGTCGCCCTGGCTCCGGTCACTGACCTGGTAACCAGCGCACGGGACGGCCTCGGGGAGGACGCGGTCGCGGACTTCCTCGGACCCGCGGCGGGGGAGACGGTCGCAGAGGAGGCCTCGCCGTTGTACCGCCTTCCCCTGGGAGTGACACAACTCGTCCTACACGGGACGGCTGACCAGCGTGTCCCGGTCGAACAGAGCCGTTCCTACGTTGAGGCCGCCCACCGCGCCGGAGATCCCGTCACCTACCGGGAAGCCTCCGGAGCGGATCACTTCGCGGTCATCGACCCCGAAGACGAGGCATGGCGCGTTGCGTCCTCCTGGTTGTCGGAGCGGGCTTACGGCTGAGAGGAACCAGCCGAAACCGGAAGGGGTGCTGGGCCGGGTTTCCGTCCGCTCTCGGCGTATCCCTCGAACAGGAGGCGTGACACCTGGATACCCGGCCGGAGCACTTCCTAGATTTGGGACGCACACACCGGGTTTCCGACCCTGGCCGTCCCAGGAGGTGAATCGTGACCATCCAGCGCCTCGACCCCATCGGCCGCTCCGAAGCCGCGCAGGCTGTTCTGGAAGCAAAACGTAGGAAAGGGATCACCTGGGCCCGGATCGCCGAGGAGCTGGACCGTTCCAAGGTGTGGACCGCGGCTGCGCTTCTCGGCCGACACACGATAAGTAAGGAGCAGGCCATCACGGTGGGAAAGCTGCTGGGTCTGGACGAGGCGATCCGGGACGCGTTGCAGCTACCGCCCGTGCGCGGGACCGAGTCCCTGGACCCCGGTGAGCCCGTCACCACCCGGTTGGAGGAAATCGTCCAGCTCTACGGTGGCGCGGTCAACGAGCTGGTTCGGGAGGAGTTCGGTGACGGCGTCATGAGCGCTGTCGACTTTCGGATGGATGTCGACAGGACCGAGGACTCGGAGGGGGAACGCGTGGTGATCACCCTCGACGGGAAGTACCTTCCCTACCGGGAGTTCTGAGACCCGGAGCGGGTGTCCTCACCCGTAGCCCAGTCGGGACAGCTCCGTGCGTGCGACCGACCGGACCGCGTCGTACTGGTCCCGGGTGAGTCGACCGCGCCACGTGCCGATCCCGGGCGTCGCGCCGTGGGTCAGGTCGGTAGCCGAAACCCGGATACCGGTGAATCTCCGCAGCTGTTCCGCGGTTTCCACCTCTCCACCGGCCACATCCTCGTAGCGGAGTGTCATGAGGCGGTCGGTCCCCAACAGGCCGCGTAACCTCGCCGACAGCCGTACCGCGCCACGCCAGCGCATCGCGCACTTGGCGGCTGTGGAAAGCTCCGGATAACCGTCCCGCTCCTCTTCCGTCTCGATACCGAAGAACGGGTTGGGGAGCTCGTGCTCCAGGTTGGCCAGGCTCGGCCGGAACCAGGCCAGGGAACGCTCGTCGTCGAGCATACGGGTCACGACGTCCCGGCCGTCCCGGATGAGCTGGACGAACAGGGCGTCGCTGAAAGCGGCGCTGAGTACGGTGGCACTGTACAGCAGGTCGGGAGTGGCGTCCCCGAAACGGGTGGTCTCGCGGGCGTGTCGGCACGGTTCGGATGACTCCCGGGCCGGCGGGGGGCCGGGCGGACACATGGGGCAGGTGAGTGGGGTGAGCTGCCAGGACTCGGCGAAAGCGTCGCGTAGCAGACTGGAGGTACCCGACTCCTGCCCCTCGGCCAGGGAGGGGCGGCGGGCGACAGCGTAGACTGCCTCGAGGACGCCCGGATCGCTGGAGCTCATGTGGAGACCGGGCGCATTCCCCAGCGCTCGGGCGACGGAATCGATTCCCGAGTGCGGGGCACCGAGGACGAAGACGGGGCGGCATACCTTCGTCCCGTTAACGATGAGGATGTGCGGCGACTGTTTCATGAGTAGGACGATTCTGACACTTTTCGCCGGACTCTTGATCCTCCCGCACCGGCCCCACACCGATCCGGGGCCGTAGCTGTGTCCCGCTCCCCAGGTCATATGTGGGATACCGGAGCAGAGTGGCGTGTGCAACGGTTGAGTGGCCGTGGCCGGCCGGGTCCGAGACGGATGGGATTCCTTCCCCGCCCCGGGAACCGGGTTCCCGCACCGCTGGACCGGGGGAGAGGTCGCGGTCGTTGACAGCGGGCGCTGCCAGAATGGGAGAGAGCCACCCGCGATGTACAAGGACGCCTGTATGGCCACAACTTCGAACTACTCCGCCGCTGCGGCGCTCCTCGCCGAGGCCGGGCAGATAACGGTTCTCACCGGTGCGGGCATCTCCACCGAATCCGGGATTCCGGATTTTCGAGGCCCCCAGGGGGTATGGACGACTGATCCGGCGGCGGCCGCGCTGTTCGACCTGGACACGTACCTCTCCGATGTCGATGTCCGCCGCCGGGTCTGGCGGATGCGCCGGGAACACTCCGCCTGGACCGCCGAACCGAACGCGGCCCACCGCGCCATTACCGAGGCCGATCGTGAGGGGCGGCTGCGTGGGCTCATCACCCAGAACATCGACGGTCTGCACCAGGCAGCCGGCACGGACCCGCAGCGGGTCATGGAGGTGCACGGCACCATCCACTACGTCGTATGCATGTCGTGCGGGACACGCACCCCGACCCCCGAGGTGCTGGCGCGGCTGGACGACGAGTCCGACCCGCACTGCCTGGCGTGCGGGGGAGTGCAGAAGGCTGACACGATCTCGTTCGGTCAACGGCTCGACCCGGAGGTACTGGACGCGGCGGCCGCCGCTACCGCCGACTGCCGGGCGTTCGTCACCATCGGCACCTCGTTGACCGTCCATCCGGTCGCCGGACTGTGTGACATCGCCCTGGAACGCGACATTCCGCTGATCATCGTCAACGCCGACCCCACGCCGTACGATGCCGCTGCCGCGGCGACCGTCCGCGATCCCATCGGTGAAGCTGTGCCCAACCTGTTGCGGGAAGCACTGGCAGCCCGGAACTGACCCCGGGCTCGTGTCGTCAGCGGTACCGGCTTCCTCCCACGCGCCGTCACCCACGGACGAGGGGGACGGGGCACAGCCCCCCGTCCCCCGGGCCGGCGGGGAGGCAGCGTCACGGAAGCTTCCAGTCCACTTCCTGCGCCTCCTGCTCCCGAAGGAGAGCGTTGGCTTTGCTGAACGGGCGCGACCCGAAGAACCCCTTGTCCGCTGACATGGGGCTGGGGTGCGGTGACTCCACACACGGGATACCCGGCATCAGAGAGCGCAGGTTCCGGGCATCCCGTCCCCACAGGATCGCGACCAGTGGCTTCTCCCGACCGGCCAGGGCGCGGATGGCCTGTTCGGTCACCTCCTCCCACCCCTTACCGCGGTGGGAGGCCGGTTTGTTGGGCTGTACCGTGAGCACGCGGTTGAGCAGTAGCACACCCTGCTCGGTCCACGGGGTCAGATCGCCGCTGCTCGGCATCGGCAGTCCCAGGTCCGTGGAGTACTCCCGGAATATGTTGCGCAGGCTGGCGGGAGGGGAGACGTCGGGTGCGACCGAGAAGCTCAGACCGACGGCGTGCCCCGGAGTGGGATAGGGGTCCTGGCCGACGAGAAGCACCCGTACCCCCTCGAAGGGTTGCTGGAACGCGCGCAGTACGTTGTCCCCGGAGGGGAGGTAGGTGCGCCCCTCCGCTATCTCGCCGCGAAGGAACTCGCCCATCCCAGTGATACGGCCAGCTACTGGCTCCAGCGCCTGGGCCCAGCCGTTCTCCATGATCTCGTACAAAGGTCGTTCTTGCATGGGAACAACCTAGTGGCGCTGTAGTGCTGCCCGTGCCAGGAACGGCAGCGGCGCCAGGAGCCCCGGCACGACAGGCGCGCCCTGCTTCCGGGCGCCGTACTGGGACCCGGACCCGTTACACCTCCTCCTCCGGTTCGGCGGCGCCCATCCGTACCGACCGCACACCCTCCGTCTCGGACAGGGCAGCAGCGAGTCCGCTGACATCACCTTTGCCCTGCACGTTCAGCGCGAGTCTGATCGAGTCCGGCTCTCCCGAACCCTGGTCTGGCTGTGTCTCCCGTTCCGTGCTGACGTGCAGCACGGTGAAACCGTGCCCGGTCGCCGTCGCGAGTATGGCCCGTAGGGCCCCGACCCCGTCGGTGTAACGCAGCTGCAGCTGCGAGGTGCGCGGCACGAAGCGGGAAAGCCGACGGAGGAGTGGAGGATATCCGTAAACGACGAGGAAGTGGGCCGCCGTCACGAACGCGCCCACGAGCCACAACCCGGCGCCACACGCGGTCCCCACGGCCGCTGACACCCACACCACGGCTGCTGTGGTCAGTCCCCGAACCATGTCGCGCCGGACGAATATGAGCCCGCCCCCGATGAACCCGATACCGGAGACGATCTGTGCGGCGACCCGGGAGGGGTCGAACGCCACCGACTCCTGGCCGGTGACGTCGCCGAACCCGTACTTGCTGACCACCATGAACAGGGCGGCCCCGAGCCCCACCAGTGTGTGCGTGCGCAGTCCGGCGGCTTTCTGCCGTAACTCGCGCTCCAGACCGATGAGTGAGCACAGCAGCAGCGCCGTCAGGAGCGCCAACGCTTGCGGCCAGCTCTGCGTGGCGAGGTTCACCAGGTTGGTCTCGGCGGTTGGCGCGGTCACGGGGATCAGACCTCACGCCGGCGGTGACCGTCCTGGTGGGACAGGTTCAGTGCCGTCGTCACGAGCGGAACGTGGCTGAACGCCTGGGGGAAGTTGCCCACGAGACGGCCGTCCTTGGGCTCGAACTCCTCTGCCAGCAGTCCGACGTCGTTGCGAAGCGCCAGCAGGCGGGAGAAGAGCTCACGGGCCTCCTGCTCGCGCCCGATCGACAACAGCGCGTTCGCCATCCAGAAACTGCAGGCCAGAAAAGCGCCCTCGTTCCCGGGCAGCTGATCGGCCGTGTCGTCGCGGTCCGTGCGGTAACGCATCACGAAGCCCTCGACCATGAGGTCCTCGCGGATAGCCTCGATGGTTCCCACGATGCGCGGGTCGTCGTAGGGAAGGAACCCGACCTCGGGCAGGAGAAGCAGGGCAGCGTCCAGCTCCTTACTCCCGTAGTACTGGGTGAAGGTGTTGCGCTGCGGATCGTAGCCGTACTCGCACACCTCGGCGTGGATGGTGTCGCGCAGTTCCCGCCAGCGTTCGATGGGGCCTTCCTTGCCGTAGTCCTCGATGGCGCGTACGGCGCGGTCAGCCGCCACCCAGGCCATGACCTTGGAGTGCACGAAGTGCTGGCGAGGGCCGCGCACTTCCCACAACCCCTCGTCCGGCTCGTCCCAGCACCACTCCAGGTAGTTGACGAGCGAACGCTGCAGTCCCCACAGGTGCTCGCCGCCCTGCAGCCCGGAACGGCGGGCCAGGTGCAGCACGTCCATGACCTCGCCGTACACGTCGAGCTGGTACTGGCCGACGGCGGCGTTGCCGATGCGTACCGGTCGGGAGCCCTCGTAACCGGGAAGCCAGTCGGCCTCCCACTCGGCGAGGCGCCGTTCGCCACGCACTCCGTACATGATCTGCATGTGCTGCGGCTCACCGGCCACCGCACGTACGAGCCACTCGCGCCAGGCCAGCGCCTCGTCGGTGTAACCGCTGCGGATCAGGGCCTCCAACGTGATGGTGGCGTCGCGCAGCCAGCAGTAGCGGTAGTCCCAGTTGCGCACACCGCCGATCTCCTCGGGCAGGGAGGAACTGGGAGCGGCGACGATGCCGCCGGTGGGGCGATAGGTGAGTGCCTTGAGGGTGATCAGGGACCGGACGACGGCGTCCCGGTAGTCGCCGTCGTAGGAGCACTCCCGCACCCACTGCTCCCAGAAGCGTTCCGTGCGCGACAGCGCCTTCTCGGCGTCGAGGTGGTCGGACTCGTGCACCTGGGAGGGGTGCCACGTCATCACGAACGGGACGCGCTGCCCCGCGCTCACCGTGAACGTGGCGTCGTGCACGAAGTTGTGTCCGCGCAGGGGGACGGGCGAGCTGAGCCATACCGAGTCCGGACCCGCGATGGCCACGACCTCGGTACCGCTGCGTTCGATCCAGGGGACCACGTTGCCGTAGTCGAAGCGCAGCCGTAGTTCGGTCGCCATCTCGACGGTGCCCCGGATGCCCTCGACGATACGCACGATGTGCGGGGCGCCACCGCGCGGTGGCATGAAGTCGATGACCCGAACCGCGCCCTCCGGCGTTTCCCAGTTCGTTTCCAGGATGAGGGTGTCCTGCCGGTAACGCCGCTGGGGTGGTGCCGCGTCCCTGCTCGTGGGGCGGATCCACCAGTTACCGTTCTGTTCGTCACCCAGGATGGCGGAAAAGCAGGCGGGGGAGTCGAAATGGGGGAGGCAGAGCCAGTCGATCGATCCATCGCGTTTGACCAGAGCGGCCGTTTGCATATCGCCGATTAGCGCGTAGTCCTCAATCCAATCGGCCACGCCGCTCACCCCCTAAAGTAACCAAGATCACGTCTTCGCGGACGTACCGTACCCAACTTTTCGGTGCCGTGTGCGCCGCGACCTGGGCTGTTGCCCCCCTCGCCCCGAACCGTGACGAATCGGTACGCGGACAGGCACTGCCGGAATGCGTTCGTCACCACTCGCGCGTGTGGCACCACCGCCACGTTACCGGCGTCGGGGCACCGAGAATGCGGATATGGGACAACGGGTCGCTGCGCCGGAAGACTATGGTCTTCCAGTTCTTCGGGGTTGCCGTTCCCAGCGCCGGTCACCGTGCGGGGAAGCGTACTCAGCGGGTGGTGCTGTCCGGGGAGCGGATCGTCATAGCCGAGAGGAAGACCTGCGCCAGCGGTCCGATGGCGAGAGCGAACACCAGCGTTCCGACGCCCACGGTCCCCCCGAGGAGGGAGCCGGCCACGACGACGGCGATCTCGACACAGGTGCGGGCCGTGCGGATGGACGTTCCCAGCGCGGCTATTCCTGTCATGAGGCCGTCCCGTGGTCCAGGGCCCAGCTGTGCGCCGACATAGCACCCGGTCGCGCCTGCGACGACGAGAACGCCCGCCACCATGCAGGCCGATCGGGCGAGAATCCCGTCCGCTTCGGGAAGCCACAGCAGAGTGAGGTCAACCGAGGCGCCGACGAGGAGGGCGTTACTCACCGTCCCCAACCCGGGGCGCTGCCGTAACGGGATCCACAGCACCATCAGCACAGCCGCGACGGCGACATTGGCCGCACCCACGGACAGTCCGGTATGGAGCGCCAGTCCCTGGTGGAGTACGTCCCAGGGCATGGCCCCCAGGTCGGCGACGATCAACAGCGCGCAACCCAGCCCGTACAGGTAGAGGCCGGTATAGAGCTGTGCCAGTCGCCGGGGTCGGGGAGGGGGAAGCAACGGGGTCGGGAGGAAACGCCGAGTGCGGCTGCCGACGCGTTTCACCACGGAGAGGGGGTATGCGTTCCCGGTAGGGCCGAACCGTTCCATGGGACACAATATTGGCCCGACTCTCTTGGCCAATAATAGGGCCAATGATAAAAATTGGCTCATTATGGGAGCGCAGAGACAGATCAACGGCCCACTACTGGCGCGGCTCATCGGTTCCTGCGCCCAGCAACGCCCGTACTACCGTTCCGTGGGACAAGCGATCGGCGACCTCGTTCTGGACGGGAGGCTTCCCGCGGGTACGCGCCTACCCGCGGAGCGCGACCTCGCCGCAGCGCTGGGGCTCAGCCGTAACACCGTCACAGCTGCCTACGGCTGGTTGTGGGAGAGCGGCCTCCTGGAACGCCGCCAGGGAGCGGGAAGCTGGACCACGCTGCCCGACGCCGGATCCGGGGACGGAAGCGTGCTCGCGCCGCGTCCCGGCTACACCGACCTCGGGGTAGCCGCTCCCGCCGCTGTCGACGGTCTGCAGCCCGCGGCCGAGCGCGCTGTGAGCCAATTGCGTCTCCACAGCGGGGAGTCCGGCTACACCCGGTGCGGAGTTCCCGAGTTGCGCAGGGTTATCGCCCGCCGCTACTCGGAACGCGGTCTTCCCACCCGGCCAGAGCAGATTTTCGTCACCAGCGGAGTGCAGCACGCGATGACGCTCCTGCTGGACCTGCTGGTGGACCCCGGAAGCTCGGTACTCCTGGAGTCCCCGACCTATCCCCATGCCCTGGCCAGCCCGCGCAAGTACGGAGCCCGGATCCTGACGTGCGGGGTGGGACGCGACGGGTGGGACATGGAGAATCTCGTCGCCGCACTGCGTCAGTGGGAACCGCAGCTCGCCTACCTGATCCCCGACTTCCACAATCCCACCGGGGCACTCATGGGAGCGGAGGAGCGCGCCTGCCTCACCGCTGAGGCACGCCGCACCAAAACGTCCCTCATCATCGACGAGAGTGTCGCCGAGCTCGCCATAGACCCGGTGTCCCAGCCCGCTCCCGTGGCCTCCCACGACACTGACGGGCGTGTGTTCACCATAGGATCGGCGGCCAAGCTGCTCTGGGGCGGTCTGCGGGTCGGCTGGATACGCACCAGCGCCTCCGTGGTGGCAAGGCTGATGACGGTCCGTCAGCGTGTCGACCTCACCAGCTCCGTGCTGGACCAGCTCACCGTGGCCGACCTGTTCTCCGACCTCTCCGAGATACGCGCGCAACGTGGCCATCAGCTCCGTCGCAACCGGGACGCTCTCGCCGCGGCGATGGAGGAGCGGTTACCCGAGTGGCGTTTCACCCTTCCGCGCGGAGGACTGTCGCTGTGGTGCGAGCTTCCCCAGCTCAGAGCGACCGCGCTGGCTGACGCCGCCCTGCGGCGTGGCCTCCATATCGCTCCCGGCCCCGTGTTCGGAACCACGGGAACGCTGGAACGCTACGTGCGGATTCCCTTCACCCAACCGCCCGAGGTGCTCACTGAGGCTGTCGGGCGGCTCGCTGAGGCCTACGCCGAGGCCGTTCCCTCCTCCAGCCCGTACCGGTCCGAGCTGTACGTGTGACCGGCAGCACCGTGCCTCCGGTTGAACAGCGGCGGAGCCGCTGTTCAACCGGAGGCCGAGACGCGACGGGCGAAACGGGTCACCTCCTCCAGGACCTCGTCCCGGTTGGTCTCGTTGAAGAGCTCGTGTCTGGCCTGCGGAAAGATCCGTTCCGTGACATCCGCTCCGGACAGGGCGTCGATCCCCACCCGGCTCTCCTCCGCGGGGATCAGACGGTCGTCGCTGCCGTGCATCCACAGCAGCGGTGTCTCGTGCAACCGTCCGGCTTCCGTGATCCGTTCCAGTTCGGTGCGGATACCGTTGAGTGTCGGACGTTTGAACGCGCCGTGCCAGACGAGCTCGTCAGCGGCGTAGGCGGAACCCACGGCGGGATCCCGGGAGAGTATCTGCGGATCGATCGGGGTCTCGGGGATGCTCTCCAGCGCCAACAGCTCGTCGACAGTGCTCGATCGTCCCACCAGCGGGCTGGAGAGCACGAGCCCCGTCACCTGCTCCGGGTGCTCCTGGGCGTAACGCGCAGCGATCATTCCCCCCATCGAGTGGCCGATGAGCACCAGTGGAAGGGAGCGATAGGCTGTCCGCGCCTGAGTGATAACCCGGTGCACATCCTGCGTGGCGTCGGCGAAGTCGTCGATCAGGACGCGTTCCCCCGAAGAACGGCCGTGCCCCCGGTGGTCCAGACTGTACACCGCGGCGTCGTTGGCGCACAGGTGCTGGGCCACGTGCTCGTAACGTCCGCTGTGCTCGCCGTAACCGTGGACCAGGACCGCCAACCAGGAAGGCTCGACACCGCCCGTGGCCCAGGCGCGGGCGAAGAGGCGTTCGGAACCGTTGGGCCCGCCGGGCAGATGCCACTCCCGAGTGGTGATCACATGTGCTCCCTTCGTTGTGACTACGTCGGTAGCGTAGTACCGCTGGCCGACCTGTGGATTCCGCTGAAACCATGACAGCTGCCCCACGGCTCACTCGTGTGGGAAGACGAACATTTCGGGGGTGCGTCCGTTTCTGCCGACGTCAGATCCCACGTTCGGCCGGGTCGGGGCCGGTGCCGTGTCGTCAGCGTCTTCTAGGGTGGAGTGTGGCGGGAACCACGTAAGCGTCGTGGACGTACCCGCGCCTGATACACCGGCCTCAAGGTGCAGCCGGAGCTGCACCGACCCTGGGAGGTGACACCCGTGCTGGCCGATTCCTACGGAAGAGTGGCGACGGATCTGAGGGTCTCCCTCACCGATCGCTGCAATCTGCGGTGCACCTACTGCATGCCGCCCGAAGGGCTGGAGTGGCTGCCGAACCCCGAGATCCTCACCGACGACGAGGTCAACCGGTTGATCCGTATCGGCGTCACCATGCTCGGCATCGAGGAGATCAGGTTCACGGGAGGAGAGCCGCTGCTCCGACGCGGGCTCAGCAGCATCCTCGCCGCTACGACGAGCTTGCAGCCGCGTCCGACAACGGCTTTGACGACCAACGCCATCGGGCTCTCCCGGTTCGCCCCGGCGCTGGCCGACGCCGGTCTCGACCGCATCAACGTCTCCCTGGACACGGTTCGCCCGGAAACCTTCGAGAGGATGGCCCTCCGGCGCCGGCTGCCGGACGTGCTGGATGGTATGGCCGCCGCGGCCCGGGCCGGTCTGACACCGGTGAAGGTCAACGCGGTGCTGATGCGTGACATCAACGACACGGAAGCGCCCGAACTGCTGCGTTACTGCCTGGAGCACGGCTACCAGCTCAGGTTCATCGAACAGATGCCGCTGGACGCGCAGCACGGGTGGAGCCGGGAGAACATGATCACGGCGGACGAGATCCTCGACAAGCTGAGCGCCGAGTTCCACCTGGAGGCGGCCGATCCGGACACCCGCGGCAGCGCTCCGGCCGAACTGTTCTACGTCGACGGCGGCCCGGAGACCGTGGGTGTCATCGGTTCGGTGACCCGGCCGTTCTGCGGAGCCTGCGACCGGGTGCGGCTCACCGCTGACGGCCAGATCCGCAACTGCCTCTTCGCCCGGGAGGAGTCCGACCTGCGGCCCCTGCTGCGGAACGGCGGAACGGACGAGGAGATCGCGCAGCGCTGGCGTGCCAACGTCGCTGGGAAACTCCCCGGCCACGGGATCAACGACCCGACCTTCCTGCAACCGTCCCGTCCCATGTCGGCTATCGGCGGGTAGGGGACGGTAACCGCGAAAACCGTTTGCCACGGGCGGTGACTCTCTGACTCGATAGGGAACGAGCAGGACGGTTACGTTCCCTCACGAGGCGAACAGGAGAGGGCCCATGCCATACACCGAAGCTGAGGGCGCGCGTGTCCCCATCCGGATGTGGGCCGACCCGGAGACAGTCGAGCCCGCAGCGATGGACCAGCTGCGCAACATAACTCGTCTGCCCTGGGTGCACGGCCTCGCCGCGATGCCCGATGTCCACTTCGGCAAGGGCGCGACCGTAGGCTCTGTCATCGCCATGCAGGGGGCGGTCTCCCCGGCCGCCGTCGGAGTGGACATCGGGTGCGGCATGACCGCGGTCAGGTCCTCGCTGCACGCGGATGACCTTCCCGAGGACCTGGGACCGTTCCGTTCCAAGCTGGAGAAGGTGATCCCGGTGGGGCCCCGGTCACACGAGCGCCCCGTGGACCCGCGCCGGATCCACGGGGTGAGGACCGCCGGGTGGACGAGCTTCTGGGAGGGCTTCGACGATCTGACCCCGGCGGTTCGGCACCGCTACGAACGCGCCGCCAACCAGATCGGGACGCTCGGCGGCGGGAACCACTTCCTGGAAGTCTGTCTGGACGGTGCCGGAACGGTGTGGCTCGTGCTGCACTCCGGCTCGCGCAACATCGGCAAGGAGCTGGCGGAGCACCACATCGAAGAGGCCCGCCGGCTGCCGCACAACCAGGACCTTCCGGACAACGACCTGGCGGTGTTCCTCGCGGACACTCCCGAGATGTCCGCCTACCGGCACGACCTGTTCTGGGCACAGGAGTACGCGCGGATCAACCGTGAGGTCATGATGGGGTTGGCCTGTAGCGTGACGCGCGAGCTGTTTCCGCGGGTCACGTTCGACGACCAGGTCTCGTGCCACCACAACTATGTCGCTGAGGAGACCTACGACGGCACTCGGGTCCTCGTCACCCGCAAGGGCGCGATCCGCGCGGGAGAAGGGGAGATAGGAATAATCCCGGGCTCCATGGCGACGGGCACCTACATCGTGCGCGGGTTGGGGAACCGGGACGCGTTCAACTCCGCCGCGCACGGTGCGGGCCGTAGGATGAGCCGGAACAAGGCCAAGAAGACCTTCTCCGAGGCGGATCTTGCCGAGCAGACCGCCGGCGTGGAGTGCCGTAAGGACGCGGGGGTGCTGGACGAGATCCCGGGAGCCTACAAGGATCTTTCCGCGGTGATGGAGGCCTCCACGGATCTGGTGGAAGTCGTCGCCCACCTGCGGCAGGTGATCTGCGTCAAGGGGTGACCAGGGGCGGGGACCGTTCGGTACGTGTGCGGGAACGTGCGCTTCCCGAACCGTCGTGTTGCCACGCGACCGTGGCCCGCCGAGGCGGGCGGGTCCTTGTGGTGGTCCCCGCCGCCGGCAGGGCTGGTCTCACGTGGGGTCGGCGTGGCGCGCAGCGTCCTGTTCGTGCACACGACGGGGAACAGCTCCCGACCCCGCACAGCCCGGCGGGCGGGCAGGCCGGGGCCCGTACTACTGGTTCGGGGTCACCTCGGCCATCTGGGACCAACCGTCGCTCGGTACCTCAGTGTTGATGATCTGGGGAGTCGCGGCCACGACATCGGGCATCCAGGAGATGGCGTTCTGGAAGTGCGCGGAGTTCACGTGCGCCTCGCCCGCCTCGGGAGAGGCGAACGCCTCGAGCAGGACGAACTGGTTGGGGTCGTCGACGCTCCGGGACCACTCGAAGAACAGGTTTCCCGGCTCCTGGCGCGTGGCCTGAGTGAAGTCATCGACGAGGGAGAGCCACTCCTCGCTCCGCTCCGGACGGACAGTGAACTTGACGGCGATGAAAATCACGGTTTCTCCTTTCCTCGTGGACGAGTGGGGCGAGCCCCACAACGGGACAGTTTTGCATCCTCACGGCGCCGGAACCCCCTATTTCCGTGTCCCCGGGTCGTGGGATGGGCCATGGTGGTGCGTTGCCGGCCGTTTCCGAGTGAGGTCCGCCACCACGACAGCGGTATGGCCGTTCGCGGACCACGGCGCGTCGTCCCTGGGCCGGAAGCCGGCACAGTCCCACGGCGATGGGGGTCCTGGTTCTCTCCCGTCCCACTCGCCGGGACCGCCGCTGTGTTCCTGCCCCGTGTCCGGGCGCGGTTGTGCCCGTGCGGGACCGGGGCCATGGAACCGGTGCGTTACGGGCAACCCGCCTAGGGAAAAGAACAACGCAGCCGAAGCGAGGACGCGTGTGGCAGTCCATCGGGGTGCCGGGAAAGGGGAACGCGGTGCGTGGCCGTTCTCGTCCCGCGTCACTCTCCTCCCGGTGGGGAAGGCGCACCCGGACGGGCGTTTCCGCCGGCGCTGGAGCGCCGCGTAGCAGGACGAGCGTCCACCAAAACAGGCTTAGCGCGGGCTGTTCCCGCACGATCCGTCCAGCGCCCGCTCGTAAGCCAAGAGGGTGAGACCGCGGTAGGGGGACCAGTCCCGTTCCGGGATCCGGACGAACCCCATCTTCTCGTACATGTGCTGCGCGGCCGTCATAGCGGGTTGTGTGGACAGGACCAGGCGCCGGGTACCGTACTCCCGGGCCACGCGCAGCGTCGCCTCCACCAGTTCCCGTCCGACACCGCGACGATGGCTCTCGGGAGCGACGGCTACTGCCCGCAGCTCCGCCTCGTCCGGGAAGTGCGCGACCTCGCTATCCTCCCGGTACGGTTTGAACGTCGCCGTTCCGAGGAGGGAACCGCCCTCGACCGCCACCAGAACCCGGTCGCCACTGCCGTCGCCCAGACGGCGCAGCGTGTGCGCGTAGTCCGAGCCCGGACCCAGCAGGCCCTGCTCCGTGTACGTCCGGACCCGGAGTTCTCCCACACGCGGCATTTCCGCCGCACGGGCGTCGCGCACCATCATGGTTCCACAGGATCGCACCCTCGCGCCGCCCAGGCACACGGGAGACAGGAGACCGCAAGTGCAGGAACACATGGTGGATCCCTACGACACGGTGATCCTGGCCGGCGGTGAAGCCGCCCGGATGGGCAGCGTGGACAAACCCGCGTTGGAAGTCGCCGACCGCACGCTGTTGGAACGGGTCGCCGACGCTGCTGCCGGAACCACCAGGACCATAGTCGTCGGTCCGCCCCGGGACAGGCCCGCCGCTCGCTACGTCCGGGAGGAACCGTCCGGCGGCGGACCGGTGCCCGCCCTGCGTGCCGGTCTCGCCCACGTTACGGCCCCCTGGGTCACGTTACTGGCGGGAGACCTACCGTTCCTCGGCTCCGCGCACGTGGCCGCGCTGCGGAGGGTGGCAGGAGGGCGTGCCGGAGCCGTTCTCCTGGACGGTAGGGGCAAGCGGCAGTGGCTGGTGAGCGTGTGGCACGCCGCAACGCTGCGTGCGGCGCTCGGGAGCTACAGCGGAAACTCGTTGCACGGCCTGCTCATGCCGCTGGACGCCGCCACACTCTCCCTGCCGGAAACCGAGATCTGGGCCGCGTTCGACTGTGACACGCCCGAGGAACTCGCCGAGGCCCGTCGTCACGGTGCTTCCCAGAGTGAGCGGCGGCGCGGGGACGGGCCGTGACCGAACTCCGGAGGCCGGCCACGGGATCCCTATCCGTGGAACTCGGAGAAAGCGACGGTTTCACGCAGGAACCCCCGCGCGTCCAGAAAACGCGTCAGGTAGTCCCGGTGCTCCTCGCAGGCCAGCCAGGTCTTGCGCCGTTCGGGAGTGTGGACCTTGGGGTTGTTCCACACCAGCGCCCACTGGGCGGTCTCGCGGCAGTCCTTGTGGGAGCAGTGTGCCTGCGCGGCGGTCTCTTCGTCTGTCACGACCTGTAAGCCCCTCCGAACGTAGCGGTGGTAGAACCCACGCCGTCCCCACGGTGCAAAAAAAACGACGCCGGGTGGCTACGGGGGCAAACCACCCGGCGTCGTACACGGTACTCCAACGGGGGCTCGGAATACCGGAACAGCGCTCCGACGGGGGACCGAAGCGCTAGAACCCAATGTACACCGCTGACCGCCCGTGTACGTCAAGAGAGCGTTACGAGGTCATTGCGTCCGTGTCCCCGGAACGTGACCGCAGGAGGGGCACCCGCTGTTGTGCGCTACCGGGGGCACAGCGTGGCCATGCTCCCCGGCCGGGGAACAGCGGCGAACACGCGGAGGTTGAGAACGCCCTGACGGGGGCAGTGGTACCGGCGGAGGCGTTGGTTACGGGGGCATCATGAGCGAACACACCTACCGTGTCACCGAGATCGTCGGTACATCACCGGAGGGGATCGAACCCGCGATCCGCAACGGGATCGAACGCGCCGCGGCGACGCTGCGCGGGCTCGACTGGTTCGAGGTGACCGAGATACGCGGACATCTTGACGGTGAGTCCATCGCCCATGTCCAGGTCGGTATGAAAGTGGGGTTCCGTCTGGAGGACTGAGGCGGATCCGGGGCCCGGACCCGCCTCCCCGAGGGGGAGTGACGCCTAGGAAGCCTTGCTGACCGTGGACATGTTGAAGTCGGGGATCCGCATCGGAGGCATGGCCGTGCGAGGGAACCAGTCCCCCTCCTCCCGGGAGAGGGCGGGAACGGTGGCACCGGCTTCCGTGGCGCGGCTCAGCAGGCTTACCGGAGACTCGTTGAAACGGAAGTTGTTGACCGCTGCTGTGACCGCGCCGTCCTCCACGAGGTAGACACCGTCCCGGGTGAGCCCGGTCAGCAGCAGGGTCTGGGGATCCACCGGCCGGATGTACCACAGGCACGTCAACAGCAGGCCGCGTTCTGTGCGCGCCACCATGTCGTCCAAGCTGTCCCGGGCTCCCTCGTGTCGCAGCACCAGGTTGTCGATCGCCGCCGTCGGCGCCAGCCCGGTCAGCTCGGCCGAGTAGCGTGTCTGCCCCAGCGCGGCGAGACCGCCGTCGGAGACCCACTCCGTCCGGCGCAGCGGCATTCCATTGTCGAACGCTGTGACGTCGCGCCCCGGCGTATCGGAGAGCACGAACGGTGCGCACTCCAAACCGGGCTCGTGCGGATCGCTGAACAGTGTCAGCGGCAGCGAGGAGAGCTGGTCACCCACCCGGGTCCCCCCTCCGGCGGCGGAGAACACGGTGCGCCCCTCCACGGCGTCGCGAGCACCGGAACTGCCGTACAGGGCAACCATCATGTCCGCCACCGCGGAAGGCGGCAACAGCGTCTCGTAACGTCCGGCGGGAAGCTCCGTCCGGCGCTGGGACCATCCCATCCGCCGTCCCAGCTCCTCCTCGAGAGCGTCGGGATTGATGTCGCTGAAGTCCCGGGTTGCCTGACCGACCCACGTGGAGTGCCCCCCGCTCGTTCCGGGAGGAGCCGACTTCGCGTTGATCTCCACGGTGCCGGTGGGCTGGTCGTGGCGCAGGCGCACCCCGGTGGAACTTCCGAAGAAGGTCGACGTTATCTCGTGCTCGGCGTAGCCGTAGAGCACGCGTCCCGACGCGGAACACCTGCCGAACACCCGCCCCAGCGCTGGTGCGAAGCCGGAGAAGACGGAAACACCGGTGTGTACCGGAGGCGTGTCCCAGTCACCTCCGGTGCCGGTCGCCTCCGGGGTGAGGAGCGGCATGGCGTCCTCGGAAGGCACGGCTTCGATGCTGGCGGCCTCCGCGGCGCGGACCAGGTCCTCCAACTCCTCGTCGCGCATCCCGCTGCGTTCTTTGACACCCACCCGGGTTCCGCGGTCGCTTTCGTGTAGTGCGATCACGGTGACGCTCCGGCCATGGGTGACACCGTTGGTCGTGAGCGACGTCTGGGCCCAGCGCAGGTTGGCCGTGGTCTTCTCCTCAACCACCACCATGCAGGCATGCGCGCGAGACAACTCCAACGCCCGCTCCACAACGGCTTGCGGGGACGACTGGCTCAATTTCCGGCCTCCTGAACCGTGTTGAGGACGCGCACACCCGTGAAGAGGGCGCTGGGGCACCCGTGACTGACCGAAGCGACCTGCCCCGGTTGCCCCTTGCCGCACATGAACGAACCGCCCAGCATGTATGTCTGTGGCCCTCCCAGGGCGGAGAGGGAGTTCCAGAAGTCGGTGGTTGTGGCCTGGTACGCCACGTCCCGCAGCATCCCGGTGATGCGCCCGTTTTCGATCTGGTAGAAGCGCTGCCCGGTGAACTGGAAGTTGTACCGCTGCATGTCGATCGACCAGCTGCGGTTGCCGACGATGTAGATGCCGCGTTCCACCCCCGATACCAGTCCCTGGGTCGTAGGGCCGGAAGGGTCGGGAGCGAGGGACACGTTCGCCATACGCTGGATCGGCATGGTCGTGGGGGAGTCGGCGAACGCGCAACCGTTGGACCGCTCGTAGCCCTGCAGGCGGGATATGCGCCGGTCCCGCTGGTAGCCGACGAGGACACCCTCGCGGACCAGGTCGAACGAGGAGGTGGCAACGCCCTCGTCGTCGTAGCCGATCGTGGCGAGACCGTGTTCTGTCGTGCGGTCCCCGGTGACGTTCATCAGTGGCGAGCCGTACTGCAACGAGCCGAGCTGGTCCACGGTGGCGAACGACGTCCCCGCGTAAGCGGCCTCGTAGCCGAGTGCCCGGTCCAGCTCGGTCGCGTGACCGACCGACTCGTGGATCGTCAGCCACAGGTTGGAGGGATCGATCACGAGGTCCCGGGGTCCGGGGGCGACGCTGGGGGCGGCGAGCTTCTCGGCGAGTAGCTCCGGTAGCTCGTCCAACTCCTGTTCGAGGGTGGGGACGTACTCCCAGCCGCGTCCCGCCGGGGGCGTGAGCGTCTGCATGCTGTCCAGCTTGCCGTCCCGGCTGGCCAGGACCTCGAGTACGGGCGCCAGCCGTACGCGCTGTTGGGTGCTGGTGGTTCCGGAGGTGTCCGCGTAGAACTTCTGCTCTTTGACCTGGACGACTCCCGTGTCCACATGGTCGACCCGGGAGTCGTCCAGCAGGCGCCGGCTCCATTCGGCGAGCAGGGCGGTCTTCTCCCCGGTCGACACGGCGAAAGGATCGGTCTCGTAGGAGGAGACCCACTGCACGTCGCGGTGCGCCGGTTCGGGAGCGAGCTCGATGCGTTCGGTACTGATCGCCGCCGCAACCCTGGCCACCTCGACAGCGCGTTCCGCCACCGCCGCTGCCACAGTGGTGGTGGCCGGGAGGGCGGCGTCCAGCTCGGTCTCGGCCGCGAACCCCCAGACGCCGTTATGGACGACCCGTACGGCGAACCCGAGGGTGTCCGAGTCCGTGGCGGTCTCCAACGCGCCGTCGGTGAGGGAGAGGCTCTGTCCCCGGACGCGTTCCAGCCGGAAGTCGGCGTGTTCCACGCCTAGTTCCCGGGCGCGTTGCAGTGCTGCGTCAGCCAGCTTGCGCAACGGCAAGGCAAGGAAGTCAGAATCGATATCAGGCACGGTCTCAACCTAGTAGCGGAGGCGGTTCCCCGCCATACCCCCTGTGGCGCTTCGGTGACGGCTACTCCGACCCCTGCTGGACATCGACATGAACATGGTCCCGGTGACTCAGGATGTCGTTGTCGGGGTCGGGGGAGTCGTAGTCCCACCAACCGCCCGGCGACCCGTGGACGTTCCATATCCTGTCGTCGAATATGACGTTCGCGATGTCGAGGGTCTGCGCGTGGGCGACGAGCCAGTGCGCCAGCAGCCAGCCCTGCCGACGGTTCTCCTCGGACACCGGACGGTAGAAGACGTCGATGGCGCGACCGTCGTAGTGGGCGGAGTCCTCACCGTGACCGTCCTGGACACCGCCCGGCTCATAACCGCCGAGGCTCTGTTCGCCGAAGACCTCCTCCATCGCGGAACGCACCTGGGAAGCGCGCGGCGTCAGCCCCGACTCCCCGAGCTTCTGCCTCTCCAGACCGCCCGATCCCGAGGCGCGACACGTCAAGCTCGGTCCGGCATCGGCCGGCGGGCCCGAACGCAGCCGTTCCCGTACGTCGGCGTCGATACCGGAGGTGTCCGGATCCTCTGCGCCGTGGGCTTCCAGAGCTACGGCGGTCGTGGCACGTTGTGCCTCCTGTCGGGAGAGCGCGACCGTTCCCTCGCCGGTGTGCACGACGCACGGCGGTGTCCAGGGCAACGCGGTTCTCGCCATGTCGGCACGCTGCAACAGCCAGGGTGCCACGGAGACAAGCGTCACCGCTGTCAGGGCCAGAACCGCCGTTACGATCAGGACCTTCCGTGCTCTTCCGAAGAACGCGCGCATACCGTGACTGTAACCGCGGCGCGGCACAACCGGGCCCGGTAGGGCCGGGGCAGCCGTGCCCGAGGTACTGCCTCGGACACGGACGACGTGTGAGTTTGCTCGTGGCGCTCTGCCCGTCCCGGGAATACGCTCTGCCCGTCCGCGACTGGAAAGAGTGGAGCCAGCGACCACGACCCCGAACCCGACTCTCCCGTACGTCCGAACGGAGGCGCTGCACGTGTGGAGATCCCCGGACACCGAGGTGGCGGAATCCCCGGAAGAGGATTCGCTTCTCGCACGCTCGGATGCCCTGCCGCGTGGCACTGGTGTCAGCGCCGACCGGTTCCGTACCGCTCTGGGAACGCACGCCGCGGGAGTCGTCGTGGTAACCGCCGCTCCCGGGGAGGACCCCGTCGGGGTGACAGCGACGTCGTTCACCAGTGTGAGTGTCGATCCTCCCCTGGTGTCGTTCTACATCAACGCGGGATCCAACACATGGCCCGGAATCCGGTCGGCCGAGACGTTCGCTGTCAACATCCTCGGCCAGGGCCAGCACGCTACCGCGACACGGTTCGCCACAACGGGTATCGACCGTTTCGCCTCCCCCACACGGTGGCACCGCGGCCCCGAAGGGCTTCCCCTGTTGGAGGGAGCCGCGGCGCACGTGCTGTGCCTCCACCACGAGTCGCTCGCGGTGGGGGACCACTGGCTCGTCGTGGGAAAGGTGGCACGGACAGCAGCCGACGGGGAGAGCACCCCGTTGCTCTACCACCGCGGCCGTTACGGGCGCTTCGAGCCGTGACGCCGCGGCCCCTCCGCCGTCGTAACTGATCCCCACCGGCGGTCCTGCGCATGGACGCGGCTTGTCGTCGCCGTCCTCGTCCCACCCTGCCGTTACCGGCTCCTCCGCCCCCGACGGGCGGGAGCTCTGCGGGGGTGATGCCGGTCCGGGCGGGTTCCGTCCCGGCTGGTGCCGGTGGCATGGGACCCGACCGTTCGTCGGACGGCCGGGCAACCTGAACCGGTGGTCTCCCGCCTTCAGACGGGAGAGGATTCACGAGGGGCAGAGCTCGTCGAGTGAGTCGGCCTCGTCACCCACCTGCCGACCGGGTGTGGTGGGGGAGGGGTCGGCGGAGCCGGGCTCGGCCTGTTCCTCCTCAGCGCCCCCGGAACCGTCGGAACCGCCCTCTGCCTCCTCAGGGGTGACGTCCTCAGGGGTGACGTCCTCGTCCGTGCGGGACTGCTGGTCCTCCTGCTCCTGGAGCGCCTCCGCGACGAGTCTCTTGATCTCCTTCCAGTCGGGGTAGGCGGTCTGCACCTGTGGCGGGGAGAGCTGAAGCGTTTTCATGTCGCCCTCGTTGGCGACGTAATCGGCGAGTTCGATGAAGGCGGAGGCCTTCGACTGCGGGATGTCGGTGCGCAGCGTTTTCTTCGTGGCGCCCGCTAGATCCTGGAAGCTGCTCAGGACGGTCGTGGGGTCGGCCTGTTCGGCCACGTACTTGAGCAGGCACCCCTGACGCCCCATGCGGGCGTAGTCGCTGCTCTGCACCCGGCTGCGTCCGTACCAGAGCGCCTCGTTGCCGTCGAGGTGCTGCTTTCCGGCCTCGAGCACGTCGCCCTGCTGGCCGTAGGGGATCGGTTCCTCGATCCGGACGTCGATACCGCCGATGGCGTCGATGAGTCCTTCGAAGCCCTCCATGTCGACGAGAGCGTAGTAGTCCAGCTCGATACCGGTTATGTGACCGATGACGCTTTTGAGCGTGTCAGCGGCTGGGTCCGCGGCGTCCGGGTTCTCGGCGTACTTGTCCGGCTCCTCGGCGACGGTCTGGTAGACGTCGTTGAGTAGCCGGTCGTACCCCTCGGGAGGGGGGTAGGCCTCGGCGAGCCTGGACCCCTCCGGGAACTGGACGTCCTCGAGATTGCGGGGGATCCCGACGAGGACGACGTCGCCGTGTTCGATGTCGATGCTGGCGGCCATCATCGAGTCGGTGCGCATCCCGTAGCGGTTGCTCCCCGAGTCACCGCCGAGCAGGAGGACGTTGACTCGTTCCCGCCCGTTCCACGGGTTGCTGGCGTCGTGCGGTTCCCCCTCGGAGTCACCGTCCGAGACGAACACGGAGGAGAGCGTGTCGTAGGCGGTGTAGGCGGTGCGCATGACAGCCGCCGCAGGCGCGGCGATGGTGAGGCACAGCAGGACGACGAGGGCACCACCGAGCAGGCGGGCTGGCCGTCCCGCCTGCTCGGGAGCGGTGATGAACCACGAGTGTACGACGACCGTCATCCACAGCACGGCGATGACGAAGGCGGCGGCGCCGATGGTCAGCAGCCATCGGCCCTGGGAGACGATCCGGGCGCTGCGCGCTATGTCACCGTTGAACATGACCCATGCGACCAGGCCGGTCGCCAGGAGAACGAGGAACGTGATCAGCATCGTCCATCCGGAGGCCCGACGCCCCGTACGGAGGTGGGCGAGCCCCGGGAGCAGGACCGAACCGGCAGTCCACAGCAGTGCTCGGCCGGTGCTCGGACGGCTCGTGGTGCGCCGTCCTTCTTGTCGTGCCATCGTGTTCCCTTCGCTCTCCTTCGTCGCGTCCGTAGGACTGCCCTGACCGTTCCGGGGCGGACACTGTTGTGATACCGCGTGCGGCACTGATCATGCCGGGGGGACAGTCTCTCGCTTTCTGTGAGTATGCCGCACACAGTGGTGCATCCCGGGCTCGTGCAACCCCTCTTTTTCATGCATTAAATGTTCTAAATGTCTGTTTACCTGGGGATGGGGAGCTAAAGTCAGTGTTGTTTCTTTCGTGATCCATAGTTAATCGACGCTGCACCTGTCATGATCTGGCCGGAGGAGGGGCGGTGCCCGGGGGGAAGGAGGGCGCCGTCATGGGAACGAAAGGCAGTTCATCGTGCTCGATGCGGTCGATACGGCGCTTGTGCGGGCGCTGCAGGGGGACGGAAGAGCGACATATCAGGCTTTGGCGGACGCGGTCGGTCTTTCTCGGACGGCGGTGCGCTCCCGGGTGAAGCAGCTCGTGGACACCGGTGCTATCCGTATCGTAGGGGTCCTGCACGCCGGGGTCCTGGGGAAGGAAGTGCTCGGACAAGTCTCGCTGCAGATGTGCGGGCCCGTGCGTCCCGTCCTGGACGAGCTGTACGCGTGGGGTACGGTGACGTTCGCCGCGCAGACCGCGGGGCAGTTCCCTGCCGTCGCCTATCTGCGGGTGCACGACGACACGGACCTTGCGCACGCCCTCGCGGAGCTTCGCGCGCTGCCCGGCGTTGCGGCAACCGACGTGTTCAGGACGGAATCGGTTGTGAAGGACGCCTACACGAGTGCCGGGACGCTGCGGGACACGGCTATCGACCCGCTGGACTGGCGGCTCGTGCGTCACCTGCAGAGCGACGGGCGGGCTTCTTACGCGACCCTGGCCCGTCATGTCGGGTTATCCCAGGCGGCTGCGCGTTCGCGTGTCGTGCGCCTGTTGAACGCTGGTGTGGTACATGTGACAGCCGTGGTGGAGCCCTCCGTGGTCGGTTCGGAGGAACAGATCGGGTTCGGCGTGCTCTGCCGCGGCGACGCCGCGTCGCTCGCCTGCCGCCTGGCGGACTTCTCCGCCGTGTCGTTCGCCGCTACCGGGTTCGGCCGCCACGACGTCATCGGTACCATCACAGCGACCGACCGCGGCCTTCTCGCGGAGGTACTGGAACTCATCCGCGCCGATGACGCGGTCAACCATGTCGAGACGTGGGAGTACCTGAGCGTGACCAAGGAGCCACATCGCGACCTCGTGTCCGTGGCGGACGGGGACTCGCCGGAGGAACAGGAATGAGCGGGCAGGGAGTACTGCGTCTGCGCGGCCGCGAGTACGGTCCGGACAGTCCCGCGGTTATGGGTGTGATCAACCGGACTCCCGACTCCTTCTACGACCACGGAGCGACGTTCGGGTTCGATGCCGCTCTGCGTGCCGCCGAAGCGGCGGTGCACCGGGGAGCCGACATTATCGACATCGGTGGGGTCAAGGCCGGATACGGTGCTTACGTCTCCGCGGAGGAGGAGGCGCGGCGGACGGCTCCGGTCATCGCCGAACTGCGTGCCCAGCACCCCGACGTGGTGATCTCGGTGGACACCTGGCGGGCACCGGTGGCCAGGGAGTGCGTCGCCGCGGGGGCCGACCTGGTCAACGACACGTGGGCCGGGGCGGACCCCGAGCTGGCACGTGTGGCGGCCGAGAGCGGGGCAGGACTGGTGTGCAGCCACAGTGGTGGGCTTGCGCCGCGCACTGATCCGCACCGGGTGGCGTATCGGGACGTGGTGGCCGACGTCGTCGCCACTGTCGAGGAACTGGCCGAACGGGCCGTCTCCCTGGGGGTTCCTCCCGAACGGATCGTGGTGGACCCCACACACGACTTCGGGAAGAACACCTACCATTCCTTGGAGCTCACCCGCAGGTTGGGAGAGCTGGCCGGACGTGGTTGGCCCATGTTGGTCGCCGTTTCCAACAAGGACTTCATCGGTGAGGTCCTCGACGCACCGGTTGCCGAGCGGTGGGCGGGCACTCTGGCCGTGCTGGCGGTCTCCGCCTGGCAGGGGGCGTGCGTGTTCCGGGTGCACGACGTCGCTGCCGCTCGCGCCGCGTTGGACGCGGTGACCGGTCTGGCGTACGCGAACGCGCGGTGATCCGGCGCCGCCGCGTCCGGTGGCGGTGACCGGGGCCGCGGGCTGGTCGCGGACGGGGCGGAGGTGCCTGCCCGCGCTCGTGCCCACGGGCGTTCGGTCTGCGGCCAGCTGGGCGGGCCCTGGTCATTCGGCGGCCAGCGCCAGCAGCTCGTCGAGGTAGCACGCCGCCTCGCGCAGCGCCCGTTCGGGAGCGCTGTCCCGGATGGCCTGGGCCAGTCCGCTGTGGTCGATGCCCTCGTGGTTCGGCGGCTGTTCGTAGGCGGTATGGGCGATGCTCTCGTAGACCACCTGCGCGATGTCGTCGTACAGCTCGGTCAACAGCGTGTTGTGGGTGGCGTTGACCACGGCGCGGTGGAACGCGAAGTCCGCTTCCACGAAAGCGCCCATGTTCTGCTCGCGCCATGCCTCGTCGCGCAGTGACAGCGCGCGCTCGATGTCGGCGAGGTCGTCCGTGGTGTGCTGGAGCGCGGCCAACCGGGCCGCCTCCACCTCCAGGGCGCGTCGCACCTCGAGGTTCTCCCGCAGCTGCGACCGTTCCAACCTGCGGCGCAGGGCCCCGCCCAGTTCGCTGGAGGCGCGCACGAACGTCCCTGCTCCCTGACGAATCTCGAGAAGGCCGGCATGGGAGAGCGCGCGCACGGCCTCCCGAACGGTGTTGCGCCCGACCTCCAGCTGCTCCGAGAGTTCGGACTCGGTGGGAATCCGGTCGCCCACAGCCCACTCCCCGGAGTCGATCTGGGTGCGTAGCTGGCTGATCACCTGGTCGACGAGTCCGGTCCGTCGTGTTGAGGCGAGGGGCACGCCGTTACCTCCTAGATGGCTGGGCCGTCGCACGGCCGTGGAGTATGTGCTCGGTTACCGGCGGAGCTTAGACCAGGCGCGAGAGTACGAGAGACACACGGGCGGATACGTTATTCTGATGATGTACATCCGGTCATCCTATGTCTATCGGAGATGTATGACAAGCGTCACAACAAAAGCGGATGCCGGCGGCACCACAGACGAAGGACGCGACAGGCACACGCCGCGGGTGACAGTACGTCCGCGGCGTGTGTCCTGGCTGCTGGTGGCCGGGGTCGCCCTGGCCGCACTCAACCTGCGCACAGCTATCACCAGCGTCGGCACCGTCCTCGACGAGATCACCGTCGGACTCGGTATGTCGGGTGCGCTGGCAGGGGCGCTCACCACGCTCCCCGTGCTGTGCTTCGCCCTGTTCGGAGCGCTGACCCCCAGCCTGATCCGGCGTTTCGGTGAGCACCACGTCCTCGTGGGAGCGCTGGCCGCGCTCACGTTCGGCCTCGGGCTGCGGGCCCTCGTCGCCGAACCGTGGTCCTTCCTCGCCCTGAGCGCCGTGGCCCTGTCCGGCGGTGCGGTCGGCAACGTGCTGTTGCCGACCCTGGTCAAACAGCACTTCCCCGAACGGGTGGGCACGATGACCACCCTCTACACCACGGCACTGGCCCTGGGGACCACGATCGCCGCTGCTGGGACAGTGCCGATCGAGCAGGCCAGCGGCAGCTGGCAGCTGGCCCTGGGTAGTTACGCGGCGCTGGGAGCGGTCGCCGCGGTTCCGTGGCTCGCCGTGCTGCGTCACGAACCGCCCCGGACGGACCCGGCCGAGTCACTCCGGCTGAGCCAGGTGCTTCGCACGGCGATGGGGTGGCAGAGTGTGCTGTTCTTCGGGACACAGTCCACCGTGGCCTACATCATGTTCGGCTGGTTCGCCCAGATGCTGCGGGACAACGGCATGGACGCCGCCTCGGCTGGCGGCATGCTCTCCTACCTGACAGCGCTTGCCGTGCCGACCTCGCTCGTCCTGCCCGGGCTGATGGCACGGGCCCGCGACCACCGCGGTTTCGTGGGTTTCTTCTTCACCGCCTATGCCGTCGGTCTGGCCGGCCTGTGGGTGTCACCGCTGCAGGGAATCTGGGTGTGGACCACGTGCGTGGGCCTCGGTATGGGCTCGTTCCCCCAGGCACTGACCTTCTTCGCGGTGCGGACCCGGACCGCGGCGGGAACGGCAGCGATGTCGGCGACCAGCCAGAGTCTGGGCTACCTGATGGCCGGGGCGGGACCGTTCCTGTTCGGGCTGCTGCACGAGGCCACGGGGAGTTGGCACGCCCCGCTCGGCATGGTGGCCGCGATCGTCCTCGTGAACATGGCGGTGGGGATGCTGTTGGGCCGGCCACGGTATCTGGAGGACAGCCCGCGCCTGAGCAGTGCGTGATTCTCAGCTCGGCAGCCACTCCACCTTCCCCAGGAGGAACACGGAACCGACGAACGCCGCGATGTCGATCGCCGCGTGCGCCACGACCAACGGCATGACCCGCCCGTAGCGGCGGTAGAACCAGCAGAACACCAGGCCCATGGCCAGATTGCCGAGGAACATCCCCGCGCCCTGGTAGAGGTGGTACACGGCGCGCAGCGTCGCGCTCGCCAGTACGGTGCTGGTGGCGGACCAGCCAAGTTGGCCCAGCCGCCGCATCAGGTAGCCCACCACGATGACCTCCTCCAGCACACCGTTCTTCACGGCCTGCAGGATGAGCACCGGAAGTTGCCACCAGTTCCCGTTGAGCGTGCTCGGAGCCACCGTGACGCTCATGCCGAGCTGCCAGGAAACGAGATAGACCACCAGTCCGCCGCCTCCGATCACGGCGGCGAGCACGGCCCCGCTGCCCAGGTCGCGACCGGGACGGCGGACATCGAAACCGATGGTGGCCGCTGATTCCCGTGTTCGGTGCAGCAGGTGTACGACCAGTGCGACCGGAGCCAGCGCGAACAGCACGGAGTAAAGCTGGCGGGACAGATCCAACCACGGCCGCTGGTCCCCGGCCTGCGGCGTGACGAGGCTCGCCGTCTGCTGGCCCAGCGATTCCGGGGCGGTCAGTGCGGAGACGAACGAGATCGTCGCCGACACGGCAGCGGCTCCCAACGAGAGAGCCAGGACACACAACACCTCGGTCCCGAGCAGCCGGGGAGTGAGTGCGGAAGGCTGCGCTGGCACCTCGGAGGAACCACGGGCCGTCGCGGCACCGCTCGCGTTCCGTCGTTCGGGTGTGGAGTCGGCCATGGGCAGATCATGGCAGAGCGTGAGCCGGATGGCGGCCACCGGAAAACGAAAGAACGCCGCCGGCCTCGCGGTGACACGTGTGTGCGCGAGGCCGGCGGCAGGCGACGGGAGACCCGACCGCACCCCAGCCACGAAAGCGCGGCAGGGTCTCCGTCAGGGGAGAGGGCCAGATGATCAGTGAGCCGCTGAGAACTGGTCCTCTTCAGTGGATCCGGTGAGGGCGCCGGTGGAGCTGTCCGGCGAGACAGCGGTGTTCACCAGGTCGAAGTAGCCGGCACCGACCTCACGCTGGTGCCGGGTGGCGGTGTAACCGCGTTCCTCGGCGGCGAACTCCTTCTCCTGCAGCTCGACGTAGGCGCTCATGTCGCTCTCGGCGTAGCCCTTGGCCAGGTCGAACATCGAGTAGTTCAGAGCGTGGAAGCCGGCCAGCGTGATGAACTGGAAGTTGTAGCCCATGTGGCCGAGCTCGCGCTGGAACTTGGCGATCGTGGCGTCGTCCAGGTTCCGCCGCCAGTTGAAGGAGGGGGAGCAGTTGTAGGCGAGCATCTTGTCCGGGTACTCGGCCTTGATCCGCTCGGCGAACTGCCGCGCCACCTCCAGGTCGGGGGTGGAGGTCTCCATCCACAGCAGGTCGGCGTAGGGGGCGTAGGCCAGGCCGCGGGTCACGCACGCCTCCAGCCCGTTACGCACCCGGTGGAAGCCCTCGGAAGTGCGCTCCCCGGTGAGGAAGGGCTGGTCGCGCTCGTCGACGTCGCTGGTGAGCAGCGTCGCGGCTTGGGCGTCCGTACGGGCGATGACCAGGGAGGGGACACCGGCGACGTCGGAGGCCAGCCGCGCGGAGTTCAACGTCTTGATGTGCTGGCTGGTGGGGATGAGAACCTTTCCACCCAGGTGGCCGCACTTCTTCTCCGAGGCGAGCTGGTCCTCCCAGTGCACCCCGGCGGCGCCGGACGCGATCATCGCCTGCATCAGCTCGTAGGCGTTGAGCACCCCACCGAAACCGGCCTCGGCGTCGGCCACGATCGGGGCCAGCCAGTGCGGGGCGTCGTCGTCACCCTCCGACCAGCTGATCTGGTCGGCGCGGGTCAGCGCGTTGTTGATGCGACGCACCACCTGCGGAACGGAGTTGGCCGGGTAGAGGCTCTGGTCCGGGTAGGTCTGGCCCGCCAGGTTGGCGTCGGCGGCGACCTGCCACCCGGAGAGGTAGATGGCCTGCAGGCCCGCACGGACCTGCTGCACCGCCTGGTTGCCGGTCAGTGCCCCCAGGGCGTGGATGTACTCGTTGCTCTTTAGCAGGTTCCACAGCCGTTCAGCGCCGAGCTTGGCCAGCGTGTGCTCTTCGGTCACCGAGCCGCGCAGCCGGATCACGTCCTCGGCGGAGTATGTGCGCTCGACGCCAGCCCACCGCGGGTCGGTGTCCCACTCTCGTTGCAGTGCTTTCGCGGCTTCCTGCTGGCGAGCGATGATGCTCATGGTGTTTTCCCGCCTTTGCGTTGGTCCCCTGGAAACTGTGCCGGCTGGAGACCGCCACCCGTGCTACCGAGGTAGCGGGAGCGGACCGGTTCCCCGCCGGTAATTCGATCCTGGCGAAGATCAAGGGTTTTTTCTAGCCGTATTGAGGTGAAATTTTTTGATTCTTTCCTTATCATGAACGCATGGCGTACTTTGGTGGTGAAGAACTCTCGTCTTTGCCCAGTGACCTGGACCTCGTGACGTTCGGACAGCGGCTTCGTCATCTGCGGCGCACCCGTGGCCTGACACTCTCCGAACTGGGCGAGCGCGTGGGGAGGGCCCCCTCCCAGCTGTCGCTGCTGGAGAACGGGAAGCGAGAACCCAAGCTGTCCCTGCTGACGGCGTTGGCGCAGACGCTGGCGGTATCCGTCGAGGAGCTGCTGTCGCGCCAGCCGCCCAGTCGGCGGGCCCAGCTCGAGATCGCGGTGGAGGAGGCGCAACGCGACCCCCTCTACCAGGAGCTCGACCTGCCGCACCTGAAGGTGAGCAAACGGGTGCCCAACGATGTGCTGGAGCACCTCGTCGGGCTGTACGAGGAGCTGAAGCGGCGAAGTATCAAACCGACGGCCACCCCCGAAGAGGCGCGGCGGGCCAACGCGGAGCTGCGTGGACAGATGCGCGAGCGGGGGAACTACTTCGAGGAGATCGAGAAAGCCGCCCAGAAGACCCTGGACGCCGTGGGGTACAGCGGCGGTGCCCTCTCCCAGGGCCAGATACTGTCGATCGTCACCCATCACGGCTTCACCCTGCGCTACGTCCAGGACCTTCCCCAGTCGGTGCGCTCCGTGACCGACACGCACAACCGCCGGCTCTACCTGCAGCGGGAGTCGCTGGGGATGCACACCCCGCGCACGATCCTCCTGCAGACCCTGGGGCACTTCGTGCTCGAACACGAGCAACCGCGCGACTTCGCCGACTTCCTGCGCCAGCGTGTCGAGGCGAACTACTTCGCGGCCGCCGTGCTCATCCCCGAGTCAACCGCCGTTCCCTACCTTCAGGAGGCGAAGAAGGCGCGTGACCTCTCCGTGGAGGACCTGCGCGACGTCTACTCGGTCTCCTACGAGATGGCGGCGCACCGGTTCACCAACCTCGCCTACCGGCACCTGGACCTGGTGTGCCACTTCATCCGCAACGACGAGACCGGGATCATATACAAGGCCTACGAGAACGACGGGCTCGTTTTCCCCGCCGACGACACGGGCGCGATCGAGGGGCAGCGGATGTGCCGTTACTGGGCCGGGCGCCAGGTGTTCACCTCCCCGGACCGGTACTCGATCTACTACCAGTACACGGACAAGCCCAACGGCACGCACTGGTGCGTGGCCCACGTCGATCCCAGCAGGGAGCGCAATTTCGCGATCACCCTGGGAGTGCCCTACAAGGAGTCCCGCTGGTTCCGCGGGCGCGAGACCACCAACCGCACCCAGTCCAACTGTCCCTCCGGTGAGTGCTGTATCCGTCCGCCCGCTGAGCTCGCCGCCCGGTGGGAGGGCAACGTCTGGCCCTCGGCGCGGGCCCATTCCCATGTGCTTTCCGCGATGCCTTCCGGGACCTTCCCGGGGGTGGACGAGACCGACGTGTACTCCTTCCTGGAGCGGCACGCCGACGACTGACAGGGTGCCCGTCCCCGGTGGGGAGGCAGCGGAGCGCGGTCCCGCGTCCGGCTGCCCTCGTGCCGACCGTCCTCGTGTTCCTGGCCCGTCTTCCGGGCGGGCCAGCCAGCTGTTACCGTTGGTAACACTTGTTATGCAGTTGCCCGCCGATCGTCCCGCGGCGAGGCGTGATCACCCCCGTCCCCCGCACCGTCGGGGGAGACGAAGGACGTGTGCACATGAACGACATCCCTGGCGAGGCAGGTCCCGGATTCAGCCTCGAACTGAACGAAGACGTCCGCGACATCCGTGACTGGGCGCACGGTTTCGCCCGTGACGTCATCCGCCCGGCCGCCGCCGAGTGGGACGAGCGCGAGGAAACACCGTGGCCGGTCCTGCAGGAAGCGGCCAAGATCGGTCTGTACTCGCTGGACTTCTTCGCCAACCAGTGGTTCGAACCCAGCGGGGTGGGGCTGCCGGTCGCGTTCGAGGAACTCTACTGGGGGGACTCCGGGATCGCGCTTTCCATCACCGGTACCGGGCTGGCTGCCGTAGCGGTTGCCGGAACCGGCACGCAGGAGCAGCTCTACGAGTGGGTTCCGCAGATGTTCGGTAGTGCCGACGACATCAAGCTGGGCGCCTTCTGCTCATCCGAGCCCGATGCGGGAAGCGACGTGAGCGCGATCCGCACCCGTGCCGTGTACGACGAGGCGAAGGACGAGTGGGTGCTCAACGGCACCAAGACGTGGGCCACCAACGGGGGCATCGCCGACGTGCACGTGGTGGTCGCCTCGGTCGATCCCGAGCTGGGAGCGCGTGGCCAGGCGACCTTCATCGTCCCGCCGAACACCCCCGGACTCTCGCAGGGCCAGAAGTTCGCCAAACACGGGATCCGCGCCTCGCACACCGCCGAGGTCATCCTGGACGACGTCCGCGTTCCGGGAAGCTGCCTTCTCGGCGGCAAGGAGAAACTGGACGAACGTCTCGCCCGGGCCCGTGAGGGGCGCAGCTCCGGTGGCCAGGCCGCCATGAAGACGTTCGAGAAGTCGCGTCCCACCGTCGGCGCGATGGCGGTGGGCTGTGCCCGCGCCGCCTACGAGTACGCCCGTGACTACGCGACGCAGCGCGAACAGTTCGGCAAACCGATCGGGGACAACCAGGGTGTCGCGTTCACCCTGGCGGACATGACCACCAGGATCGACGCGGCACGACTCCTGGTCTGGCGCGCCGCCTGGATGGCCCGCAACGACAAGGACTTCTCCCGGGCCGAGGGATCGATGAGCAAGCTCTACGCCGGGGAGACCGCAGCCTGGGTGACCCAGGAGGCCATCCGTATTCTCGGCGGGAACGGATACACCCGCGAGTACCCGGTCGAGCGCTGGCACCGTGACGCCACGATCTTCACCATCTTCGAGGGCGCGAGTGAGATCCAGCGCCTGATCATCGGCCGTGCCGCCACCGGCCTGCCGGTCCGGTGACGCCCGGGCCGCGGCCGGCGGCGGGAGCGGGACGTTTCCCCTCGCCGCCGCCGGCCGCGGCACTGCCCGTGCGCTGTCGGCGCGCTTCGGTCGGCCCTCCGAGCCCGTGTGGGCCCCAGCGCGCCACAACAGCGGCACAGCCAACAGGAGCGGGAAGCGGAGCGGGGGGAATCCCGGGAGTCCGGAAAGCCCCTTCCGTGATCTCCAGGAGCGGGAAACGTGCCCCCGGCCGGCGCGCGCGGCCCGCCCTGTCTAACCTGTCTGGCATGGACGACAAACCGGGCGACAGCGCTGTCGCCACCCTGACGATCGGTTCCCGGTACAACGGTCCACCGGACTCGGCCAACGGCGGTTACGTCAGTGGGCTGCTGGCACGCCACCTGGAAGCGGAAGCAGCCACCGTCACCCTCCGGCAGCCGCCCCCGCTCGACACACCGATGGCCGTGGAGCGTTCCGGTGACTCATCCCTGCGCCTGACACACGGTGACGCCCTCGTCGCTGAGGCCGCTCCCACCGCTGCTCCCGAGGCGGCCATCGCTCCGGTGGGCGTCGAGGAGGCCGTTCACGCCCAACAGCGTTTCCGCGGTTGGACACAGCACCCGTTCACGAGCTGTTTCACCTGCGGAACGAGCCGGGACGCTGGCGACGGACTCCGCCTCTTCCCCGGTCCGCTGGACGACGACGCGAACACTGTCGCCTGCGTGTGGACCCCGCACCACTCACTCGCCGACACCGGCGGCCGCAACGTCACCCCAGAAGCGGTCTGGGCCGCGTTGGACTGCCCGGGAGCCTGGTCCGGCGACATCTCGGGGCGCCCCCTGGTGCTGGGGCGGATGGCGGCTTTCGTCAGCCGGACTCCGGCGGTCGACCAGGAGTACGTGGTGATGGGAAAACTCACCGGAGGTGAGGGGCGTAAGCAGTACACCACCACCGCGGTCTACACCGCGGCAGGAGAGCTTCTGGCCTCCGCGGAGGCGACATGGATTTTCCTGAAGGGAAGCTGAGAGACATCCCGGTTTTTTGAGTGCTGATTGAGAATTCCATAACGAGCTGGTATCGATGGCGGGAGTGCGGGCGTCGACAAGGGACAGGAGGAGTGGCTCCGCATATGACGACGATCTCCCGGAACCAGGCGCCCCCTCCCCAACGTACGGTCGCCCGTTCCGCCGCTCCCTCCGTTGTCTGGCTCGATGTCGCCCGCGTGTGCGCCATGCTCGCCGTGCTCGGGGTGCACGCTGTCGCTCCCGTGGTGACGACCGCTTACACCGAGCTGGGAAGCCCCACCTGGTGGACCGCGAACCTCGTGGACGCGACTCTCCTGTGGTGCGTTCCCGTGTTCATCATGATCAGCGGGGCCCTACTCCTCGGACCCCGCAGCGAGGGGCTCCGCACGTTCTACCGCAAGCGTTTCACCAGGATCGGCATCCCCCTCGTCGTGTGGAGCGGTGTCTACCTGCTGTGGGAGATGTGGCGGTCGGGAATCGGCGCGCGCGAGGCGTTCCGGGAGCTGCTCTCCGGGAGTCCGTCCCTGCACCTGTACTTCCTGTTCGTCCTCGCCGGCCTCTACCTTCTCACCCCCTTCCTGCGTGTCCTGGTGGAGTACGCGATGACGCCCACCCTGTGGTGCTTCGCGGGACTGATGTCAGTAGTGGGGATGGCCGACCAGGCCATAGTCGCGCTCGACGGGGTGGGCGAACCCAACGCCGCCACCCGGTTCCTGCCGTTCATCGGTTACTACGTCATGGGTTACCTGCTCCGCGATATCGAGATGCCACGTGCGCGGCTGTGGATCGCCGGCGTCGTGTTCCTCGTCGGAGTCGCCGGGACAGCCATGGGCGCTGCCCTCATGGCCAGTGTCGAAGGTGAGTGGGGCAGACTGGCGCGGTACTTCTACGACTACCTCTCACCGACCATCCTGGTCACGTCGGTGGCGGCCTACCTGGTATTCCAGGCTCTGGGGGCGCGGTTGTCGAAGCGTCACGAGGAGGGGCGGAGCTCGGGTCCGTCACGTCTGTTGACACCATTGGCGAACCTCAGCTTCGGCGTGTTCCTGGTGCACGTGCTGGTGCTGCACACCTTGCGCGATGTCACCGGGATACCGGACAGCCCCCTGCTGATGCTGGCTACCACCGCCGGCCTGGCAGGTGTGTCGCTCGTGGTGAGCCTGTTCGTGACCATGGCGCTCCGCCGAATCCCCTGGCTTCGCGCTACCGTTTAACGGTGGCTCCCGAACTCGCGCAGCAACCCAATCCCACCGGCCGCGGCCGCGATCCCGAGCGCCGCCGGGCCATCCTGGACGCGGCGGACCGGGTGATCCAGCGGGACGGCCCCGAGGCGCCCATGTCGACGATCGCCGCCGAGGCCGGGATCAGCAAACCCATCCTGTACCGCCACTTCGGGGACAAGAGCGGTCTGTACCGGGCGCTGGCGCAGCGCCACGTCGATCCGCTGGTCACGCGGGTACGAACTGAGCTCCATTCCGACGCCAGTCTGCGGCCGCGTGCCCGCGCGACCATAGGAACGTACCTGGGGATGATCGGTAGGAACCTCAACCTGTACCGCTTCCTGATGGACCGGGCCACCGCCGAGGATCCCCGGACCCGCGGGGACCTGGGGATGATGGTCCGTCGTCTGGGCGAGGAACTCGCCGGCATGCTGGTAGCCGAGGGGCAGATCAGCACCCAGCCCCGTGCCCAGATCGTGGCGCACGCCGTTGTGGGCATGGTGCAGGCAGCGGGGGAGTGGTGGCTGGACCACCCGGAGGTGGCAGCGGAGACGGTGGCGGAGGACCTCACCGACGCGGTCGTGGGAGCCATCTCCACAGGACCGGTGTGAGCGCCTCACCGGCCCGCAGCGCTCCACGTGCCGCGGCCGCGGCCGACCTAGTCCGCGGCAAGCCGCCACAGCGAGGTCACCTCCGCCGCGCGGGCAGCGTGCAACGGATCCGACGTGTCCGCGGAACGGGGGTGGGCGGGGGAGGTGTCGTGGCGATCCAGCAGGCGTAACCCCGCGGTGTCGAACGCGGCCAGCAGCTCGGCACGGCTGCGTAGGCCAAGGCGTTCCGCGAGGTCCGACAGCACCAGCCACCCCTCGCCTCCCGGCTCCAGGTGCGCCGCGAGCCCGTTGAGGAACCCGTGCAGCATCCGGTGCTCCGGATCGTAGATCGCGTGTTCCAGCGGTGTGGTCGGTTTGGCCGGAATCCACGGCGGGTTGCACACGACCAGGGACGCACGTCCCGGCGGGAACAACGGCGTCTCCAGCACCTGTGTCCGCTGAGCGGGGGCCAGTCGGGCGAGGTTCTCCCGGGCGCACTCCGCAGCGCGGGGCGAGTCGTCAGTGGCCACCACCGTCCCGACGCCGCGGCGTGCCAGGACAGCCGCGAGTACACCGGTCCCCGTCCCGATGTCGAAAGCCGACCGGCGGGAGGGTAACGGGAGCTGAGCCACCAGGTCCACGTACTCGGAACGGGAGGGCGAGAACACGCCGTAGCGCGGGTGGACACGTCCTTCCAGCGCGGGAACGGGCACCCCCTTCCTGTGCCATTCGTGGGCGCTGATCGCTCCGAGCAGCTCACGCAGCGGTCCCACACCAGGTTCGGCGTCCGCACCGTAAGCCTCGGAGCAGGCGTGCCACACGTCCGGTGCGCGCAGCAGCGGGATGGTGTGGTCCGGTCCGAACGGCACCAGAAGCATCCCCAGTATGCGGGCGCGTTGGGCCTGGGCCTGGCGGTGCCGATGGAACGCGTCGGTGGGGGAGGACGCCGGTTTGCGCCGCCTGCGGTCGACCCGACGGGTCATCGCCTGAAGTAACTGCCGCGCGTTGGGGAAGTCCCCGCGCCACAGCATGGCGGTGCCCTGACTCGCCATCCGGAAGGCGGAGTCGGCCGAGACGCGGTCGTCGACAACGACCGTCTTCCCCGGCGCCGGGGCTTTGGACAACGAGCGCCACACCGCCCGCTGCTCCGCGCCGTTCTCGGTCCAGCACAGATACTGCCGGGAATGCACGCTCGCGCCTCCACCTACATCGTCGGCCCGTCCGGCCACTGCGACGCGTGACCCGCACAACGGGTTGTACCCGGGAAGAACCCCACGGCGGCGCTGTGGCTACTCGCGGAGAGGGGATCAGTTCGCCAGGGCCGCCCGCATCACGCGGAACTTGGGTTCGGTCTCGGCGACCTCGGCAGTCGGGTCCGAAGCGGCAACGATACCGCAGCCCGCGAACAGCCGAGCCTGGGAACCCCGGACCATGGCGCAACGCAGAGCGATGCCCCATTCCCCGTTCCCCTGGTGGTCGATCCAGCCCACCGGTCCGGCGTACCGCCCCCGGTCCATTCCCTCCAGTTCACGGATGGTCTCCATGGCCGTGATACTCGGGGTTCCACCGACGGCCGCTGTCGGGTGCATGGCCGCTACCACGTCCAGCGTGGCGACCCCGGGCTCCAGCGTAGCCCCGACCGGGGAGGCCAGATGCTGCACGTTGGCGAGCTGGAGCAGTTGTGGTCGTGGTGGTATGTCGATCGTGGAGGACAGTGGCGCAAGGGTCGAGCGCAGCGAGTCGACCGCGTAGCGGTGCTCCTCGGTGTCCTTCGCGGAGTTGGTCAGTTCCGCGGCGAGCCGCGCGTCCTCCCCGTCCTCGGCTCCGCGCGGACGGGTCCCGGCCAGCACCAGGGAGCTGACCCTGTCTCCCTCCCGTTGTAGGAGTAACTCCGGGGTGGCGCCCACCATGCCGTCGACGCTGAAGGTGTAGCAGCTGGGATAGTCCCGGGACAACCTCTCCAGGAGGGGGCGGACGTCGATATCCCCCTCCGCGCTGGCGCTGAGGTCGCGGGCGAGTACCACCTTGTCCAGTTCCCCCGCCCGGATGCGCTCGACCGCTGTCCCCACGCGGGCGGCCCACTCACGCGCGGAGAGCCGACCCTCCTCCCACGTGAGCGGCCCTGTCGGCCGTCTGTCACCGCTGCTGGGCACGGGAGGGCCGGGCCAGTCGTCCGGGTGCTCGCTGATGGTGGTGAGCCAGGTCCGGCCCGCGCGCTGTCCGAGCACCACCCGTGGCACGATGAGCACCGAACCGGGGGAACGGGGATCGAACGTGAAGCTCCCGAAAGCGACCATGCCTGTTCCGGGAACCCCCACCTGGTCCTCGACGGTCGCCGTGGAGAACAGTGTGGTCAGCTCGCGCGTCGCACGTTCGAACCGTCGCGCGTCGTGCAGTCGGGTGTCCGCGGGAGGTGTGATCCGTGCCGCCTCGCCCCAGGCCACCAGACCCTCGCCGTCACGGACCCAGGCTGTCGGCGTGGCCCTCGGGAGGTACTCCAGGAGGGGGCCGATACCTGCCGTTAGTGCGACAGTGCGGACGTTCAGTGCGGGAGCGTCGGGAACGGAACTCACATCGTTCGAGTGTAGGCGGCTGTGTCTGTCCACGTTCCCGGAAAAGCGCTCGTAAAGTGTCCGGCGACGGTCCCCGAGACGTACGTGGAGGTTGGAACCGGGATGGGATGGTTGGGGCGGGGCGCTGCCGCGCTGGTCATGGTGCCGCTGGTTGCCGGGTGCGCGAGCGTGACTCCGGGAACGGCCCCGGACGCCGGCACCGCGCGCAAGGGTCAGCCGTCGCCGAGCGGGTATCCCTCGGGGCAGGTACCCGAGGACTGCGAGGCCGACATGCACCCCCCGAAACGGCAGATGCGCGGTGCCTGGATAGCCACCGTGCGCAACATCGACTGGCCTTCCGACACGGGACTCGACACCGAGCAGCAGAAACAGGAGCTGCGTGACCAGTTCGACCGTGCTCAGGAACTCAACCTCAACACGGTGTTCTTCCACGTACGGCCGACGGCTGATGCGCTGTACGAGTCGGACAAGGAGCCCTGGGCGCGTTACCTCACCGGAGAACAGGGCGGTGACCCCGGATACGACCCGCTCTCCTTCGCCCTGGAGGAAGCCCACAAGCGCGGTCTGGAACTGCACGCCTGGTTCAACCCCTACCGGGTGGGATGGAAAGAGCCCGACCTGGAGGGGCTCGTGGAAGACCATCCGGTACGGGAGCACCCCGACTGGCTCGTCGAGTACGACGACCAGGGGTTCTTCGACCCCGGGAACCCGGACGTGCAGCAGTGGGTGAGCGACGTCGTCATTGACGTCGTGCAACGTTACGACGTCGACGGTGTGCACTTCGACGACTACTTCTACCCCTATCCGGTGGAGGGAGAGGAGTTCGACGACGACGCGAGCTGGAACGAGTACGGCGACGGGTTCGACACCCGCGACGAATGGCGGCGCGACAACGTCACCACCCTGATCGCCGACGTGCACGAACGGATCAACGAGACCAAACCGTGGGTCCGGTTCGGCGTGTCCCCCTTCGGGATCTGGCGTAACGAGGACAGCGATCCCAACGGGTCCGAGACATCCGGACTGCAGTCCTATGACGCGCTGTACGCCGACACCCGCGGCTGGATCCGCGCGGAGATCATCGACTACGTGGTTCCGCAGCTGTACTGGCCGCAGGGGTTCGAGGCCGCCGACTACGCGAGGCTCGTACCGTGGTGGTCGGACACGGTCAGCGGCACCGATGTGGACCTCTACATCGGACAGGCTGCCTACAGGGTCGGTGACGAGGGGTGGAAGGGAGAGGACGCGCTCTCCGCCCAGCTCGATTTCAACACCGAACACCAGGAGGTCGCTGGTGACGTGTACTTCTCCATGACCGATCTCAGCAACGCGGCGAGCGCGGCCATAGAACGTACCGCCGCCGACCATTACCCCGCCCCCGCTCTTCCGCCGGTCGCCGCTGACGCTGACACCGTTCCGCAACCGGTGCGGCGGTTGGACGCCCGTTCGGTGGGGGAACGGGTCGAACTGGAGTGGGACGCTGTCGACCGGGCCCGTTTCTACGCGGTGTACCGCGTTCCCGCGGGCAGCACCGATCCGTGTGAGGCACTCGCGGGGCGGCACCCGCTCGCTGTGACGGGTGCGCAACAGCGGACGTTCACGGACTCCTCGCCCCCGGACGGTCCGGTCCGTTACTACGTCACCGTTGTGGACGCCTACCGTTCCCAGGGGCCGCCAGGCCCGGCCGCGCCTGTCAACGGTCGTTGAGCACCTCCGTGTCCGGCGGGAGCGCGTACAGCGCGTACGGATCGGCTCCCGCCGGGTACAACTCCGGGCGAACAGGGCAGAACCCCCATTACACCGGTGCTGCCACCCCGTGGTGAGGGGAGGGGACAGATGGCCCTGCGCGAGTACGAGAGGCGGATCCTCGCCGAGATCGAACAGCACCTCAGCGAGGAGGAACCGCAGCTGGCGAGTCGTTTCGCGGAGTTCGGAACGAGAGAGACCACTCCTGACCGGGAGGCGAAACCGGACGGGTGGAAACCGTGGTTGGTCGCCGGTGCGATAGCGGTGTTCGTGATCGGAGTGCTGGTGGTGCTTCTGGTGGCGACACCCAGCGCACCCCAACCGGAACAGACCACACCCGGCACTGTCCCGGAATCGGTGGTTCCGGAAAACGGAGCGGAGTAGCGGCGGCCGGCCGCCTGCTCGTTCGGGAACGACGGGACGCTGTTCGCGGCGAGCGGCGCGTCCGGCGCCGCGCTGGCAAGGCTGAGGGGAGCCGGGGCGGTCGGTGGGCCGACTGGGGAGAACACGGCAAGGCCGTGCTGCGCGACGCGCAGCGGAACAAGCGCCCACCAGAGAGAGCCTAGATTCCGCCGAGGAAGTCGCGGGCGACCGGTGCAGCCACGGATCCGCCGCCACCGCCGCCCTCGACGACGACGGCAAAGGCGACGTCGTCGCGGTACCCCACGAACCAGGCGTGCGTTTCCAGCTCCTCGTCTCCTTCGGCCGTACCGAACTCCGCCGAGCCGGTCTTGCCGTAGACCTCGCCAGTGAAACCGGCGCTGTCCGCCGTTCCGTTGGTGACGACCTCGCGCATCATCGGACGCAGCTCCTGCGCGTGTTGGAGCTGCGCGGGTTCGGGCTGGTCGTCCACCTCGGGCTCGGTGACGAGGACCGGAGAACGCCAGGAACCGTCGCTGACAGCAGCCGGAACCGTGGCCATGTGCAGCGGGGACGTCGACACCTGCCCCTGGCCGATGCTCTGCGCGGCCAGCATGGTGGCGTTCTCCGGGGAAGGGTAGCTCGGCTTCTGGGTCGGAATGCCGACGTTGAGGTCCGCGTTCATCCCGAAACGCTCGGCGGCGGTGGTGAACGTGTCAGCGTCCAACCGCTGTGCGACCTCCTGGACCAGTGCCGTGTTACACGATGTGGCGAACGCCTCGGTCACACTCTGGGACCCGAACGCGTCGTCGTGGGCGTTGGTGAACTCCCAACCCCCCACGTTCGCGGTCTTGGGGCAGTTCATCGTCCCGTCGGCAGCTAGCCCCGCCTCCAGAAGCGCCTGGTAACTGACGATCTTGAAGGAGGACCCCGGCGCGTAAGTGCCGTTGAAAGCGCGGTTGTACCCCCCGGGAACGTTGGCTGCGGCGAGGATCTCCCCGCTCGAGGGGCGTATCGCCACCAGCGACGTGGGGTTGGACTGGCCGGTGATGGCATCGGCCGCGGCGCGCTGGACATCCGGGTCGATGCTCGTCGTCACGTCCGCCCCGTCTTCCCCCTCGAGGGTGGCGACATTGGGAGCGTCCTCGGCAGCATCCTCCTCGCCAGCGTCCACGACACGGATCGACGTCGCCGCGGTGCCGGCCAGCCGCTCCTCGTAGGCCTGCTGGATGCCGCCGACGCCCACCGGATCCCCGGGGCCGTAGGCCGGCCCCAGGTTCTCCAGGTCCTCCTCGGAGGCGGACTCAACCCGGCCGGTCAGCATTCGGACCGATCCGGACGCCTCCTCCGTGTCCAGCCGGGAGCCGTCGGCGGCCAGGATACTGCCGCGTTCCCCCCACTCCGTGGCACGGGCGAGGGTCTTTCCCTCGGCGAGGTCCGGGTGGAGGGAGGACGGGCCGGCGACGACCTCCCACGCGTCCCCGGAGCGGTTGAGCTCCAGTTCGCCGGAGTAGCTCCAGGCCTCGGCGTTGGCGAGGGTGAGGGTGGCCTCGAACGGCGCCGTGGCGGTGTCGTCGTTCTCCTCGACGCCGCCGAGCTCCGTCTCAACCTGCTCGACCCCCAGGTTGTCGGCCACCCCGCCGTATATCTCCGTGATCTCGTCCTCGTCGGTGCCAGCACTCAACCCGGCCATGGTGCCGTACTCCTGTGCCGACCACGCGTCGAGGTAGTCGCGCGCGCTGTCGTCGGGCGAGGGGCCGGAAACCACGTACCAGGAGATACCGGCCCCCAGCAACGCCAGAGCAACAGCACCGCTCACCCCGCCGAGAACGAACGGAAGGCGGGAACGGCGCGGGGACCCGCCGGACCCGTCGGGGGGTGGTGCGGGGGGATCGATCGTGGGGAGGGGGTGCTGGGAGGTGGCGCTCCCCGTGGCGCCGCCGGGGAGCTCCTCGTGGGGCTCGCCTGGTTCCGCGGGGAAGACGTCCTCCCGCGGTTCGGAGGGGGAGGGGGGTTGTGCCGGCTCCGGCTGCTCGCCGTCCGGGCCAGGGGGGTGGTTCTCGTTCACGCCTGCTCGTCCTTCCGCCAGGCTGATACGCGTCCGCCCCGTTGTTCTGCTCGGAACCGGCGGGGCGGAAAGTAGGGTGGTCGGTGTGGTGGTCGCCTCTCGGCGCGAGGCACAACGCGGTTCCGTGACCGTGCGGTGCGCCTAGGGCGCCCGAACGCGGTATTCCGCGAAGGCAATAGGTGAGCCCGGGGGACACTTATGACCACACCGACCACTAGCGACCCTAACGTATAACGCGGGCTGCCTGTTCCATGCCGTGTGGCTCCGAGGCGTGAGCTGTCCCATGCCGTAGGGCGGGCCCTTGGGCGCGGAACCACGGGCCGGTGTGTGTTACCGGCGGGAACCGGGAGGGTCGTTCTGCTGCTCGGCTTTGGCGGAGGAGGCGTAACGGCTCGCCTGCTGTTGTCCGGACAACCGCTGGATCTCGGCCATGATGGCGTCGGTCGCCGCCCGCCGGGAACGCGCTTTCCCTTGTTCTCCCGCCCACGGGGACAGGTCGACGGCCGGGCCGAACCGTACGCCGACGGGACGTAGGGCGGGAAACCGGCTTCCCTCGGGCAGTATCCGGTCGGTTCCCGCCAGTGCGACGGGAACCACGGGCGCACCCGAGGCGAGGGCGAGCCACGCCAACCCGGTCTGGCCCCGGTACAGCTGGCCGTCCGGGGAGCGGGTCCCCTCCGGGAAGATACCGAGGGCGCTTCCGTCCCGGAGGAAGTCGAGGCTGTGCTCCATCGCGGCATGGGCCCCCTGGCCGGGCCGCCTGTCCACCGACATCTGCCCGATCGCGCGCAGGGTCCGGGCGAAGACCCGTTGCGGCGGGGTGCCCTCGCTGAAAAGCTCCTGCTTGGCGATGAAGGTAACCGGGCGTGGCACCGCGACGCCGATGAACAGCGGGTCGAGGTTCGAGCGGTGGTTGCTGGCGAGAATGACCGGTCCGTGCGAGGGAATGTGGTGCGTACCGCGCACACGCAACGGCCACAGGATGCGCGTCACTGGGGTGACGACCGCCTTCGCGGCCCTGTACAGGAACACGGCGCCTGTCCTCTTCTGCTCGTGGGTGCCGGTGTTGCTTGACACCGGCCGTGTCTTTGTCGCCCCGAGCTTATCCGGGCATGACGGCGGTGTTCGCACACGCTAGGGTTGGTCTAGACCTTTGAGTGCTCGGAGGAACGGAACACACGCACGGGACGCCTGCCAGAGAGGGGCGAGATATGACGCGGATGGTCGACGTCAGCCACCAGATTGCCGACGGTATGACGACCTACCCCGGACTGCCCGGGCCCGACATCGACGAGTACCTGTCCTTCGAGGACTCCCACCAGTCCTACGCCCCCGGGACCGAGTTCACGATCGGGCGTATCTTCATGGTCACCAACACCGGCACCTACCTGGACACACCAGCGCATCGCTACCGGGAGGGGTCGGACCTGGCCGACCTGGAACTGGAGAAGGTGGCGGGTCTTCCCGGTATCGTCGTCGACGCTGACGAACAGGCCGTCGGCCCGGAGATCCTCACCGGCCGGGACGTCGCGGGCAAGGCCGTACTGATCCGCACCGACTGGGACCGGCACTGGCGCACCGACCACTACGGCTCCCCGGAACACCCCTATCTGACCGGCAGCGCCGCCAAGGCGCTGGCGGACGCCGGCGCGGCTCTCGTGGGAATCGACTCCGTGAACATCGATGACACCTCGGACGAGTCGGGCGGAGCCCGCCCCACCCACTCCGCCCTGCTGGCAGCTGGCGTGCCCGTGGTGGAGCACCTGTGCCAGCTGCACCGGCTGCCACGGGAAGGCTTCACGTTCTTCGCCGTTCCGGTGAAGGCGCGGGGTCTGGGCACCTTCCCCGTCCGTGCCTTCGCGATGGTCGAGGACGCCTCTCCGGCCACCGCGGCCAGCTAGAGGTCCGCGTCGGGCTCCGCACGGGCGCGGCGGTGCTCACGCCGTGCCCGGTGTTCCTGTTCCAACGCGGCGGCCCGCTGGTCCCTGGCGACCGCGGTGCGCATGGCAGAGGAGAGGGCCCGCAGCTCCATGTTGATCCGGGGGTAGTCCACGAGCCGCGGAAGGGCGCCCAAACGTGGGGTGCGCCGTTCCCGTAGCGCCGCCGTCAGTTCGTGGAACGCGCGCTCCAACCGCTGCAACGTGATCTGCGAGGCCGTCGGGAAGTTCTCGTCCGCGAGCATCGCCAGCGCCAGGTACCCGACCCGCTGGGTCGCCACCACCACCGGCCACAGGGGTTGGGTGTTGTCGGCGCGCGGCACGTCGCCTATGGCACTGTCATAGACGCTGCGCAGGCTTACCAGTGCGGCCCGCAGATCACGGCGCAGCCGGTAACGCCGCTCTGCGGTGGGGGAGACGTCCGGGTCGAGCACGGCTGTGACCGCCCTGCGCGCCGTGTCCAGCACATCGTTGATGAGCTGCGGTAACCGGGCCGCGGCGGTTCGGCGCCACAGCAACAGCGCTCCGAGCGTACCCGCGAGCGCGCCCAGCAGGGTGTCGACCATCCGGGAAACGGCGATATCGTCCACGGGCTGCGGCGCAGCGGTGTGCGCCAGGATCAGCGCCATGGGGGTGAGCAGGATACTGCCGTAGAAGAAGTTGCGTTTGATGACGAGCTGCGCGGCCCCCTGGAAACCGGCGACGAGCGCGATGATGGCGGGCAACGGTGGTTGGCTCGCCAACAGGGCCGCCGCCACACCGACCCCGAGCAGCGTTCCGAGGGTGCGTTGCGTCGCCCGGTTCGTGGTCAGGACGACGTTGCCGCCCTGCAGTACCGAACACGCGGTGATCGAGATCCAGTAGAAACGGTCGAAACCGAGGGCGATCCCGACCAGACCGGCCAGTGCGACAGTGATCCCCATCCGCAGGGCGGTGGGCATGATCAGCGACTCCCGGCTCAGACTGGTCCGCAGCGCCGTTCCCAGCGAGGGGTTACGCGTCTCCTGCAGCTCCAAGCCCTGCCCCTCGCCAGTGTGCTCGGCCCTGCCCGCTGTCTGGGCGGCCCTGCTGAGGCGGCGGTACAGCCCGGCCTCCAAGGAACGCGGTCGCATCCCCGCGCGTGACTCCTCGAGCGCGGACGGGTCGGGGCACAGCCAGGGCTTGCCCACCGACTCGGCGAGGCCGTCGGCGAACGTGGCCACCTCCGGTGGCAGCGTCTCGGTGCGTGACATGGATACGTCAGTGGCCGCCAGATGGATGTCCGAGGCCCAGCGCAACAGCGCACGTAACCGCGCGGCCGTGGCCGTGTCCCGGTATCCCCGGGTCTGGGCCAACTGGACGATCCGCCACGCCTCGGCGACGGCGATCGACGCGTCGTGCTGGACGTGGTCCACCTCCGGGGTGCCGATGGCCCGCAACAGGTTCGCCAGGGACCGGAACGCCCCGGCCACCGCCCGGTTCTCCGGATGGCGACTGCGTATCGGTGCCAGCGCCATGGAGACCACCCACCCGATGGCGGCCCCGAGCGCGGCGAGACCGGCGTGCAGCGGTACCCCGGAAAGCCCACCCGGCGCGATGGTGGATATCGCGCACACCAGAACGAAGAAGAGCGGTCCCGGTTTGTCCACCCGCAGCGCCTGGCACAACCAGGTGGCGACACCGGCCACGGCACCGATGGCGGCAGCCGCCGTCCACGGGGTGAGCGAGGCGAGGGAACCGACCCCTACGCTGGCGACGAATCCCAGCCCGACCAGGGCGAGCGCGACAGCACGGTAACTGTAGGGGGTGAACTTCTCGTAGAGGACCGTCATGGACCCGAGCGCGGCGAGCGTTCCCACCTGCGGGCCGGCCAGGGCAGCGGCCAGGCCGAACGAGGTGCCCATGGCGACCGCGGCGTGAACAGCGGTGCTCCACGCCCACCCACCGCTCGCCAGACCGAAGAGAGCGGTCAGGTCAACGCGCGGACGTGGGCGGTCGGCGACCGTCGGGCGGGCACGCGCGGGAGGATCCCACTCGGGCTCCTCCCGCGCGGTACCGTCGTCCGGAGCACTGGATACCGACCCCTCATGTCGCATGTTTCCAATGTTAGGTGGGCTTGCCACCAGGGTCGGCAGTACTCTCGACCATGGCCCGGAGCCGTTTGAGCTCGCCGAGCGCCTCGTCCAGCTGGTTCTCGGCCCGCTCGGCCCGCCGGACAGCGTTGTCGCGGGCGTCGTCGGCGGCGGAGGTCCGCTCGGCCATGGACTCCCGGAGCTCGGCAAGGGAACGTTCGCTGCTCTCGCGTTGCTGTTCCAGCTCCGCGCGGTGCCGGACGCGCTCCTCCTCCGCCTGGCGGCGCAGGTGGTCCAGCTCCGCACGCGTCCGGTCGCGTTCCTCGCCGAGCTCGGCGAGCCGGGCCTGTGCTCCCTCGGCGGCGCTCTCGGCGTGCTGGGCCCGCTCGACGGCCTCCTGCCGAGCCGACACAGCCGTGTCCAGCTGTTCCCGGAGACGCTGCTGTTCGGTGGCTGCGTGTTCCCGGACCTGCTCGAGCTCACGCTGGGACCGGCGCCGTTCCTCGTCGAGCTGTGCAGCGGCACGCTGCTCAGCGGCGTCGATCCGCCGGGCGGCGTCGGCCAGACCGGCCTCGCACTCGGCGCGGGCGGCGTCCCGTTCCCGCGCGTAGCGGTCCAGCTGCTGCTGTGCGCGCGACAGGTCGGCCAGGGCCGCATCCCGACTGTTGGTGGCCTCGTCAGCCATGCGTTCGGCCGCTCCGGCGGCGGCGCGTGCCGCCGCGGTCCCCTCCTCAGCCGTTCTCCGTGCCCGTTCGGCCTCGCGGCGTCGGTCCTCGGCGTCCAGACGCGCGGTGTCCGCCTCGGCGACGCGCCGGTTCGCCTCCAACCGGGCCGCCTCCACCTGGGACTCCGCGCTGGCCGGATCCGTCATGGTGGTGAAGGCGTCCGTCGCGGCGTTCAGCGTCGCGGTGAGCTGCTCCGCCTGAACAGCGAACCGTGTCAGCAGGTCGTCGGCGCGCATCCGTGCCCTGCTGACGGGCGCAGTGTCAACCCCGGAAGTGGAGGACGGCCCCGGTACGGTCCCGGTCCCGTCGTGGTCGGGATCTCCCTGGTCCTGCTGCTGGTGGGGGTGGTGCTCCTCGCCCTGCTGCTCGAGCTTCTGCCGTTCCCGCCAGGCGCGCCAGCGTGTGTGCTCTGGCAGGTCGCAGTACTGGGGCGGCCTGCCGGGGGAGGAGCGGCGCGGGACGGGGCGGGTGCACCCGGGGAAGTTGCAGGTGTTGGCCCCGTTCCCGTCCACTGTGGAGTCGGGAGGAGCGGCCAAGGGTTCGTGACCGGTGGACCCGTGAGCACCGTCGGTGCCGGGTCCGGGTTCCGTGTGCTGTGTCGTGTTCGCGTCTGTGTCGGCCACGCGGATGAGGGTAACGCCTCCTGGCCGTTGACCGGGCGGAGCGGGAAGGCGGGCGTTTCGGCCCGGCCACCACCCCGCTCCGGCCCGGGTGGTGCCGGTGGGCGACGTTTCCGGAACCGGACCGAAACAGTGTGATCGCGCCCCGGGTCGGCGACAGGTGCCATCCGCCGGAGCGGGTCGGTTCCGCACGCCGCGGCGCGCGGAACCAACGAACCGGTGCGGAAGATCAGTACCGGTTGCCCTCGGGAGCGGGAAGCGCGTCCAGCTCGGCCAGGTCCTCCCGGTCCAGCTCGAGGTCCGCGGCCGCGGCGTTGGCCGCCAGGTACCGCGGTGTCTTGGTTCCGGGGATCGGCACCAGGTTGCTGCCCTGGGCCAGTACCCAGGCCAGGGACACCTGGGCGGGCGTGACGCCGTGACGGTCGGCCACCTTGGCTATCCCCTCCGCGATCGTCTGGTTGGCGTCGATCGCCTCGGCGTGGAAGCGCGACCTGCCGTGTCGCCAGTCCCCCTCGGGAAGGTCGTCCACCGAGCGGAAGCGTCCGGTGAGGAAACCGCGGCCGAGGGGCGAGTAGGGGAGGAAGGTGATCCCGTTCGCCGCGCAGTACGGCAGCACCTCGTCCAGGGGCTCCCTGCTCCACAGGGACAGCTCCGTCTGCACGCTGGTTACCGGGTGCACCGCGCTCGCCCGTTCGATCTCGGCCACGCTGGCTTCGGACAGTCCGATCGCCCGCGCCTTGCCCGCCCGTACCGCCTCGGCCATGGCCCCGACGCTCTCCTCGATGGGAACCTCCGGGTCCACCCGGTGGAGCTGGTAGAGGTCGACATGGTCGGTTCGCAGCCGGCGCAGACTGGCGTCGATATTCTCCCGGATGTGCTCGGGGCGTCCGTTGCGGCCCATGTTGCCCTGGTCGTCCAGGACCAACCCGACCTTGGTTGCCAGTACCGCCCGCTCCCGGCGGTCGGCCAGGGCACGGCCCACCAGCTCCTCGTTGGTGTGGGGGCCGTAGACGTCGGCGGTGTCGACCAGGGTCATCCCGGCGTCCAGGGCCTGGTGGATGACCGACACCGACGTGTCGTCGTCCCTGCCGTGCGGGTCGTAGCCGAAACTCATGCCCATGCAGCCCAGGCCGATGACGCCGATCTCGGGCCCGTTGGGGCCCAGGGTGGTGGTGCGCATACGTGTCCTCAATGATCTCTGGGGCGGAAAACCGGGCGGCTCGCGACCGCCGGTGGACACTGTGCGCCTTGGAGCGCGCTCCAAGGCAAGCCCGAGCAACGGCCCGTGCCAGCTCCGGTGTCGGTGGGGGCCCGGCGCGCCTAGATTTGGGGGTATGAGCACCACGCCCCCCACCGGACTCACGATCTCCCAGGCTGCGGAACACACGGGGTTGTCCGCGGACACGCTCCGGTACTACGAGCGCATCGGCCTCCTCGACCCGGTACCGCGCTCCACGGCGGGATACCGCGTCTACGGTCGGGAGGAACTGGAACAGATACGGTTCGTGCTGCTGGTTCGGGGCACCGGTATGCCCATCCAGAGCATGTTGGAGTACGCGCGCCTGCGGCGTTCGGGCGAACACACCGCCGCCCGGCGCCGGGACATGCTGTCCGAGCACCGGCGGCGGTTGTACGCCCAGGTGAGCGAGTTGGAGGAGACCCTCCGCTACCTGGACTGCAAGATCGAGACCTACGACGGACTGATCGAGGAGGCCCAGTGCGGCGGGGAGGCGCCCGAGTCGCCGGGATCGACGCCCGCTGCCTGACCGAGCGCCCGGTGCCGTGCGGTCAGTCGTGGGGGCCGAGTGCGCCGATCCTGGAGACCATCGTGGTCACGAACGGCTGGAACCCCTCCTGCTCGTAGAAGCGGATGTCCTCCGAGCTGGTGGCCAGGGCGGACAGCTCGATGTCGCGGATACCGCGCGAACCCACCTGCCGGCGCACCTCCTCCAGTAGTCCGGAGCCCACACCAGTGCCGGTGTGCTCCGGTGCCACCGCCAGGGTCTGCACGACGGCCACCCGGGAGTCCCGGTCCCAGGATCCCTGTTGGGCGTCCCGGACCGTCACCATCGCGTACCCCACGTCCGTGCCGTCCCGTTCGGCCAGGACCGCCAGCGTGTCAGGGTCGGCAAGCCAGCGGAGGTACTGCGCGCGGCGGCGTCGCCAGGACTCCTCGGTGTCCACCGAGGTGATGACATCCTCCAGGTGTGGCGCGGTGGCAGTGTGCCGCTCGTGTATGGCTGTCCAGAGCTCGCCGAGTTCGTCGATCTCGTGCGAACCGAGGTAACGGAAGCGCAGAACTCCCGGAAATCCGGTCTGTGGCTTGGTCACCAACGAATTTCCCATGTTTTTCTCACCCGTTCCAGCCAGCTTCAGCGCGGTTGCGGTTTCCCGTCACTCCCCACCGGGACCCAGGAATGCGCTGTGCTTCTGAGGCTACGTGTCCTGCTCCGGCAGGTGTGCGGCGACACGAAGAAAAGGAAAACTTCCCATGACAGAAGAAAAAAATTTTAAATATTTTGCTTGAGTGTGGTGGGTGCTGCGTGGAGCCCACCGGCCCGCTACCCCGCGGACGCGGCTGTCATCGGACCGGGGCGAGCGGGAACACGACCGCGCCGGAGCGGGGAGCCTGAGCGCCTCCGCTTCCGGGCGGTACCGCGACGCGCCCCGCCCGGAACACACTGCGGGCGTATGCCACCGGAGACCGGTACCCCGGGGATGCCGTGGCCACGTCTCCCGGTTCCCCGGCCGCCGGGCTCGCCGCGGCTCGGGAACGTCGCCGTTCACTGACCGGGGGTGTGGTGCTCGGGGGAAGGGACGGTCGGGCAGCCCCCTGATCCCCGTCCGGCCCCACGACGCGTACCGTCACTGGGTCCGAACGGATCGGGGCAAGATGTCTCTGCGGCGAGAACGGAAACCGTGCACTAGATCACGTTCCGCCGTCGGATTCACCGGCTCATACCGTCATCCACGACGTTGCGTCTCGTTTACATTGGACCCATGATCGATGTCCGGCGGCTGCAACTCTTACAGGCGCTCGATCAGCACCACACTGTGGCAGGTACGGCGGAGGCGTTGAACGTCACCCCCTCCGCCGTCTCCCAGCAGCTCACGGCGCTGTCCAAGGAAACCGGCGTGACCCTGGTGGAGCGCCAGGGGAGGCGATTCCACCTCACCGGTCCGGGACGCGTCCTCCTCGAGCACGCGAACGTCATCTTCGCGGAAATGGAACGGGCCCAGGCAGACCTGACCGAGTCCGCCGAGGGCACCGTGGGCTACGCGCGTATAGGGGCGTTCTCCACCGCGATATCCGACCTCGTGGCTCCCGCCGTCGCGGCGCTGCAGAAGACGGACCCGGGATGGCACTTCTCGGTCGTACAGGCCGAACCGGAAGTGAGCACGGAGATGCTCCGCAGCGGAGCCATCGATGTGGCGATCACGATGTCCTCGGCCCACCTGCCCCCGCACGGCACCGCCGAGTTCCGTGTGGACGCCATCATGGTCGAACCCTTCGACGCGGTACTGCCGTACCAGCATCCGTTGGCCGCCTCGACCGACCTGGAGCTCGCCACGGATCTGGCCGACACCGACTGGATCATGTCGGCGCCACGCACGGCCTGGTACGACTGCGTCACGGCGGCGTGTCACCGGGCCGGGTTCCAACCCCGGGTGAGCCACACTGTCGACGACTTCAGCGCCGTCTTCGCGCTGGTCCAGGCAGGACTGGGGATAGCGCTGATGCCGCGGCTCGCCTGGACCGGGCTTTCCGCTCCCCACCTCGTGGTGCGTGCGGTGCGCAACACAGCACAGCGGCACATCGTGGCACTCAGCCGGGCGGGCGCCACCCCCGAACCGCTGCTCACCGCTGTCCGGGAGGCGGCGGCCAAAGTTCCCGTCCCCTCGATCGGCCCTCTCATACCCTCGAACCAGGAGACGAGCTGACCGCGGTGTCGTCGTTGTCCAGAACCCCGCGGGCGGCGGAACGCAGATAATCCGCCACCAGACGTATGGGGCGCCACGCCCAGCTCCCCGTGCGGCTCACCAGGGAAACCCGGCGCATACCGCCCAGCGCTCCCAACGGTGCGTGGGTGACCCCGCGTCGCGTCACGGCCGCCAGCTTGGGCATCACCCCCACACCCCATCCGGCAGCGACCACCCGCTCCACCACCTCCAGGTTGTCGATGCGGTGCCTGATCCGGGGAGTGAACCCTGCCGCCGCGCACATGCGCTGGACCAGCTCATCCTCGTCGCTTCCGCGCGAGTTGGCTATCCACCACTCTCCGGAGAAGGCCCGCAGCCGTTGCGGCGTCATGGCCCTGCTGCTCGCCCGCGCGCTCGACGGGTGCGAGAGCAGCAGCGGTTCCGTACCGATCTGCTGCAGCGCCAACGTCGCGGGGAAATGCCGCGGCACCAGGCTGTACTCGTACACCAGTCCCATGTCGGCGCTGCCGCTCTGCAACAGTTCCAGCGCGTCGTCCGGTTCGTGCTCGATAAGCCGCACCTCGATCCCCGGGTGGTTGTCGCGCAGCCCCGCCAGAGCGGGAAGGACGATCGGCGATGCGACGCTCGTGAACGTCACCAGGTCGACCCGGCCCACGGCCTCTCCCGTGCCGGCCATCTCGGTCCGTGCCGTCTCCACCCGGGCGAGGATGTCGGCCGCGTGTTCGGCCAGACGGTGCCCGGCGGGTGTCAGCCGTACCCGGCGCCCGTCCGGGACGAGAAGCGCCACCCCGGCCTCACGTTCCAACACGGCGAAATGCTTGGAGACCGCCGAGGTCCCCATGCCGGTGGTTTCCGCCACCGCACCCATCGTGCCGAGCCGCTCCAACTCCACCAGCAGCCGCAGGCGCGTCAAATCCATGGAACAAAACTACACGGTTAATCCACCAATGCTCCGTGGACAGAAACGAAACGGATGGATCCAATGGTCGGGTGCCTACATTCCTCCCTTCGTCGCTGTTCGCTGCCGGTAACCGCATCCCGGCCCCCGTTCTGCTGCTGTTGGGCATGTTCTCCCTGCAGACCGGTGGGGCACTGGCCGTCACTCTCTTCGGACAGGTCGGAGCCCTCGGGGTCACATGGCTACGACTGTCATGGGCGGCTCTGATACTGCTGCTGCTCAGCGGGCCCTCCCTGTGGCGGGCCGTCCGGGAAGCCACCCCGCGCGAACGCGCGTCCGTGGTGATGCTGGGCACAGTCAGCGCGGGGATGATGGCCCTCTACTCCGAAGCGACGGCGCGCATAGACCTGGGAACAGCCACCGCGCTGGAGTTCCTCGGGCCGCTCGTCGTGGCCGTGCTGGCACTGCGGCGGCGTGCCGAGCTTGTCTGGCTCCTCGCGGCCGCAACGGGCGTCCTGCTCCTCACCCGTCCCTGGAACGGGGAGACCGACCCGGTCGGGATCCTACTGGGGCTCACCGGTGCCACATGTGTCGGTCTCTACATCGTGCTCACCCAGCGTGTCGGCGGTAGTTTCAGCGCGGTACACGGACTGGCGCTGGCGATGACCGTCGCCGCGGGCGTCACCGCCCCCCTGGGGGCACCATCGGTCCTGGCCGCACCGAGCTGGCACATCCTGGCCGCCACACTGGGCATCGCGATACTGTTCCCGGTCGTTCCGTTCCTCCTGGAAATGGTGGTGCTCCAACGGATGAACCGCACCGCCTACAGCACCTTCGTCAGTCTGGAACCCGCTGTCAGCCTGGTGATGGGAATGCTGATCATCGCGCAGACACCGCTGCCGATGGAACTGGTCGGGATGGCGGCAGTGGTGGTCGCCGGGATCGGCGCGGCCCGGGGAACCGCACGCGCCCACCCCTACCCCCGCAGGACTTCGGGGCAACGGGAGCGACGCTCCGCCGATCATGTGGAAAACGCGATATCGGTACCTCGAAAACGGGGTAGTACTACCTGCGACAGTTCCGATCCGCGGTAGCGGAACCCGTTTCCCGGATGCGGGGGAGCGGGAAGTGGACAGTGACCGGCACGGTCGGCATCCCTACAAACCAGCTCCTCCGGTTCTCCTGCGCCCCTGCCGGGACGCGGCAGGAGAGGAACCCCGGCATCTCTGGAAAGCCCGAGGTCCTCGGATGAACGATCCCACACGTGCGCCCCACCAACCGCGCCAGAGTGAACATCCTGGCGGTTCCGCCTCGCTGGCACCCTTCGAACCGACGATCGGCGTGGAGGAGGAGTTCTTCCTCGTCGACGCCGGAACCCGCCGTGCCAGCGCCCGAGCCCAGGACATCCTGGAGTCGGGGAGGGGAGACCCCGGAAACGGGGGGAAACTGTGTGCCGAGATCACCCGTTTCCAGGTGGAAGCGGTCAGCCCCGTCTGCCGTACCGGCGCTGAGCTCTACGACTGCCTGGCCCACAGCAGACGGAAGCTGGCCGGTGCCGCTGACGACCGTGGGCTGGCCGTTACCGCCACCGGAACCGCTGTGCTGGGAGAGGTAGGAGCACCCCCCATCACCGACGGAACCCGGTACCGCGCCATCGCCGAGCAGTTCGGCGCCCTGCGTGACGCGCACGCCGTGTGCGGATGCCACATTCACGTGGGGATCACTGACCGGGAAACAGCACTGGGGGTGGTGAACCAGCTGCGGGGGTGGCTGCCGTGCCTGCTGGCACTGAACGCCAACTCCCCGTTCATCGGAGGCCGGGACACGGGCCACGCGAGCTGGCGCACGGTTACGTGGGCACGGCTTCCGTCGGCGGGACCGCCGCCATGGCTGAGTTCGATGGCGGAGTACGAACAGGCTGTCAGCGAGATGCTGGCCTCGGGAGCGATACTGGACCGGGGCATGGTCTACTGGGACGTGCGGCTCTCCGCGCACGTGCCCACGGTAGAGATGCGGATCGGGGACGCGGCGGCCACAGCTGAGGAGGCGGTACTGACCGCGCTGCTGGTACGTGGTCTCGCCGCCGTGGCGTTGGACCGGATCGCGATGGGGGAACCGCCCCCGATCCCGGGGGACCGGATGCTGCGGCTGGCGATCTGGCGCGCGGCCTACGACGGGCTGGAGGGCTACACCCTGGACCCCGTGTCCGGCGAGCTCGCCACCGCCCGGAACATGGTGTGGCGACTGCTCGACGTCGCCGCGCACGGCCTGTCCGCCCCGGACCAGGACCTTGCGCAACGGCTCCTCGCCCGGGTACTGGCAGCGGGATCGGGCGCCTACCGCCAACGAGCGGCCTACGCCCGGCGAGGACGGATATCGGACGTCGTGGACGCCATAGCACGGCAGACCCGGTACGGACTGGTCGCCGTCGAGGAGCACGGGTGAGGAGTGCCCGGGTCCGCCGTCGGAACCCGTCAGCCGAAGCCGGTGGCACGGATGGTGACGTTCAGCCGGCCAGAGGCCAACCCGCAGTCGGGATCGGCGCTCCCGGGACGTGTGCGTGGCACCCCGTGGTAGGCCATACGGGAGGGGCCGCCGAATACGAACAGGTCGCCGCTGCGTAGCTCGACGTCGGTGTAGGGGCGCCCGCGCGTTTCGGTGTTGCCGAACCGGAACACGCACGTGTCACCGACACTGAGCGAGACGACCGGAGCGTCGGCGCGTTCCTCCCGGTCCTGGTGCATTCCCATTCTCGCCTCAGCGTCGTAGAAGTTCACCAGTGCCACGTCGTAGCCGGGGCTCTCCGGTTCCGGCGCGTGCCCGTAGGCAGCTGCCACCCCCGCTCGGGCGAGTTCCCCTAGTTCGGGTGGGAACGGTGGTACCGGTGTCCCGTCCGGAAGCGTGCGCGAATAGCTGTAGGGTTCCCAGAACCAGCCGAGCGAGGCCATGGCGACGCTCATCCGCCCGCCTGTCGGTGTCCGGTGTTTGCGCATACCGGCGGGGGAGCGCACCCATTCGCGGCAACGGCCGACGAGCTCACGTTGCCGGGGGAGCCCCAGCCATCCGGGGACGTGGACCGCCCCCGGCGAGACAACGACGGGTTCGGGGACGGGGTCGAACAGTGGTTCGTTCATGGAGCTGCCGAACTGGGACACGGGTCGCGGGCACCACGATGCATGCTCTGCGTTCCACTATGCCAGCAGGCCCGTCCGGACGGGGAGCAACGAGCGTCCCGGGCCTTTCACTGACCGCGGCAATCCCGTTCGTCACACGTCTCCGTGATGAGGGGCCCGCGTCGCGTGGACGTAACGCACCTCGGCGACATCACCGGGGACACGGCCCGGCGGGAGAAGTCTGCGCGTCCCGTCGGGAGTGAAACCGTGCCGCTCATAGAACCGGCGGGCGCGCCCGTTGCCCTCCAACACCCACAGCACCACCTCCGGTACGCCCGGACGGCCGGTGAGGGTACCCAGCGCCGTGGTGAGCAGCGCCGCGCCGACGCCGTGTCCCCACTGGTCGGGATGGACATAACAGGCGTACACCTCCTGTACCGCGGTGGACAGGTCGCTGTCGCGCACGGGGCCGGCGGAAACCCATCCGATCACTCTTCCACCGGACTCGGCGAGGTAGTCGAAGCCGCCGGGGCCGGGATCCGCGAGTTGCCGTCGTCGGCGTGGCGGGTCGGGCGTCATGCCGTCCAGGACGGCATCGGGGACGACGCCCCGGTAGGCGTGACGCCAACCCGCCGTGCGGACAGTGTCCACTGCCAGCGCGTCCTCGGGGGAAGCCGCCCGGATCCGGAACCAGGGCGACGGATCCGGCCCGGTGTCGTTCACGGTCCCTCCTCACGTCGGAGCAGGTGTCACTCGGTGGCGATCCCGGCCTCGTGGGCCAGGATGGCCGCTTGGACCCGGTTGGCCAGGTCGAGTCGTGCGAGTATCGCACTGACATGACTCTTCACTGTCTCCTCGGAGACGTACAGTTTCCGCGCGATCTCGGCGTTGGACCTTCCGTCACCGACCAGTGCCAGTACGTCCCGTTCCCGAGCACTGAGCACAGCGAGCCGGTCCTCGTCCGGAGAGACCCTCCGGTTCCGCACGTGCGTTATGACCCGCCGCGTGATCTCGGGGGAGAGGAAAGCCCCGCCGGCCGCGATGGCGTGCACACCCGACACCAGTTCGTGGGGGGCAGCGGTCTTCAGCAGGAAGCCGTTCGCGCCCTCGTCGAGAGCGCGGGTGACGTACTCGTCCCTGCCGAACGTGGTCAGCATCGCCACTGCGGTTGCCGGTGACGCTCCCGTGATTCCGGGGATGGCGGTGAGCCCGTCGGTGTCGGGCATCCGGATGTCGACAAGCGCCACGTCCGGCTGGTACTCGCGGGCCCTGTCGACCGCCTCCCGGCCGGAGTCGGCCTCGGCCGCCACCTCGATGGCGGGGTCGGACGACAGGATGCTGCCGATGCCCGCACGTATCAGCCTCTCGTCGTCGGCCAGCAGTACCCGGATCACTGATCCTCCTCCCCTACCGATCCCAGGCGGACGGTCTCCTTGGTGGTGAGCTGACCCTGAGTGAAGCACAACCGGTAGGCCTCCGTGCCCGTTCCCGGAAACGCGGCCCGCGTGCGGTAGTACTGGCAGGCGGCATCCGGCGGCTCACCCTGACGCGGAGGATCGAGCATCTGCGTGTCGGGGAGAGTGTCCTCCACCCTCCGTTGGTCCTCCCCGATACGGAGACGGTGGAACGTGTCGGGTTCCAGCACCGAGTCGGCGGACACATAACCGTAGTATCCCAGCCACAGCGCTGTCAGAACCGCCACAGCTCCGGCGGGGACAGCGACGCTGGTGGCCAGCGCCCGGTGGACACGGCGTCGGTGTGTGACGAACTGCCGTCGTACCCCCGATCCCGGAACGGTCGAGCGTGGACCGTCTGTGGCCCGCGGCAGCCGTGCCACCACCTCGAACCCGCCGTCGGAGCGTGGCCCCGACCGGACGGTTCCGCCCACGGACCGTAGGTATTCCCCGAGACCGGCAAGACCGCTCCCTCCCGTTGGCCCTCCGGTGTCTTGCGCGCCCTCGGGAGGAGGGTCGTTACTGACCCGGAGCGTGACACCGTCCCGCGCCTCCCGCTCGGCGTGGAGCGCGACCGCGGCTCCGGAGGCGTGCTTGTCCGCGTTCGTCAACGCCTCCCTCGCCACTCGGTAGAGCGCGTGTTGCGCGTACTCCGGAAGACCCTCGAGACAGCCGGCTCCCAGCATCCGGACACTCATTCCGGCCTCGCGGGCGCTCGCGACCAGCCCGGTGACCGACTGCCGATGTGCTCCGCCGGGCAGCGTCCCGTCCGTGTCCCGAAGGATCCCCATGATCTCCTGCAGCCGCTCCATGGCACGGACGGCGTCCTCCCGTAGCTCGCCCGCTTCCCCGCGTAGTTCTTCCTCCCCGGCAGCAGGGGAGACCTGCATCGAACCGGCACGCACGGCGATGAGGCTGAGCTCGTGCCCCAGAGTGTCGTGCGTCTCCTCGGCGAGCCGGGCGCGCTCCCGTAACCGCTCCCGCTCTGCGACCACCTCCTGCTCCCGTTCCAGTAGCTCGGCGCGCTCCCACCCAACAGAGGCGGCAGCCGCGCGTTCCCGCAGGTAACGGCCGAGCAGCCACGGAAGAACCACGAAACAGACCCCGACGGTGCCCTTGGCGAGAGCGAGCGTTACCCCACCCGCGCCGTACAGGGTGGTGAACGGTTGCAACAGCGCGGCGACGGCGGGCAGCCACGCAGCGGTCCGCGTGTTGAGCCTGCCGAGGGCGTAGGCCAGTGTCCCGAGGACGGGGGTCCATCCCGAGAACACCGACACCTGTCCGGTACCGGAAACGGACCACCACGTGTCGAGTGCCGCGGCCAACACGAATGCGGTGAGGAGTAGGCCCCGGACCGTGGTACGCACCGGACCGTCCCGGAGGTTCGTCGCCCCCTCGGCCCGGTCGTTCCGCTGTCCGTCCCGCTGTCACTCCACTCCATGACGCAGACGCTACAGAGCCCTCCGGGGGAAGAGGTATCACCCGAAATTGACTTCCGCTCCCTGGCCTTAAAGGCCGGGGATTCCTACGGCGGCCACCTGGCCGCTGCGGCGGATTCCTGCTTCGCCGCGCTGTGCCCGAGCGTGCTCGGGTCTTACCTGCGCTCCACAGGCTGATGCGGCCAGTCCGGCCGCCCGGGATATTCACCGCCGCAGTGGCAGATCCTGGTTTACCACCACCTACGAAGGGCCAACCGTGGGCGGGGCGGAACGGAGCGCGGACCGGTTTGGCCTTTCGCGTCCTTTGCCGGTGGGGTTCCTGGTCTCCCGACGGGATGTTCTCTGTGTTCGGTTCCCGTCCCCGTCCCCGTCCCGCGGCAAGTGTCTCGGGGAACGGAAGAGTTCCGCCGGTGTTACCGGCAGCCAGGTTCCTTCTTCCCTGGTCGTCACGCCGGGGATCGCGACGTTCCGGGTCCCGTCGTTCACCTCGGTTTCCGGGGATGGTCCTGGCGTTCCGGGAGTCAGGAGGACGCGGTGCTCCGCGGGAGTGCGGCCGCCGGGATAGTCCGCGCCTCCCATGCGTCCGGCTGCGTTGCCCGGTTGTGGGGGCGCGTGTGTGGGGCGAATCCGTTCGTTTCCCGCTCTGGGAGTAGGGGGAGGAACACTCCCCGCTTCGGAACCCTCCCGGTATCGCGGTTGGTCTGTGGGGAGTTTCGCCGGGGCGAATGGCGTGTCCTGCGCGTGTCTCCTGACCGGTGGGAAGGTTGGGCGAGATGATCCTACCGTCGCCGCGACAAATGAATCTACGCTGTAAAGGCAAAGGTTCTGGGGAAAATCATGCCACAGTACCGTAAACGGGACTGGCTTCCTGGGCGCCGTACACCACCGGAGATCGCGCCGCACGACGGGGAGGAGATCGTTCCCGAACGGTCCATGGACCCACGTGCCGGTTCGGAGGTAACGGGCGAGGAAGCCAGTGGACAGGTCATCGACATGGCGATCTATACCGGTGGCCGTCGCAGCGCGACACCCACCGACCTCTCCGGTGTGAGTGCTCGCGTTCCGGAGGAACCCGGTGCGTTCGTCTGGGTGAGCCTGCTGCGTCCCACGGAATCCCAGATGTCCACCGTGTCGACCGAGTTCGAGCTCCACGAGCTGGCGGTGGAGGACACGATCGTCGCCCACCAGCGTCCGAAAATCGAGCGTTATAACCAGACCCTGTTCGTCGTACTCAAACCAGCTCGCTACCGCGACGACACAGCGCGGGTCCAGTTCGGCGAGATCCACATTTTCCTCGGGCGGCGTTTCGTTTTGACGGTCCGGCACAGCGATGTTCCCCAACCACCCGCCGTGCGCCAGCGTCTGGAAAGCAAGCCCGACCTGTTGGCGACGGGCCCCGAGTCCGTGCTGTACGCACTCCTGGACACGGTGGTGGACGGTTACGCCCCGGTCGTCGCGGGTCTGCAGAACGATGTGGACGATGCCGAGAACCGGGTCTTCGAAGGCGCTCCCGAAGCATCACGGCGCATCTACGAACTCTCGCGCGAGGTGATCGAGTTCCAACGCGCCACCCGGTCCCTGCTGACGATACTCGACCACCTGACCACTGGTAGCGACACCTCCGGTGCGGCAGGGGAGCTGCGACGTCACCTGCGCGATGTGGCCGACCACGCCACCACTGTCGCCGAACGCGCCGACGGCTTCCGGCAGATGCTGGAAGGGATTCTCACCGTCAACGCCACTCTCGTGTCCCAGGCGCAGAACGAGGAGATGCGCAGGCTGAGCGAGGCCGGGTACCAGCAGAACGAACAGGTCAAGAAGATTTCCTCCTGGGCGGCCATTCTGTTCGCTCCCACCCTGGTGGGAACGATTTATGGGATGAATTTCTCCCACATGCCGGAGCTGCGGTGGCCCCTGGGATACCCGTTTTCGCTGGTGCTGATGGCGGGAGTGTGTATCGCCCTCTATCTCGTTTTCAAACGGAGTAACTGGCTATGAACATCACCCCCGAACACTCCACAGGTGATGCCATCCGTTTGTTCGTACGGTTATGATTCCAGCGTCATGCGTAACGGGTGGGAGTGGTATGCACAGTGAAGAGGCCGGCCGTACGGAGCTGCTGCGGTTGCTGATCGGGCCGTGGCTGGGGAAAGCGCTGGCGGCCGCCGTTAGGATCGGCCTTCCGGACCGCCTCGGCGAGGAGCCGGTGGAGCACGCCGACCTTGCCGCCGAGCTCTCGGTACGGCCCGACCCACTGTGGCGCCTGTTGCGTCTGCTCGCCGCGCTTGGCGTCGTACGTACACGCTGGGACGGAACCACGATCACCGGGATGGGGAAGCTGTTGCGCGCCGACCACCCGTCCTCGCTCCGCGATCTCGTGCTGTTCTATGACGACCCACTCGTCACCGAGGCGTGGGCGGTTCTCGAGGAGAGTGTGCGCACCGGGGACACCGCCTTCCGGATCGCACACGGCGACAGCGTCTACGAGCACCTGGCCCGTTGTCCGCAGCGCCAGGACACGTTCGACGCGGCCATGGCCGCGTCGAACGTGGCGACGGACGGGATCGCGGATGCCTACGATTTCTCCTCGGTCCGGTGCCTCGTTGACGTGGGCGGTGGTGACGGGACGCTGCTGGCGGCGGTTCTCTCGGCCCATCCACACCTGCACGGTGTGCTGTACGAACGTCCCGACACCGCACGTGTGGCAGAGGAGAAGCTGGCGGACCACGTGGCAGCTCAGCGGTGCACTGTCACCTCAGGGGATTTCCTGGAGGAGGTGCCCGCGGGCGGGGATGTCTACCTGCTGTGCCGTGTCCTGCACAACTGGGGGGATACGTCCTGTCGGCAGCTGCTCTCCCGGTGCCGGGAGGCGATGGGCGAGAGGAGCCGACTGCTGATCGTGGAGCGGGTTATTCCGGAAAGCGGCGATTCCAGCTTGGCACTGGCGTTCGACATGCACATGATGGTGATGACCGGTGGCCGGGAACGTACCGAGGGCGAGTACGAGACGGTTCTGCGCGCCGCGGGACTGCGCGCGGTGGAGATGCGCCAGTTGCCTCTGGCGATGCGGATGGTGGTCGCAACCCCTCTGTAGTCGAACGAGGACCGGTGCGGCGGGAGCGGTTCCGGTAACCACAGATTCCAGGAGCAATTTCACGAAAAGTCCCACACGCATGAGCCTGAGCCGCTAGTATCCGACGCGCAGAGGTGATCGTGAAGTTACGTGAGGTTGGGAAACGCTCCGTGCGCAAGAAGTAACGGGTTCCCCCGCCTGCAGGTGAGGGCTTTCATCCCCCGGGGTGGAGACCTGCCGTTACCAGCACCAGCCACCACAGAGGGAGGTGCCCCGGTGGCTCCGTTCCGCGTAGGACAGCAGACCTACTCCGGCGTGCTTCCCCAACGCCGGGTACTGGGATCCGTGCCCGCGGCGCCCCACCGCACCCGGTGGGGACCCCTCTCCGGAAACAGGGACGGGACGGGGCGTGAACGATGAAACCCGTTCCGTCACGTTCGGGCTGTCACCAGGAGGGTCTCCTGGTGGGACAGGCGTTGCAGGACCACCGGTCCAGTCCGGGGCCAGCCCCGTCCCGGACCGGTGGTCTCGTCCCGTACCGCGGTCGGCGACACCGGCTTTCCTGCGCCGCCTTCCCGGCCGGCGACACGGTTGGGGCGGGGAACGAAGCGGGGCGCCGTCGTGGACTCCTCTGCGGCGCGGCCGCGGGAACGGGCGGCCCTTCCCGTGGGCCGGGCTGCGCGACCCGGCCGAGCGGGCACCACGAGCGCCCGGGTCCCCTCTGGCCCCGGGCGCTGTGTCCGTCGCGGCGGAGCAAGGCCCGTGCCGTGCGTTTCCCAGCGCGCAGCCCGTGGCGAGCAGTGCGGTCACGGCGTTGGTGGTGCCCCGAGCGCCGTCTGCGGACCAACGGTAGGCGCGAAGTCCTCACCACCAGCGGGACGGGAGCCCCCAGCACTACTGGCGGGTGGCAGCTCGGGAAGACGGCAGGCATTTCCTGAACGGTCGTATTGGAGGGGCGGCACCGCGTGTCCGGAGGAGAATGGGAACGTTTCCCGTGTACGGGAGCCGTCGTGGTTCCCGTACACGGGGAGATCGACATCGCCACTGCTACCGCGATGCGGGACAGGATTCTCCACGCCGCTGGACGGTCCGGGTGTGCGTGTGTGCTCGTGGACCTGTCCGGTGTCACCTTCCTGGACGCTAGCGGTGTACGGGAACTGATGGTGGTGTACCGCAGCCTGACCCGTGAGGGGCGGCATATGGTGCTGGCCGAACCGTCGTCCACAGCGCAGCGGATTCTGGACGCGCTGAGGTTGCAGGAGGTGCTCGAGATCTACCCGATGGTGGATATGGCCCTCGCGCACCCGCGTCAGGGATGTCCGGACTCGGGTCGGGTCTGACCCGTTCGTGGGCTTTCGCTCCGGATTCGGGCGAACAGAGCGGTGCAGTTGACCTCAAGTAAGGTTGATGTTCTAGCTTCGGCGTATGAACACCGTGACAAGCACCCCTTCCGAAGGGGACCAGACAGCCATCCGTGAACTGGTGTCACAGGCCCAGGAGTGGCAGAACACCCCGGAACACCTGCTTTCCCTGCATACTCCCGATGTCGTGATCGTGAACCTGGCCGGACGGCGGGTACTCGGCCGTGAGGCCTACGGCGAGGCGATGTCAGCCGCCCTGGCCTCTCCGCTCCGCGAGGTTCGGACCCGGGTGGAGGTCGTTGACATCCGCCTCCTGACACGGGACACCGCCGTGGTCAGCTGCGTCAAGACGGTCCATGACGGTCGCAGTGGTACGGACGGCTCGGAGGCGCTGCCAGGGGCGGGAGCGCTCACCTACACGGTGGTGCGAACCGGGGGAGCATGGCGCATCGCCCTCGCCCAGACGACACCGATCGGCTCGCCTGCGGCTCACAGCTGACCCGTCCCCGTCCGAACGCCGCCCGTGAGCCGCCGACCACAGTCCTGCTGCGTTCGCATGTCCCGGAAGGAGCCGGGCCGCGTGGCCCTCCCCGGTCCGGCCGCTCCTGGCTCGGGGCCGCCGGGAGAGCAGGGAAAGGCCTGGCGCGGTTGGGCAGGGACACGTCACGCCGGTGACCGACGGGAGGCGCGTCCACTGCTCGTCGTTACCTTCCGGAGGGCGATATGACCCGCGTCCTGGTGGCTGCGTTCGTCACCCGGACGTGTCGGGGGGAGCGGAACTCCAGCCCTGCTGTTCCTTCAGCTGTTTCTTCATCAGCTTGCCGGCGGCGTTGCGCGGGAGCTCCTCCGCTGTGGAGCGGATGTGCTCGGGAAGTTTGAACGGGGCGATCCGGGAACGCAGGTGGGAGAGCAGCTCCTCGGGGGGCACGTGCTGCCCCTCCCAGAACCGCACCACCGCGCCCACTTCCTCCCCGAATACCTCGTGGGGAACGCCGAGCACGGCCACGTCCGCCACGGCCGGGTGCTCGTGGACGGCGGCCTCCACCTCCGCGCAGTAGATGTTCTCCCCGCCGCGGATAATGACGTCCTTAGCCCGATCTACAATGTAAAGGAAGCCTTCCTGGTCAAGATAACCAAGATCCCCAGTGCGCAACCAGGCCCCGCTGAACGCCTCAGCGGTGGCATCCGGACGCCGCCAGTAGCCCAGCATCACTCCGGGGCCGCGGATGAGGATCTCGCCCACCTCACCGGCGGGTAGCTCCGCACCACCGGGATCCACCACCACGATGTCCACGGTCGCCACCGGTGCTCCCGCGCTCTCCGGGCGCAGCACGTAGTCACTGGCGCCGTTGACCGTCGCTGTCGCCGAACACTCGGTCAGCCCGTAGCCCTGCCCCAGCAGGACGTCCGTCAGGTGGTTCCGGGCGCGGGAGACAAGGTCGGGAGCGGCCGGGGCCCCACCACTGGCGAGTGTGAGCAGGCTGGAGAGGTCGTGGTCGTCCAACCGGGGGGACGCCAGCATCTGTGAGATCATCGCCGGTACGGCGGTGATCGCGGTCACCCGTTCCCGTTCGATCAACCGAAGCGCCTCGTCCGTGTCCCACTTGTACATCAGGACCAGGGTCCCGCCGTTGGCCAGCGTGGGGAGCATGACGGTCTGCGCTCCCGTCGTGTGGAACAGCGGAAGAACACACAGGATCACCTGGGTGGGAAGCGCCGCCATGTACTCCAACAGGTCGGGAAGGTCGAGCCCCAGGCGCATCAGCGACCGGGCCCGACCGTACTGTCCGGAGACGATGTTGGAGATCATGTTCCGGTGTGAGCTCAGTGCCCCCTTGGGCACTCCGGTGGTTCCCGACGTGTAGAAGATGGCGGCTGGGTCGTCCGGTGCGAGCTCGGCGGGGGGAAGCCCTACGTCCCCGGTGACCTCCCCGACGACCTCTTCCCAGGACCGTGCTCCCCGGGGGAGCTGTGCCCCACTGCGCACGGCGATCGCGGGGACGCCGAGTTCCGGAAGGTCCGCGGACAGGCTCCGCAACCGTTCCTCGTCTGCCACGAGCAGCGCCGCTTCGCTGTCGGTCAGCCCGAAGCGTAGCTCCTCCGCGCTCCACCAGGAGTTGAGTGGAACCACGATCGCTCCGATGGAGACGGCCGCGAAGAAGGTCACCACCCACTCCGGGTAGTTGCGCATGGCGATAGCGACACGGTCGCCCTTGCTCACTCCGTACTGGTCGGTGAGGCGGTGCGCCAGGGTAGCTGCGGTCCGGAAGTAGGCGCTGTGGGAGAGGTGTTCGTCGCCGTACACCAGTGCCGGGGTCCCGCCGTGCTGCGCGCTGCTTTCCAGAACGGCGCGTAGGTCCGGCGGCGCGTGCTTCCAGACGCGCGTGGAAACACCGTTGACGTCGACCGTCTCCATCTCGAACGGGCTTCCGCCGGCCACGAGCTGGGCGGTGACCGTGGCCATCGAACGTACGGGGTGTTGGACCTGTGCCTGAGTCAATATCCCCTCCGAATCGTCGTGGGACTCCGGTTCACGCGAAAACCGAGGGGGCGGCCGCGGCCGCCCCCTCGTCACTCGAACCGGACGATCGAACGTCCGCCCCGCCCCTCGCGCATGCGGCGGAAGGCTTCGGGAACCTCGTCCAGGCCGATCTCGTCGGTCACCATCGTAGCCAGGTCGAGCTCGCCGTCGCGTACCCGCTGCCCCAGTACCGGAATGTCCCGGTCAGGGTCACACGCGCCGTACATGCAGCCCCGTAGCGTGCGCGCGGAGTGGAAGATCTCCAGAGCACTGAGCCCGACGGTGTCCTCCTTGGCACCCGCACCGACGACCGTCGTCGTCCCTCCCCGCCGCGTCGCGCTCCAGGCGGTGCGGATGGCGGTGCTCGAACCGACCACCTCGAACGCGTGGTCGACCCCACGGCCGCCGGTGAGTCCACGAAGCTCCCGGGGCGTGTTGTCGCCCGCGGCGACGAAGTGGCTGGCACCCAGCTTGCGGACGAGCTCCTCCTTGGCGGGAGACACGTCCACGGCGATGATCGGGTCGGCTCCCGCCAGGCGTAGGGCCTGGAGAGTCGCCAGACCGACCCCGCCCAGTCCGATGACGGCCGCGGACTCACCAGCGCGGACCCGTGCGGAGTTGGTGACAGCCCCCCACCCGGTGAGGGCGGCGCACCCGAGAAGGGCGTCCGTGCTGGGGGTGACCCCCTCCGGTAGCGGGATCACAGCGTGCGACGGAACGACGGTGGCCTCGGCGAAAGCCCCGGTTCCCAGGCCAGGGAACACGGGGGTGCCGTCCTCCAGGTTCGCGTAGGCGCGGGAGGCGGGGTCCAGCCCCTGCTCGCACAGGTAGGGCTCGTCGTTGGTGCAGAACCAACACTCCCGGCACGGCGGGGACCAGTTGAGGACGACGTGCTGGCCGGGCGCGATGTCGGTGCGGGTGACGTCCGGCCCCACGGACTCCACCCTGCCGGCTCCCTCATGGCCGAGAACGGCGGGCAGGGCCTGGGGAAGGGTGCCGTTGGCCAGGGAGAGGTCGGAGTGGCACACACCCGCGGCGGAGAGACGGACCCGAACCTGTCCCGGACCGGGCTCTGGAAGGAAGACGTCGCTGATGCGCAGCGGATCTGTGGTTCCGGTACAGACGGCGGCCCTGACGGTGGTGCTCATCTACAGCTCTCCCGGACATGGCGTGTGTGGGTGTGAAACTGGCGAGGAGCGTATAAGACCGACCAGTTGGTTGGCCAGAGTTCGCGTCAGCCTTCTTCCTCCGCCCGGAACCGCGCTCGGACGTTTTCCCGTGTCTCCGGGATCAGCACCACGGCGACGAGCGAAACACAACCGAGCAGGAACATGTACGCCGCGACGGACATGCTGGTTCCCGTGGAGGCCTGCAACGCCGCCGAAGCGAACGGAACGATCCCACCTCCCAGGACGGCGCCGAGAGCGTAGGCGAACGAGGCTCCGCTGTAGCGCACGCGTGCGGGGAACAGCTCCGCGTACAGGGCGGACTGCGGACCGTAGGTCATTCCCAACCCGGCGGCCAGCATCAGGACAGCCAGCAGCATGAGCGGGACCGACGCGGTGTCCAGCAGCAGGAAGAACGGGAAGGACCAGGCGAGGAGCCAAACCGAGCCGACAAGGTAGACGGGGCGCCGTCCCACCGTGTCGGACCAGTGGGCTGCCCACAGGGTGGTGACGATCCAGAACAGGGCGCCGGCCACGATCACGAGCAACATCGTGTTCCGGGCGACCCCGAGGGTGGAGGTCGCGTAGCCGAGGATGAACGCGATGAGTATGTACCCGATCCCGTTGTTGGCGATGAACACGCCCACAGCGATGAGGAGCTGCTTACGGTGCGTTCGCAACAGCTGGACGAGTGGCCGCCGGACCCGTTCCTGCTGCTCGCGGACACGGTCGAACTCGGGGCTTTCCTCCACCCGCAGCCGGATGAACAGGCCCACCGCGATCAGTACCGCGCTCACCAGGAAGGGAACACGCCACCCCCAGGCGTCGAACTGTGCCTCGCTCGTGAACGCTGAGACCGCGGAGAACACTCCGTTGGCCGCGACCAGGCCCGCGGGGGCGCCCAGCTGGGGGAAGGCGCCGAGGAAGCCCCGCCGATGCCGCGGCGCGTGCTCCACTGCCATCAGCGCCGCGCCGCCCCACTCGCCGCCGGCGCTCGCTCCCTGGAGCAACCGCAGTGTCACCAACAGCACCGGCGCGGCCACTCCGATCTGGCTGTAGGTCGGCAGCATCCCCACGCCGACGGTGGCCACCCCCATCGCGACGAGAGCCAGCACCAGCATGGTCCGGCGTCCCACACGGTCACCGAAGTGCCCCATGACGATCCCACCCAACGGGCGGGCGACGAAGCTCACGCCGATGCTGGTGACGGCGGCGAGGTTCGCGGCCGTGGGGGAGAGGTCCGTGAAGAACTGCGTCCCGAAGACGAGCTGGGCAGCGGTCGCGTATATGAAGAAGTCGTACCACTCGATCGTGGTGCCGACGAAACTGGCTGACGCTACCCGTCGCAGCTGCGACGCGCTTCCCGTGCGTGACCCGGCGTGCCCTACCATCATCGTCCTTTTTCTGAGGGGGAGTGGGACGCGTGTGGAACGCGGGAAGTCTAAGTGTGGCGAGGGACACGCACAATGCCCGTGCGTCCCGGTGCAGGTACGCGGTGTTGCGCCTTTTCCGGGCGCGCGGGCGCCCGCGCGTGCTCCCGATAGGGTCGGGACGCGTGGTCAGCAAACAGAAACGGTTGCCCCGTCAGGTACGGGAACAGCAGATGATCGATGCCGCGATTCCCGTGTTCTCCCGTAGCGGGTACCACACCGCGAGTGTGGAGGAGATCGCGGAAGCGGCGGGGATATCCAAACCGATGGTCTACATTTACCTCGGGTCCAAGGAGGGGCTGTTCACCGCCTGTATCCACCGAGAGGCCGACCGGTTGGTGGAGACCCTGCGTTCGGCGATCTGTTCCGATGATCCCCCGGAGATGGGGCTCTGGAGAGGGCTGAACGCCTTTTTCCGTTTCGTGGCCGACAACCAGGCGAGCTGGGCCGTGCTCTACCAGCAGGCACGCAGCCAGGGGGAGCCCTTCTCCACCGAGGTCAGCCAGGCGCGTTGCCGCGTCATGGACGAAATCACCGCCCTGGTCGTCAACGGCACGAAACTCCCGGACGGCGAACGCGTCATCTCCACCAAGGACGCCGAGATCCTCGCGCGCATAGCGGCAGGCGCCGCCGACGCCCTCACGGACTGGTTGCTGGAGCACCCGGAGGAGTCCCCGGACACCCTGACCGACCGCGTGATGAACCTTGCTCTGGTGGGGGTGGAGCGCTACAACTCGGGCGGCCTCAACGAGGAGTGAGCGCGGCGGACTCGGGCCGTCCGTGCCGCGGTTCCGATGCGGAGTGCACAAACACGAGCCGTCTCGTCGTGCCTTCCGCCCAGTTACGGGTACCCACCCTCGGCTATAACCTGACCGCGGACCGGATTCCGCCCCCCGAACGGCGGGCAGCCACCCCCGAACCACCAGAAAGGAGGCGGGCGCACACTCCGCTCTGCGGTGCGGGAGACGCTGCGCCCACCACAGCGATGACCACACCGATCGGCCCCACCGACTCCAGCAAGCTCCCCCGGTTCGCCGGTCCAGCGACCTTCGCCCGCCTCCCCAGAACCGACCAGGTCGACCACACCGACATCGCCGTCGTCGGCGTCCCGTTCGACACGGGGGTGTCCTACCGTCCCGGAGCGCGGTTCGGCCCTTCGGGTATCCGCGAGTCCAGCCGGCTCCTGCGCCCCTACAACCCGGGACTCGGCCTGGCGCCTTTCGACCAGCTCCAGGTGGCCGACGGGGGCGACATCGCCGTGAACCCCTACTCGATCGGTGAGGCGGTCGAGACCATCGACGCGGCGGTAACCGACTACGCGCGAACCGGGACCCGCCTGGTGACGCTCGGCGGCGACCACACGATCGCCCTACCGATGTTGCGTTCCCTCCACCGCCAGTACGGCCCGATCGCGATGCTGCACTTCGACGCGCACCTGGACACGTGGGACACGTATTTCGGTGAGCCCTACACCCACGGAACGCCCTTCCGTCGTGCCGCGGAGGAGGGGCTGCTGGACACCGAGGCCCTGGCGCACGTCGGCACCCGCGGGCCGCTGTACGGCAAGAGGGACCTCGAGGACGACCGCAGGTTCGGCTTCGGCATCGTCACCTCGGCCGACGTGATGCGTAAGGGGGTGGACGAGGTGACGGACGCGCTGCGCCAGCGGATCGGGTCGCGTCCGCTGTACGTCTCGGTCGACATCGACGTGCTCGATCCCGCCCACGCTCCGGGTACCGGTACACCCGAGGCCGGTGGTATGACCAGTCGGGAGTTGCTGGAGATCCTGCGCGGGCTGGCCTCGTGCCACCTTGTCGGGGCCGACGTCGTCGAGGTCGCCCCCGCCTACGACCATGCGCAGATCACCGCCACGGCAGCCGCCCATGTCGCCTATGACCTGGTCGGCGTGCTCGCCATGGGCAAAGCCTGATCGGCGGCGGCGCCCAGCGCCGCCCCGCCGTCAGCGGCGCGCCCAGAAGCTGGCGGCGAGGGATCCGGAGAGGTTGTGCCACACCGAGAACAACGCACCGGGCAGCGCGGCGAGCGGAGCGAAGTGCGCTGTGGCCAGCGTCGCCGCCAGACCGGAGTTCTGCATGCCGACCTCGACACTCACCGCGCGCCGCGCCGACTCGGGGAGCCTGCTGAACCGAGCGGAAGCGTATCCCAGCACCAAACCGAAACCGTTGTGCAGCACCACCGCCAGCGCCAGCAGGAGGCCAGTGTCCAGGACCGCGCCGGCGTTACTGCCGACAACGGCCGCCACCACGACGACGATGCCGCCAACCGACACGAGCGGGAGCGCTTCCAGGACCGCGTGGATGCGCCGCCCCGCAACCGCACGTACGACCAGTCCGGCCAGGACCGGCGCGAGAACCACCTGCACGATGGAGAGGAACAGGCCACCGGCGTCGACGGGCAGCGTGGATCCGGCCAGCAACAGCACCAGTGCGGGGGTGAGCAGCGGGGCGAGAAGCGTCGACACTGAGGTCATGGCCACGGAGAGGGCCACGTCGCCCCGGGAGAGGTAGACGACCACATTCGACGCTGTCCCACCGGGCGAGGATCCGACAAGCACCATCCCCACCAGAAGCATCGGTGGAAGCTGCAGCGCGACACCGATACCGTAGCCCACCAGTGGCATCACCAGGAACTGCGCGACGATGCCCACGAGCACCGCCTGCGGTCGCCTGGCCACTACCGCGAAATCCGAGGCCCGCAGGGACAGCCCCATCCCGAACATGATCATGCCGAGCAGCGGGGAGATCCACGGGGCGAGGCGGGCTGTCTGGTCCGGCGCCACGAGCCCGACCACCGCACCGAGCACGACCAGCACGGCGAACCACCGGCCCGCGAACGCCGCGAGCGAGGCGACAAACCCCATTCCTTCGCCTTTCGACGCTTCCTCCTGGCCGCCCCAGCATGGCAGGACCCGGGAAACGACCACGCCGCGCCCCTGGGAGGCCCCGGTGCCGGTCCCGACCGTTTCCCGGGGGCGCACGGCATGGCCGCGGTTCCGGTTGACCCGGATTTTGCCGTGTCCGGCGTTACTCCGGAGCGGTTCGGAGCAAGCGGTTACCCGTGATAGTCGTTATAGACGGTGGTCTCTTCCCGGAGCACGGCTGGTGGAACGTACACTTGGCTGAACATCACCCACGGAACCCGCGTCCAGGAACACGCCTTCCCAGCGCACCGGCTGCCGTCCGGGTTGCTACGCGCACGGACCGTTTCCCTCGAGGCCCAAAACGCGCTTGGCGGTCCCACGAAACCGCACCGAAACACCCACAACCCGAATCCGCGGAGGTGGAACGTGTCTGCCGAACCCCGAGAATCCCACCACCCGTCCTCAACGCAGGGCTCACGTATCGACCCCTATATCGATTCCTACGCCGCGCGAACCCAGGGGATGGTGGCATCGGAGGTCCGGGCCCTCTTCGCGGTGGCCTCCCGTCCCGAGGTGGTGTCGCTGGCGGGGGGGATGCCGAACGTCGACGCCCTTCCCCTGGAGAACATCGGGGAACTGGTGCGCCAGGTTGCCACGGAGCAGGGGTCGGAGGCACTGCAGTACGGCTCCGCGCAGGGGAACGAGGCGCTGCGTGAGCAGATCTGCGATGTCATGAGTCTCGAGGGGATCACCGCGAGCCCGGACGACGTTATGGTCACCGTGGGTTCGCAGCAGGCGCTGGACCTCATAACCCGCGTCTTCGTCGACCCTGGCGATGTCGTCCTGTGCGAGGCCCCCACCTACCTCACCGCCGTCAACACCTTCGCCGCCTTCCAGGCCGATGTCCACCATGTGGCCATGGACGAAGAAGGGGTCGTTCCGGAGGCGCTCGAGGAGTCGTTGGCGAACCTCACCGCCGCGGGGCGTCGGGTCAAGTTCTTCTACACCATCCCCAACTTCCAGAACCCCGCCGGCGTCACGCTCAGCGCGCAACGCCGTGACCGGGTGGTGGAGATATGCCAGCGCTATGGGCTGCTCGTGCTGGAGGACAACCCCTACGGCCTGCTGCGTTACGAGGGAGAGCTCACCACGGCGCTGCGCGCTCAGGCACCCGAGAGCGTCATCTACCTGGGGTCGTTCTCCAAAACCCTGTCGCCCGGTTTCCGGATCGGGTGGGTACTGGCGCCGTCGGCAGTGCGCGCCAAACTCGTCCTGGCGGCGGAGTCCGCGATGCTCAGCCACTCCACCTTCAACCAGATGGTGGTGGCCCGCTACCTGACCAACCATCCCTGGCGGGAGCAGATCAAGGACTTCGTCGAGATGTACCGCGACCGGCGAGACACGATGATCTCGGCTCTCGACACGCTCATGCCGGAAGGCACCACCTGGACCCGTCCGCAGGGCGGGTTCTTCGTCTGGCTCACCCTGCCCGAAGGGCTGGACTCCAAAGCGATGCTGCCGCGTGCCGTCAACGAGCGGGTGGCCTACGTCCCGGGTACGGGGTTCTTCGCCAACGACGACGGGCACCGCAACATGCGGCTGTCCTTCTGCTACCCCACTCCGGACCGGATCCGGGAGGGCGTCCGCCGCCTGTCCGGGGTTATCCAGAGCGAGATCTCACTGCGTGATACTTTCGGCAGCACTTCCGCGCCGACCACCGGTGACCAGGCGGGCCCCACCCCCGAACTTCCCTAGCCGTAGGCGATCCCGTGGCGCAACCAGAGCAGAAAGAGGACGAAAACGTGGCCGATCTCGACCGGGTTCTCGTGCTGGCGGGGGGCATGTCTCCCGAACACGAGGTCAGTGTCCGCTCCGGGCGGCGCGTCGCCGAGTCACTGCGGCGCCTCGACGTGGAGGCCCAGGTCGCCGACGCGGACGCGCAACTACTGGCGACGCTCGCCACGGACCCGCCCCAGGCGGTCTTTCCCGTACTGCACGGGGCTTCCGGGGAGGACGGGGCGATACGCGAGATCCTGGAACTCAACAACATCCCGTACGTGGGAGCCCCACCCCAGGCGTGCCGTGTCGCGTTCGCCAAACCCACCGCGAAGTCCCTGGTAGCCGAACACGGGATCGCCACGCCGCGAGGGGTGACTCTGCCGAAGTCGGCGTTCCACGACCTGGGAGCGCCGGCGTTGCTGGACCGCATCGTCGGCGCGCTCGGAACGCCGCTGTTCGTCAAGCCCGACCAGGGAGGTTCGGCGTTCGGAGCGACCCCGGTCGACTCGGTCGAGAGCCTGTCAGCGGCCCTGGTGAGTTGCTTCGCCTACAGCGACTCCGCACTGATCGAGGAACGTGTCCAGGGAACCGAGATCGCTGTCGGGGTCGTGGACCTCGGTGAGGGGCCCTCCGCCCTGCCGCCGGTGGAGATCGTGCCCGACGGCGGGGTCTACGACTACGCGGCCCGGTACACCCCGGGTCGCACCGAGTTCTTCAGCCCGGCACGCATCTCCACCGAAGCGTTCCAGGCGGCGACCCGTACGGCACTGACCGCCCACCGCGCCTTGGGGCTGCGTGACATCTCCCGCACCGACCTCATTGTCGACTCCGCGGGCAGTGTGCGTTTCCTGGAGGTGAACGTCGCACCGGGGATGACCGAGACCTCGACGTTCCCGCAAGCGGTGGCTGCCGCCGAGCTGGACTTCGCGGTTGTCTGTCGGGAACTGGCCCATCGGGCGAGCCAGCGTCTTCGCGGTTGACCGGTCCGCGCCGCTGCTACCGCGAGGGTTCGATCCGGGTGAGTTCGGTGATGCGGGAGGCGGCCTGCGGGTAGCTCGCCCGCAGCTGTGACCGCTCGCCGAGTTCGAACCGTTCCCAGGTGAACGGCGGGGCCGACATCGCGCCGGCAAGGCTCCACTCTCCGTCGGAGGAGGAGCCCTGCCACACGCCGGGCGGCACGATGACCTGCGGTTGCTGCCCGTTCTCCACGTCCGGCCCCAGGATCGGCTGGTGCGCGTTCCCGTCGGGTGCCAGCAGCAGCATCCGCAACGGGGCCCCGCTGTAGTAGTGGTAGATCTCGGTGGTTCGTAGCCGGTGCAGCGCGGAGAACTCCGGCGCCAGCAGCATGAAGTAGATGCACGAGGAGTGCTCGTCGATATGGGTGCGGCGGAACAGCCCGCCCTCGTCCGGTAGCGGCTCCAGACCGAGATGCCGGGCGAGGCGCTGTCCCGATGCACGGTCCCGTCCAGCGGCTGTGACGGGTGTGTGGGCAGTGTCAGGGGAGTGAGCCATCGGTTTGCTGGGCGTGGAGCCCCGGACCGTCACTCCGGGGAGGGAACGCCCTCCTCCTTCCTGGTGTGGGCACAGCCGTCCGCGCGTTGCGACAGTCGAACGAGGCGGCGGTTGCTGCCCCGGACCGCGCTCCGGTGGGGAGCCGGACCGCATACCGGCCCCGGCGCTGACCCGCCTTCCCGGTGGCCACCGCGACGCCGGTGCGCCCGCCCCCGAGGAGCGGTGCCGACGTCCGCTCCCTCCACCTCGCAGCTGGTCCCGGTGCGGCCTTTCGGGCGGATGACGAACGAGGTTACCCGGAGGCTTCCGACGCGCCGCCGCGGACGAACAGCTCCCGATGCAGGGGAGGGACTCTGCCGAGCGGTCAGAGCCGGATCTTACGGGTGCGTTCACCGTCCGTCAACGATGCTCTTTCTCCCAACGGGAAGGAATTGACGCACTGTGTAGGGCTGTCTAGCCTGCTGTCCGGTTAAGGATCCAGTTGCCGGCCAGCAAGGGCGTGCCATGCGTACGATCGACTGGGTGGACGGCGGTATCGAACTCGTCGACCAGACCCGTCTACCGCACGAGTTCCTGCGGCTGCGCGTCACCGACCCGGACGCACTGGTCGACGCCGTCCAACGCCTGGCTGTCCGGGGAGCGCCGGCACTGGGAGTGGCGGGCGCGCTGGGTGTGGCCCTGCTGGCTACCTCCACCGACTCGTCGGAGGAGGTGCGCAGCGGTGCCAGGCGGTTGCGGGACGCTCGGCCGACCGCCGTGAACCTGTCCTGGGGAGTGGACCGGGCACTGCGTCAACTGGACCGGGGAGCACAGGCGGTTCTCACCGAGGCGCTGGCGGTGCGTGACGAGGACATCGCCGCTTCGGTGGCCATGGGCGAGAACGGCGCCGCGACGTTGCGCGAGCTTCTGCCCGGTCGGTCGATACGCGCGATGACCGTGTGTAACGCTGGTGGTCTGGCAGCCGTGGAGCGGGGCACCGCCCTGAGTGTGGTGCAGACGCTGCACGAGCAGGGGCGGCTGGGCCACACCCTGGTCACCGAAACCCGGCCGCTGTTGCAGGGAGCTCGGCTGACAGCGTGGGAACTGCGGCGCATGGGGGCCGAACACAGCGTGATCGTCGATTCGGCGGGCCCGTTCCTGCTGAACCGGGACTACGCCGACGCTGTCCTCGTGGGTGCTGACCGGATCGCGGCAAACGGCGACACCGCGAACAAGGTGGGGTCGTTCTCCCTCGCACTGGCAGCCCGGCAGGCCGGAGTCCCGTTCCTCGTCGTGGCACCGGAATCCAGCATAGATCCGGAAACCCCGGGAGGGGACGACATCGCCGTCGAGGAACGCGACGCTTCCGAGGTGGTCGCGTTCGACGGGATCGCTACCGCTCCCGAGGGGACGGGCGCGCTCAATCCGGCCTTCGACGTGACGCCGGCCGAACTGATCACCGCGATCGTCACCGAGAACCGGGTCGTCCGCCCGGGCCGCGGCACCCCTCCCGTTGGTACGGTTCCGGAGCGGCCGCAGGACCGGTGAGGCCTCGCCCGCCGCAGTGTGCCGTGCCGGGCGGCTCTGCCGACGCCTTCGTGACAGAGGCAGAGTGGCCGTGTCGCCCCTGGGCCGGCCACTGCTGCCTGGAACCCCATGCCGGATCCCTGGGGAGAGGCAGCCCCGGCAACGCTTCTACGCTGCCGGGTGTCCGGTTCGTACTCCTCCCGTGTCTTTTGGGGACGCAGATTGGAGAGCCCCCGTGACCGAGCATCCGCAGGACTCCACCCTTCCCTCGCTGTCCGGTCGGGTCGCCGTGGTGACCGGTGCCGGCGGTGGGCTGGGCGGTGGGATAGCACGTCGCCTGGCTGCCGCAGGTGCCGCTGTGCTGCTGCACTACCGAACCAGTGGCGAGAACGCCCGGCTCGTGGCGTCCGACATCGAACGTGCCGGTGGCAGGGCAGCAACGGCCCAGGCGGACCTGCTCGATCCTGAGTCCTGCGCTGCCGTGGCGCGCAGAGCCGTGGACACCTTCGGGCACCTGGACATCCTGGTGAACAACGCCGGAACACAGCCGGTCCAGTCGCTGGCCGAGATGACGTCCGACGACTGGCGTTCGGTCGTCGACACCAACACCACCGCCACGTTCACGGCGACGCAGGCCGCGGCTGAGGCCATGCGGGACCACGGCGGTTCCATCGTCCACATCGCCTCGATCGAGGGAGAACAGCCCCAGTGGGCGCACGCGCACTACTGTTCCGCGAAGGCCGCGGTCCGCATGCATGCCCGGGCGGCAGCGCTGGAGTTGGGCAGCCGGGGGATCCGGGTCAACTCCGTATCACCGGGCCTGATCCACCGGGACGGAATAGACGAGGAGTGGCCGCAGGGAGTCGCCCGGTGGGAGCAGGCCGCCCCCCTGGGCAGGCTCGGAAGGCCGGAGGACGTTGGCGACGCCTGCGTGTTCCTCGCCTCCGACATGGCCAGGTGGGTCACGGGGCAGGACATAACTGTGGACGGCGGTGTGTCCGTCCGGCCGACCTGGTGAGGAGACCCGGGCGGTGGTCCGACACCCTTCGCGGCGCGGCATTGACGCTGTGTCCCGTCGTGCCAGCAGAATAGCGGCATGACATTCACCGAGGCTGAAATCGACTACCTCAACAGTCAGCGCCTGGGCCGGCTCTCCACCGTCGCCCCGGACGGGTACCCGAACAACCGGCCGGTTCTGGTGCACCACAACCCCCAGACGGGCACCATAGACGTGACGGGGTTCGACCTGTCGCAGAGCGGTAAGTGGCGCAACGTCGGTGCCGACCCGCACGTGTCGTTCGTGGTGGACGACCTCGCGTCGGTCAAACCATGGAGGCCGCGCGGAGTGGAGGTGCGGGGGGATGCTGAGCGACTGACGGGCGAGGGGGTGTCGCCCTTCGGGGACGAGGTCATACGTATCCATCCTCGCCGGATCCTCAGCTGGGGGCTGGACCCGGACAGTCCCCGCGCCATGGAGCGGCGCGACGTTTCCGCCGTCGGATGACCCGCGCTCCGAGCCTCCTGCGCCGCGCGTGCCGGCGTGTTCGCCCACGGACCTGTCCGGCGGGAAGGGGCGGCCGAACACGCGTACACCGGCCCGGGAGGGGGACTTCCCGGGCCGGTGCTGTAGAGGGAGAGCGGGACCCGGGTGACGGGCGTTCGGGAGGCCGGACGCCCGTCACCCGGGCTAGACCCCGAGGATTTTCTCTATTCCGGCAAGACCGAAATCGATAGCGAATACGCCGGTGAGGATCCACATCAACCACCCGACGTCGCGGTACTGGCCGCTGGCGGTCTTGATGAGCGTGTAGGAGATGATGCCGGCGCCGATCCCCGTGGCGATGTTGAACGTGAACGGCATCAGCGCGATGGTCAGGAAAGCGGGGATCGCGATGGAGATGTCATCCCACTCGATCTCCTTGACCCCTGTCATCATCATCGCGCCGACCAGAACCAGCGCGCACGATGCGGCGTGACCGGGGACCATGCCGAATATCGGGGAAAAGAGGATCGCGAGCAGGAACAGCCCACCCGTGACAAGGCTGGCCATTCCGGTGCGGGCGCCCTCCGTGACACCCGCTGTCGACTCGACGAAGACGAGGGTGGCCGAGGAGCTGGTAACGCCACCAGCGATGGCGCCGGCACCGTCCATGCCAAGGATCTGGTTCGTGCGCGGCATGTTGCCCGACGCGTCCGTGAGGTCGGCTTTCTTCCCGATGGCGAGGATGGTGCCCAGCGCGTCGAAGAACCCCGCCAGAATCATGGTGAACAGGATGATCCCGGCGCTGGCTACGCCGGCCGAGGCCCACGCGCCGAACAGGTCCACCTGTCCCAGCAGGCTGAAGTCCGGGGCCGTGAACACCGCGCCGGGGAGTTCGGGAACGCTGTTCCCCCACGAGGCGGCTGGAACGTCGAAGGCGTAGTTCACGGCGATGGCTACGACCGTGGCGGTGACGATCCCGTAGAAGATAGCCCCCGGGACCTTGCGCGCCAGCAGAATGGCCGAGGTGAGCAGTCCGATGATGAACACGGTCACGGGCCAGCCGCTCAGGTGACCGTCGGCCCCGAGCTGCAGCAGGGAGTCCTCGCTGGAGGTGACGAACCCGGCGTTGTCCAGGCCGATGAGGGAGACGAACAGCCCGATCCCGACACCGATGGCCAGCTTCAGGTTGTGTGGCAGCGCGTTCATGATCGCTGTCCGGATACCCGTCACCACCATCAGGATGATGATGACTCCTTGCCAGATCACCAGGCCCATCGCTTCGGGCCAGGTCATCTGGGGTACGGCCTGGTAGGCGACAACGGCCATGACACCGAGGGCCGCGGCCAGAGCGATGGGCGCGCGGCCGACGATGCCCATGAATATGGTGACGATGCCCGCCGACAGGGCGGTCATGGTGGTGAGCTGGGCGACGCTGGGACTGTCACCGTTGATGTCGGTGGCCCCGCCCAGGATGAGCGGGTTCAGCACGATGATGTAGGCCATCGCCATGAACGTGGTGAGACCGCCGCGGATCTCTCGTCCGTAGGTCGAACCGCGGTCGGTGACGAAGAAGAACCGGTCGAGCCAGGATCGACCGGCAGGCTGGGCAGCTGACTGCTGGCCCGGGTCGTCGAGTCGAGTCATGTGTCCCCTCCTGGAGGGATGCGCGGTCCAGGCGCCTGCCGCCTGGACACCGCTGGTATGGGGATGGTTACAGTGCGTTCGTTTTCATGTGCGGGTGTTCACGGGTGTGGGTGCTGTCGGTAGCGCGCGTCCGTTCCCTCTTCACGCGTCGGGACGCTGGATGACATTACCGACAAAACGGGCTTGTGACGAAAATAGCTGGGTTATGCCTGCCCGCCTCGGCGCCGAGGGCGCCGGCGGCCCGAGACGGGCAGGCCGTACTGCTGCCGGCTCATGCGGCAGCAGAGCCTCACATGTCGATTCCGACGATGTCCTCCGGACGGACCGGTGCGTGTGTGAGCTCCTTACCGGTGGCGTCCCGTACGGCCGCCACGACCGCCGGAGTGGACGACAGGGTCCCCGGTTCCCCGGCACCCCGGAGCCCGTAGGGCGAGTGCGGGTCCGGATGCTCCAACACGTCGATCCGCATCGGAGGTGTGTCCAGGATCGTCGGGATCAGGTAGTCGGTGAATGACGGGTTGCGGATGACACTGTCCGAGACCTGGATCTGTTCCATCAGAGCCAGCCCCAGACCCTGGGTCGCCCCGCCCTGGATCTGGCCCGCCAGCTGCTGCGGATGCAGCACCTTGCCGACATCCTGCACGGC